>DATCNE010000127.1:0-3519 GCA_036565395.1 Dermatophilaceae bacterium
GTGTGGGGCACCTCGGCGATGCGCACCCAGGGTGATGACATCGCTGAGGTGCTGGCACTGCTGGGCTGCCGACCGATCTGGGATGCAGCCTCGCGTCGGGTCACCGGGTTCGAGATCCTGTCCCTGGCTGAGCTGGGGCGACCCCGGATTGACGTGACGGTCCGGATCTCGGGCTTCTTCCGCGACGCCTTCAGCCACGTGATCAGCCTGCTGGACGACGCGGTCGCGGCGGTAGCCGCGCTGGACGAACCCGCCGACCAGAACTTCGTCCGCGCCCACGTGGCAACCGACCTCGCCTTGCACGGCGACCAGCGCCGCGCCACCCTGCGGATCTTCGGGTCCAAGCCGGGCGCCTACGGCGCCGGCCTGCTGCCGCTGATCGATGCCGGCAACTGGCAGAGCAACGCCGACCTCGCCGAGGTCTACGCGGTCTGGGGCGGATATGCCTACGGCCGTGGGGTTCCCGGCATCGCGGCGCGGGCGGACATGGAGCGCAGCTTCACCCGGATCGCGGTCGCGGCCAAGAACGCCGATACCCGCGAGCACGACATCGTCGACTCTGACGACTACTTCCAGTACCACGGCGGGATGGTGGCGATGGTGCGCCACCTGACTGGTCAGGCGCCTGCCGCCTACATCGGAGACTCCGCTGTGCCGTCGGCGGTGAAGACACGGTCGCTGGCCGAGGAGACCCAGCGGGTCTTCCGGTCCCGGGTGGTGAACCCGAAGTGGATCACCGCGATGCAACGGCACGGCTACAAGGGTGCCTTCGAGCTGGCGGCCACCGTCGACTACCTGTTCGGTTACGACGCGACCGCCGGGGTCGTCCAGGACTGGATGTATGAGCAGCTGGCCGAGTCCTACGTCTTCGACCAGGACGTCCGCGAGTTCATGGAGAAGTCCAACCCGTGGGCGCTACGAGGCATCACCGAGCGCCTCCTGGAAGCAGCGGAACGAGGCATGTGGGCCAAGCCCGAGCAAGAGACACTGGACCAGTTACGCGACGTGTACCTGACCAGCGAAGGCGATCTGGAGGACCGAACGTGACCTTGACTGTGCTTGACGGCGCTGGGACGAACAACAGCGCGCTGACAAATCAGGGTTTTCCGTTCACCGCAGTCGTCGGCGCCGAGTCCATGCAGCTAGCCCTCATCCTGAATGCTGTATCGCCGGCGATCGGCGGCGTGCTGGTCCGCGGCGAAAAGGGAACCGCCAAGTCGACGGCCGTACGCGGCCTGGCCGCCTTGCTGCCCGAGGTGTCGGTAGTGACCGGATGCCGCTTCGGCTGCGACCCGGGCGCGGTCGAACCCGGCTGCCCCGACGGCCCGCACACCAACCCGGTGGCATCCTGGCGCCCGGCCCGGCTGGTCGAGCTGCCCGTCGGCGCCTCCGAGGATCGCGTCGTCGGATCCCTCGACCTGGAAAAGGCATTGTCCGAAGGCGTGCGGGCCTTCGAGCCCGGTCTGCTGGCCGGCGCGCACCGCGGAATCCTTTACGTCGATGAAGTCAACCTGCTCGCCGACCACCTGGTCGACGTGCTGCTTGACGCCTCGGCGATGGGCCGCAACCACGTTGAACGCGACTCGGTCTCCGTCAGCCACCCCGCACGCTTCGTCCTCATCGGCTCGATGAACCCGGAGGAAGGCGAGCTGCGTCCGCAGCTGCTGGACCGGTTCGGTCTCACCGTCGACGTCACCGCGAGCCGTGACCCCCAGACCCGGGTCGAAGTGGTCAGGCGACGCCTGGCCGCCGACGCCGACCCCGCCGGATTCGCCGAGCGCTGGGCAGATGCCGAGCAGACACTCGCCGCTCAGATCGTCACCGCGCAGATCCTGCTGCCAGAGGTGCAGATGCCGGACTCAGCGCTGCGACAGATCGCTGAGGTCTGCGCGGCATTCGACGTCGATGGCATGCGCGCCGACATCGTCACCGCGCGCGCAGCCGCCGCGCATGCCGCCTGGCAGGGCCGCACAACGGTTACTGCCGAGGACGTCCGGTCCGCGGCCCTGCTGGCCCTTCCCCACCGGAAACGCCGCAACCCCTTCGATGAGCCTGGCCTGGACACCGAGGCACTGGACGAGGCGCTGGATCGGGCCAGCCAGAACTCGCCAGACCAGCCGGAACCCGACCCGGACGGCGACCCGGACGATGATGGCGGTCCCGGTGGCGGCGGTCAGCCCGGCACGGATGCTGAACCTTCGCCGGAGGAGCCGAGCGCCGGCGACGAGTCCTCCACCCAGGATTCCGGCGATGACGCCTCAACTCGGAACTGCGGCAGCTCACCGACCCAGCCTCAGACCGCTCCGACCGGGCACGCAGGCCGGGCGCCGCTGATCCGGGGCACCGGCAAGACCGCCGGCACCCCCGGACGTCGTTCCGCGGCCCGGACCGGTCGCGGCCGGACCGTGGGGACCCTTCCGACGAGTGCGATGACCGGGCCCCTCCACCTGCAAGCCACGCTCGCCGCGGCGGCACCGTTCCAGATCGACCGGGGTCGCCAGGGCGGCCGGATCCTGCTGGCGGCCACGGACCTGCGACGGGCTGAGCGGCGCGGCAAGGAGGGAAACCTTGTGCTCTTCGTGGTCGACGCCAGCGGTTCGATGGCTGCCCGCGCGCGGATGACCGAGGTCAAAGGGGCTGTCCTAGGGCTGTTACTGGACGCCTATCAGCGTCGGGACAAGGTGGGCTTGATCACTTTCCGGGACAGGGGCGCCGAACTCGTCCTGCCGCCGACGAGCTCGGTGGAGAACGCCGCCCGCCGACTCGAGGCGATCCAGACCGGCGGTCGCACGCCACTGGCCGCGGGGTTGGCCAAGGCCGTTCAGGTCATCAGTGCCGAACGGTTGCGGGACCCGCTGCGCCGCCCCTTGGTCCTGCTTATCACCGACGGACGGGCCGACGCTGCCAGCGCCGCCCGGGCTGGCGCCGGGTTGCGCGCACACGATGTGGTGGTGCTGGACTGCGAACGCGGACCGGTCAAGCTGCGACTGGCCGAAAGACTGGCCATTGACCTGGGCGCCGACTATCTACGCCTGGATGACGTGACCACGGAGCCGCTGGCCGCAGTCGTCACCGAAAGACGGTCCGCCTGATGAGCCTCCTGATCGGTGTCGGTGTCGGGCCAGGTGACCCGGAACTCCTTACCCTGCAGGCACTTCGGGTGCTCCGCGAAGCGGACCTCGTCGTGGTGCCGGTTCGCGACGATCGCGATGAGATCGGGTATGCCGAGGCGATCGTGCGCGCTCACCTGCTCCCGGGCGGCGACAACAGCAACGACACGGTCCGGATCGTCCGTGCCCCGTTCGCCCTCACTGACCGCGGGGGGGTGTCTGAACGCCGGACCCGCGCTTGGGAGGCCGCGGCTGCGCTCATTCTCAAAGCCTTCGATGACGGCGCCACGACGATCGCCTTCGCCACCATCGGCGACCCGAACATTTATTCCACCTTCAGCTACCTGGCCGCAACGGTTCGAGAATCCCGATCCGACGTGGAGATCCGAACCGTGCCGGGCATCACCGC
>DATCNE010000128.1:0-39197 GCA_036565395.1 Dermatophilaceae bacterium
GACGTCGCCATCGCCGACGACTTCGCCGAGTTCCTCACCCTCCCGGCATACGAGCGGATGCCCTGAGGCATGGATGCGCGCGGGCTTGCTGATCAGTTGCGCCCCCTCCTGGGTGACGACGCGATCATCACGGACCACCAGCGCCTGCGCACGTACGAGTGCGACGGACTGACGCACCACAAGGTGACCCCCGCGCTCGTGGTGCTGGTCGAGACGACGGCTCATGTTGCGGCCGTTGTCCGGGCGTGCGCGACCGCCGGGGTGCCGTTCGTCGCGCGAGGCTCGGGCACCGGCCTTTCCGGCGGAGCGCTCCCGCACGCGGACGGCGTGCTGATCGTGATGTCCAGGATGCGCGAGATCCTTGAGATCGATCGGGCCAACCAGCGGGCCGTCGTCGAGCCCGGCGTGGTCAACCTCCAGCTGACCCGGGCTGCCCAGCCTCAGGGTTACTACTACGCACCCGATCCCTCGAGCCAGCAGATCTGCTCGATCGGTGGCAACGTCGCCGAGAACTCGGGTGGCGCCCACTGCCTGAAGTACGGCTTCACCACCAACCACGTCACCGGGCTTGAGCTGGTGACCCCCGGTGGCGAGGTCGTGCAGATCGGTGGCAAGGCGGTCGACGCACCGGGCTACGACCTGCTGGGTGCCATCGTGGGATCGGAGGGAACCCTGGGCATCGCCACCAAGGTGACCGTCCGGTTGACCCGCACGCCCGAGGCGGTGCGCACCCTGCTCGCGGCCTTTCCACACACCGACCAGGCCGGCGCGGCCGTGTCCGCGATCATCGGGGCCGGGGTCATCCCGGCGGCGATCGAGATGATGGACGCACTTGCGATCGAGGCCGCCGAGGCGGCGGTCCACTGTGGCTACCCCGGCGGTGCAGGCGCAGTGCTCATCGTCGAGCTCGACGGTCCGGCCGCAGAGGTGGCCCACCAGTTCGACGAGGTGGAGGCGTTCTGTCGTGACAACGGTGCGTTCGAGATCCGCATCGCGGCCGATGACGCCGAGCGGGCGCTGTTCTGGAAGGGTCGCAAGTCCGCCTTCGCCGCGGTCGGGCGGATCAGTCCCGACTACATCGTCCAGGACGGCGTCATCCCGCGAACAGCGCTTCCGGAGGTGCTGCGACGCATCGCTGCGATCTCGGACGAAGCAGGCGTGCGCGTTGCCAACGTCTTCCACGCCGGCGACGGCAACCTGCACCCGCTGGTGCTGTTCGACGCCGCGGTGCCGGGCGAGTCCAACCGGGCCGAACAAGTCTCCGGCGCGATCGTGGATCTGTGCATCGAGTATGGCGGCTCGATCACCGGTGAGCACGGGGTCGGCTCCGACAAGGCCAAGTACATGCCACGAATGTTCAGCGATGACGACCTCGACACGATGCAGCTGGTGCGGTGTGCTTTTGACCCCTCGTCGATCTCCAACCCGGGCAAGATCTTCCCCACCCCACGCTTGTGCGGTGAGGTCCCTGGCCGGCACAAGGGCGCCCATCCACTGGCCGACGCCGGCCTCGCGGAGGTCTTCTGATGGGCGACGTCATCCTGGAAGAGCTCAGTGCTGCAACGGAAGGTCACGCCGTCGTCGCCACAGAGGCGGATGCCGTGGACGGTATGCCGACCCGCTGGGTGGCGCAGCCTGGCAGCACCGAGCAGACCGCTGCCGTGATGCGGGTTGCAGCCAGCCACGACCTGGCGGTCGTGGTGCGTGGTTCGGGCACCAAGCTCACTTGGGGTGCCAGGCCGGAGCGCGTGGATCTGGTGCTCGACACGACGCGCATGAACGCTGTGGTCGAGCATGCGGCCGGCGACCTGATCGTCGTGGTGGGCGCCGGCCGGCGGCTCGACGACCTCCAGGCCGCCCTCGCGGGATCCGGTCAGTGGCTGGGCGTGGATCCCGCTCGCCGTGGCACGGTCGGCGGCCTCGTCGCCACCGCTGCGACCGGCCCGACCCGGCTTCTCCACGGCCCGGTCCGTGACCTGCTCATCGGGGTGACTTTCGTCCGGGCCGACGGTGTCGTCGCGCACTCGGGCGGCAAGGTCGTGAAGAACGTCGCGGGCTACGACGTGGGCAAGCTGCTCACCGGATCCTTCGGCACGCTGGGCGTGATCACCCAGGCGGCCTTCCGCCTGCATCCGCTGCCTCAGGCTCGCAGGTGGGTGAGCGTCCCGGTCACCCATCCGGACGGCATACCCACGCTCGTGCAGCAGGTTGTGCACTCCCAGCTGGTCCCCACGGCCCTCGAGCTGGACCGGCCAGCGACCGGCGGTGCCACGCTCTGCCTTCTGCTCGAGGGGATTCCACCCGGCGTCGAGAGCCGCACCGCTGAGGCGCTCGACCTCATGGGCACCGGTGCGACCGCTGGTGACGACGCCCCGGGCTGGTGGGGCGCTGAGCCCGTGGCCGACGGCGAGGTGCTGCTCAAGCTCACCCACGAGATCGCCGGGCTTGCACACCTGCTCACGACGTTGGACGACATCTGCGCTGCGACCGGGCTCACCGCACACGTGCGCGGAAGTGTCGGCGTGGGCGCGATCACTGTCGGACTCGCCGGTGTGGCTGATGCCCAGGCGTTGGCTCGGTGGGTCGCAGGCCTGCGTGATCGTGCGTCGTCCTTCGGCGGCGCTGTCGTCGTTCTTGAGGCTCCAGGCGACCTCAAGGCCGGCCTCGACGTGTGGGGCCCGGTCGGCGGACTGCAGCTCATGCGCGCGGTCAAGCGTCAGTTCGACCCCGAGAACCGTCTCGCCCCTGGCCGCTTCGTCGGAGGAATCTAGATGGCGCACCCAGACCACGCCGGTGGACCGGCATCGGCCATGACCGGCACGCTCGGCACCGACGCACCGCTGTCCTTGGCGCCCGTGCCGCCCGGCGAGCCTGCGTTCGACGACCACCGGCCGCCGTCGGCGGCCCTGGTTGCCGACTGTGTCCACTGCGGGTTCTGCCTGCCCACCTGCCCTACCTACGCGCTCTGGGGCGAGGAGATGGACTCGCCCCGAGGCCGCATCTATCTCATGGGCGAGGGCCTCGAGGGTGAGCCGATGACCCCCGCGATGGTGGAGCATTTCGACGCCTGCCTCGGGTGCATGGCCTGTGTCACCGCCTGTCCGTCCGGTGTGCAGTACGACAAGCTGATCGAGGCGACCCGGGCCCAGGTGGAGCGCCGGTTCGCGCGGCCCAAGGCTGACCGGGCGCTGCGCGGTGCGATCTTCGCGCTCTTCCCACATCCGCGGCGGCTTCGCCTGATGCGCGGACCGCTGCGGCTTCATCAAAGCAGCGGACTCTCCCGACGTCTGCGCAAATCCGGTGTGCTGCAACGGATCTCACCGACCCTGGCAGCCATGGAGGCATTGGCTCCGACGCTCGGTCGTGCGGAACGCGTGCCCGAGCGCACTCCCGCGCAGGGCGAGCGGCGCGGGACGGTGGGCATGCTGCTCGGCTGTGTCCAGCGCGAGTTCTTCCCTGGCGTCAACGCGGCCACGGCCCGGGTCCTGGCCGCTGAGGGGTTCGACGTGATCGCGCCAGCGGCCCAGGGTTGTTGTGGTGCGCTCTCTGCACACAACGGCCGCGAGACCGAGGCCCAGGGGTTTGCCCGCGCGCTGATCGATGAGTTCGAGCGGGCCGGGGTCGACGCAGTCGTGGTCAACGTGGCCGGCTGCGGGTCGTCGATGAAGGAGTACGCCGACCTGCTGACGGACGATCCGGCCTATGCCGAACGAGCCCAGAGGTTCGCCGAAGGCGTCCGTGACATCTCCGAGTTCCTCCACGAGAGAGGGACCGTGGCGCCCCGGCACCCGCTTCCGATGACGATCGCCTACCACGATGCCTGTCACCTCGGGCACGCTCAGGGCGTCCGCGCCCAGCCGCGTGAGCTGCTGACCGGCATACCCGGTCTGCAGCTGCGCGAGATCGCCGACGCGGACCTCTGCTGCGGTTCCGCGGGAATCTACAACATCCTGAACCCGGTCGCCGCACGCGAGCTCGGTGACCGCAAGGCGGCGAATGTCCTGCAGACCAAGGCCCAGATGCTCGTCACGGCCAACCCCGGCTGCCTCATGCAGGTGGCCTCATCGGTCGAGCGCAGTGGCGGCCGGATCGGGCTCGCCCACACCATCGAGGTGATCGACGCCTCGATCCGCGGTCTCTCCGTCGAGACCCTCGGTGCGTCTCCCACGGCAATCCCCCCAACCCGCTCCAGTGATTCCGCGAAGTAGCACGTAACCGCACTCCTACCAAAGACGAGGTGACCCATGTATCGCCCAGTTATCGATGCCGTGTCCGGATCGCTTGCGCTCACCGCGCTCGTGGCCATGCTCCCCCTGCTCACACTGTTCGTCCTGCTCGGCGTCCTGCGGATGGCTGCCTGGAAGGCGGCGCTGGTGTCGCTGGTGGTCTCCCTCGTCGTGGCGATCGTCGCGTACTCGATGCCTGTCGGCCAGGCCTCCATGGCCGGCATCGAGGGTGCCGTCTTCGGGTTCTTCCCGATCCTGTGGATCGTCATCAACGCGATCTGGGTCTACAACATGACCGTGGTGACGGGGCACTTCGACGTCCTTCGGCGGTCGTTCGCCAAAGTCAGTGACGACCAACGGATCCAGGCGGTCATCATCGCCTTCTGTTTCGGCGCACTGATGGAGGCGCTTGCTGGCTTCGGCACCCCCGTTGCCATCACCAGCGTCATGCTGATTGCCTTGGGATTCAGGCCGGTCAAGGCCGCGGTGGTTGCGCTGGTCGCGAACACGGCACCGGTGGCCTTCGGTGCCCTCGCGACGCCGATCACCACGCTCGCCACGGTGACCGGGCTGCCCGAGCACCACCTGTCGCAGATCGTGGGTCGGCAGACTCCACTGCTCGCGCTCTTCGTCCCGATCGCCCTCGTCTTCATCATCGACGGGTGGCGCGGCGTCCGGGCGACTCTCCCGGCGACGCTGACCGTTGGTTTCACGTTCGCCATCGCCCAGTTCGTCACCTCCAACTTCGTGTCGACCCAGCTCACCGACATCGTCGCCTCGCTCGTGGCCGCGGCGTCGGTGATGCTGTTGCTGCGCGTATGGCGACCGGCTGACTCCTACGTGGAGGCGCCCGAGGTCGGCACCGAGGTGCGTGCGGCGGGCGTGTCGCACGGCTCGCGCGGTGGTATCTCAAAGCCGGGCAGCTCTTTCGCTGAGGTTGACGAGGAAGTCCGCGAATCGGGCTACCCGATCGGAATGGTCACCGCCGCCACAGCCGCCGAGCTGGCCGAGCGGGACAGACAGCACCATGACAGCGGCAGCGACGTCTTCAGGGCCTACGCGCCGTACCTGATCATCATCGTGGTGTTCAGCCTCGCCCAGATCCCGGTCATCAAGGATGCCCTCGCGGCCCCCACGAGGTCGTTCAAATGGCCGGGTCTGGACCTGCAGACCGCGTCTGGCAAGGTGTCGACCCTTCCGACGTTCAAGCTCAACTGGCTCGCGGCGGCGGGGACGCTGATGGTGGTTGCCGGGCTGATCACGATCCCGGTCATCCGAATCTCCCCGGTCAAGGCGTTCCGGGCCCTTCTCGACACCTATCGACAGCTCTTCGCCGCGATCGTCACGGTCATGGCTGTCCTCGGCCTGGCGTACGTCATGAACTCCTCGGGCCAGACGGCAACGCTGGGCGCCTGGGTGGCCGGCGCCGGTGCTGCATTCGCGGTCCTGTCCCCGATCCTGGGCTGGCTCGGCGTGGCGGTCACCGGCTCGGACACCTCGTCCAACTCGCTCTTCGGTGCGTTGCAGGTGTCTGCGGCCACCAAGACCGGCATCAGTCCGGCACTGATGGCGGCAGCCAACTCCTCCGGTGGGGTGCTGGGCAAGATGATCTCGCCCCAGAACCTGGCGATCGCCGCTGCTGCTGTCGGCATGTCCGGCAAGGAGGGCGACATCTTCCGCAAGATCATCGGATGGAGTCTGGGCTTCCTGGTGCTCATGTGCGCGATCGTCTATCTGCAGTCGACACCCGTCCTGTCCTGGATGCTTCCCTGACCCGCCAGGGTCCAGCCGGGGCTATCCGGCCAGCACGACGATCAGGGTGCGTGGTCCGTGGACGCCCTCGACCCGGCTGAGCTCGATGTCGCTGGTGGCGCTCGGGCCGCTGATGAACGTGATCGGGCGTATGGGATCCAGCAGCGCCAGGCCTTCCGGGACGCTTTCCACGACATCGGCTACGTGCACGACGCATACATGGATGTCGGGCACGAGCGTGATGATGCGTCGCCCGCAGGTGGGTCCGGAGTCGAGCACGATGGTGCCGGTCTCAGCGACCGCTACCGCGGCACCGGTGACCACCGCGTGGATCTTGTCGAGCGCGGCTGCCGTGAGCTCGCTGGTGTCGACGACCACGCCGGGGGCTCCGGTGCTCCAGGCCGGCGCCAGACCGGCTGGCACCACCGCGGACTGTGCGCCCGCACCACGTAGGGCCTGGCCAACGGCCGCGCCGATCGCGTCGTCGTCGCCGGCGCAGCGGATCACCGTGGCCTTGTAGTCCTGCAGTCGGCCCACGAGCAGGTCGATCAGGGCTGGGCTCCCGGCGCCGTGGTCACCGCAGGTCCGGTAGTCGCGGGCAACCGGCGCGGGCGGCGCCTGGTCAGCGGGCGGCGTACCCAGTGCGTCGCGCACGCGGCGCAGGACCTCGTCGCGTGCCGTGCTCATGGTTGTTCCCTGTCGGTCGTGTCGCGGGTGCGTTGCCACCACTCGCGGAAGGTCTCTGTCGGCGGGGAGGGCACGTCTCGTGAGCCGGTCCAACCGGAGAGCGGGGCAGGCAGCGGCATCCTGAGCCGGCCTCTGCGGATCAGCGGGCGGGCGAGCCGTGAGAGCCGACCGGCGCGGGCGAACCGCTTCTCGTCGCCCATGACCCAGGCCGCCGCGGCCATCGAGACCGCTTCTGGCGATGGGGCCCGATGCGTCGCCTTGGCCTTCTCGACGTGCTCGGCGCGCAGCTGGACGAGCATCGAGGGGATGTCGATCTTGACCGGGCACACGTCGTAGCAGGCCCCGCACAGTGACGAGGCGAACGGTAGGGAGTCGTTCGGTTGCTCGTCGCCGGTGATGCCGGTCAGCAACGGTGTCAGGATCGCACCGATCGGGCCGGGATAGACCGAGCCGTAGGCGTGCCCGCCGGCCCGCTCGTAGACCGGACACACGTTCAGGCAGGCCGAGCAGCGGATGCAGTGCAGGGCGGTGCGCCCGAGCTCGTCGGCCAGGGCGCGGGTGCGGCCGTTGTCCAGCAGCACGAGGTGGAACTCTTGTGGACCATCGCCGGGGGTTACGCCGGTCCAGGTCGAGGTGTAGGGGTTCATCCGCTCGCCGGTGGCGGAGCGGGGCAGCAGCTGTAGGAAGACCTCGAGGTCACGCCAGGTCGGCACGACCTTCTCGATCCCCATCACGGTGATCAGGGTCTGCGGCAGGGTCAGGCACATCCGGCCGTTGCCCTCGGACTCCACGACCGTCAAGGTCCCGGTCTGGGCCACACCGAAGTTGGCGCCACTGATCGCGACCCGCGCCCGCAGGAAGGTCGCGCGCAGGTGGGACCGGGCGGCCTCGGCCAGGACCTTGGGCTCGTCGGTCAGGGCGGGGTCGACGCCGGGCATCTCGCGGGCGAAGATCTCACGGATCTGCGCCCGGCCGAGGTGGATCGCGGGCACAAGGATGTGGGAGGGCCGGTCATGACCGAGCTGGACGATGAGCTCGGCCAGATCGGTCTCGTGTGCGGTGATGCCGGCCGCTTCGAGCGCTTCGTTGAGCCCGATCTCCTGGGTGGCCATGGACTTGACCTTGACCACCTCGTCGGCGCCGGTGGCCCGGACCAGCGCGGTCACGATCGCGTTGGCCTCCGCGGCGTCCCGCGCCCAGTGGACCGTGCCGCCGCGCGCCACGACGGCAGCTTCGAGCTGTTCGAGCAGCTGCGGCAGCCGGGCCATCGTGTCGGCCTTGATCGCCGAGGCGGCGTCGCGCAGCGCCTCCCAGTCGGGGACCTCAGCGACGACCGCCGCGCGTTTGGCGCGGATGGTTGCGGTGGCATGGCCCAGGTTGCGACGAAGCCGGGAGTCGGCCAGCGCCTCGCGTGCGGCGTCGGGGAAGCGTTGTTCACCGGTGAGGTGACCCACCGCACGGTCCGCGGGCGGGCCAGGGACCCCCGCGCGCGGCATACCAAGGAAAGTGCTCATCAGCGGCCGCCCTCGGTGGCGGCGAGGATCTCGGCCAGGTGCAGCGTCCTGACGCCGGCGCGCAGCCGGCCGAGCCCGCCCCCGATGTGCATCAAGCAGGAGGAGTCACCCGCTGTCAGCACCTCGGCCTGGGTCCCCAGGACCGCACTCATCTTGTCGGCCAGCATCGCAGTCGAGGTGTCGGCGTTCTTGACCGAGAACGTCCCACCGAAGCCGCAGCACTGGTCCGCGGCGGGCAGCTCGACCAGGTCGATGCCGCGCACGGACCTCAACAGCGCCAACGGTTTCTCGCCCACGCCCAGCATCCGCAACGAGTGACACGTCGGGTGATACGTCACCCGGTGGGGGAAGGAAGCGCCGACGTCGGTGACACCCAACACGTCAACGAGGAGCTCGGAGAGCTCGTACGTCCGGTCGGCCACCGCCTGCGCACGAGTCGCCAAGGCCTGGTCCCCGGCTCGCCGCGCCACCATCGCATGCTGATGGCGCACCGAGCCGACGCACGATCCTGAAGGCGCGACGATCGCCTCGACACCATCGGCGATCGCGGACTCGAAGACGTCGACGTGGTGGCCGATCAGCCCGAGCGCATCGCCCTGGTAGCCGGTGTTGGTGTGCATCTGGCCGCAGCAGGTCTGCTCCGGCGGGAAGACGACCTCGTGGCCCAGCCGCTCGAGCACCGTCACGGTGGCCTTGCCCACGGCGGGGAAGAGCACATCAGCCAGGCAGGTGACAAACAGAGCAATCCGCACGACAGGCTTCTCCGGATCAGCCGGAGAAGTCCCCAACCTCGAGGGTGATCAGCTCGGCTTTCAGGGCCCCGCTCACCGGGCAGTTGGTCTTTGCGTCCTGGGCAGCCTCGGCGAACTGCGCTGCCGTGATGCCCGGCACGGAGCCGCTCACCCGGAGCACGATCCCGGTGATGCCCGTGCCCGGCTGGAAGGTGACGTCGGCGTTGGTGTCGATCGAGGTCGGCGGCGTGCCGGCCTTCGCGAGCGCGTGCGAAAGAGACATCGAGAAGCACGTCGCGTGGGCGGCACCCAACAGCTCTTCAGGACTGGTCTTGCCGTTTGCCTGCTCAGTGCGAGAAGGCCAGCTCACGTCGAAGGTCCCGACCCCTGAGGACTCGAGCGTGACCTGTCCTGCGCCCTCGATGAGGGAGCCTTCCCAGTGAGCGTGGGCTGTTCGCGTCGTGGCCATGTTGGTCTCCTCGGTTCTTAGAAATGTTGTATGCCGGTCGGCCGCTTGCTCAACCAAACTGTCAAGTGTCGACGGCTGTTGACTATGCCACCGGTGGGCGACCGTTACCAGCGCCGAGTCGGATTCGCCGAGGGCGAACACGAGCCGCCATGTCAGTGGCCCAGGGGCGTCGGTTGGGTCAACAACGGCTGGCCGCTCAGCGCGTCCACGATCGGCCGCGTGCCGACCGGCTGCTTCGTCTGCACTTCGACACGCTGCAACAGCAGCTGGGCCGTGCAGGCCGTCCCGGCAACAGGGAGGGCCACCGATCCACCGACGACAACGAGCTCGGGCGTCTCGCGCACCAGCCCGCGCGGATCCTTGTCGCAGGCGCCGATCCCGATGGTGAAGGCCACGACGTCACCCTTGCTGGGGACGAGGTACATCGCGCTCACGATCCCCTCCGGGGCGCTGAGGTCGGGCATCGTCACCTGGGGGATGGGCGTCATCGCCGACCGAGCCACTGCGACGCTCATCAGCGGCTGCGTCAGGCCAGCAACGGTGTAGCGCCAGGCGGGGACGATGGCCTTGCCTCTCGTCGTGCGGATCTCCACCGTCGACAGCCGGGCCCCGGTGATCGTCAGCCACTGGCAGGTGGGCGGTTGGCCGGCCGTGGGGCAGGCGCCGGACCGCTTTGGGAGCCGGCTGTATGCCGTCTGCGCGCCAACCAGCGGAACGGGCAGGGACGTGCCGTCCGCGAACCGGATCTCGCTCTGGCCAGCGATGTCGGGCAGGGCAGACGTGCTGCGGATCCAGCCGTTGCCGTAGGAGGCCTTGAGGTCGCCGTTCGGGGTCCACGCAGGCTCCACGGTGAGCTCCTGCAGCGGGACAAAACCTGTGGTCCAGGCCGTGCTCATGCCGCCGTCCTGCCAGGCCGTGGCCACAGCGAGCGCGCGGTCCCGGAACGAGGCGTTGTCCTCGGACGGGTTGGCCGGCCGGTCGATCGTCCCGCAGCCAGCGAGCAGGCCCACACATGCCACCCAGACCGGGACGACTCTTCTCATGTCCCTCCGACGCACCGTCGGTGGCAAAGGTTCCGGCCGGCCAACCCGGCGTGGGTGGGATGGATCGGATACGCCGAGGGCGAACATGAGCCAAGGTGGCTCATGTCGCGGAACACGGCGGCATACCGCGTCGTTGTCCCGATCACGCATCAGTGGGGGCGCTACTTAGGCGCCTGTGGGTGAGCACACGTAATATCGAGGTATCTCGATAGCGAGGAGTGAGAGCGATGTTTGAACGGTTTACCGACCGGGCCCGCCGGGTGGTCGTGCTTGCGCAGGAAGAAGCGCGCATGCTCAACCACAACTACATCGGAACCGAGCACATTCTGCTCGGCCTGATCCACGAGGGCGAAGGCGTCGCCGCCAAGGCACTTGAGAGCCTTGGTATCTCCCTGGATGCCGTGCGCGAGCAGGTCCAGGAGATCATTGGCCAGGGTCAGCAGGCCCCGTCCGGTCACATCCCCTTCACCCCGCGGGCCAAGAAGGTCCTGGAGCTGAGCCTGCGCGAGGCGCTGCAGCTCGGCCACAACTACATCGGCACCGAGCACATCCTGCTCGGCCTGATCCGTGAGGGTGAGGGTGTCGCAGCCCAGGTGCTGGTCAAGCTCGGCGCGGACCTCAACCGGGTCCGCCAGCAGGTTATCCAGCTGCTCAGCGGATATCAGGGCAAGGAGCCGCAGGGTGTCGGCGTCGGTCCGGCCGAAGGCACTCCTGCCGGATCACTCGTCCTCGACCAGTTCGGGCGCAACCTGACCCAGGATGCCCGTGAGGGCAAGCTGGACCCGGTCATCGGTCGGGGCAAGGAGATCGAACGGGTCATGCAGGTGCTGTCCCGAAGAACCAAGAACAACCCGATCCTGATCGGCGAGCCCGGCGTCGGCAAGACCGCCGTCGTCGAGGGCCTGGCCCAGGACATCGTCAAGGGCGAGGTGCCCGAGACGCTCAAGGACAAGCAGATCTACACGCTGGATCTCGGTGCCCTTGTTGCGGGTTCGCGCTACCGCGGTGACTTCGAGGAACGGCTGAAGAAGGTCCTCAAGGAGATCCGGACCCGCGGCGACATCATCTTGTTCATCGATGAGATCCACACCCTCGTCGGCGCCGGCGCTGCGGAGGGCGCGATTGACGCTGCGTCCATCCTCAAGCCGATGCTGGCTCGCGGCGAGCTCCAGACGATCGGGGCGACGACTCTGGACGACTACCGCAAGCACATCGAGAAGGACCCCGCCCTCGAGCGGCGGTTCCAGCCGATCCGGGTCGCCGAGCCGACGCTGTCCCACACCATCGAGATTCTCAAGGGCCTGCGCGACCGCTACGAGGCGCACCACCGGGTCTCGATCACCGATGCTGCCCTCGTCGCGGCCGCCAACCTGGCCGACCGGTACATCAACGACCGGTTCCTCCCGGACAAGGCGATCGACCTCATCGACGAGGCCGGCGCGCGACTGCGCATCCGCCGCATGACGGCGCCGCCGGACCTTCGCGAGTTCGACGAGCGCATCGCGCACGTCCGTCGTGAGAAGGAGTCCGCGATCGACGCCCAGGACTTCGAGAAGGCCGCTTCCCTGCGCGACAACGAGAAGACGCTGCTGGGTCAGAAGGCCGAGCGCGAGAAGCAGTGGAAGTCCGGCGACATGGACGTCGTGGCCGAGGTCGACGAAGAGCTCATCGCCGAGGTTCTGGCGGCTTCCACCGGCATCCCGGTGTTCAAGCTGACCGAAGAGGAGTCCTCGCGTCTGCTCCACATGGAGGATGAGCTGCACAAGCGCATCGTTGGCATGGACGAGGCGATCAAGGCGATGTCCCAAGCGATCCGACGCACTCGCGCCGGGCTGAAGGATCCGCGTCGCCCCGGTGGCTCGTTCATCTTCGCCGGTCCCACCGGCGTCGGAAAGACCGAGCTGGCCAAGGCGCTGGCGGAGTTCCTCTTCGGCGACGAGGACGCGCTGATCCAGCTCGACATGAGCGAGTACAGCGAGAAGCACACGGTCTCAAGGCTGTTCGGCTCGCCTCCCGGCTACGTCGGCTACGAAGAGGGCGGCCAGCTGACCGAAAAGGTCCGCCGCAAGCCCTTCTCCGTCGTGCTCTTCGACGAGGTCGAGAAGGCCCACGCCGACATCTTCAACGCGCTGTTGCAGATTCTTGAGGACGGACGTCTGACCGACTCCCAAGGGCGGGTCGTCGACTTCAAGAACACCGTGATCATCATGACCACGAACCTCGGCACCCGCGACATCGCCAAAGGCCAGTCGCTCGGGTTCGCCACCGGTGGCGACACCAAGACCGGCTACGAGCGGATGAAGAACAAGGTCATCGACGAGCTCAAGCGCCATTTCCGGCCTGAGTTCCTCAACCGTGTCGACGACATGATCGTGTTCCCGCAGCTGACCGAGCCGGAGATCGTCCAGATCGTCGATCTGATGGTCGCCAAGCTCGACATCCGGCTCAAGGACAAAGACATGGGCATGGAGCTGACGCCTGCGGCGAAGGCGCTTCTGGCCAAGAAGGGCTACGACCCGGTGCTGGGCGCGCGCCCGCTGCGCCGCACGATCCAGCGCGAGATCGAGGACATGCTCTCGGAGAAGATCCTCTATGGAGAGCTCCGTGCCGGCGAGATCGTCGTGGTCGATACCGAAGGCACCGGAAAGGACGAGGCGTTCACGTTCACTGGCGCTGCCCACGCCGAGCTGGATGCTCTGCCGCTGAGCGATGTCCAGGACGGCGATGTGCTTGACCCCGACATCCAGGACGTCGATATCCCGGACGATACCCAGCACCCCGATGTCCCGGAAAGCGCGATCCAGGACACTGACCTCCCCAACACGGTCACGACTCCGGACGCTCCCGACGCGAAGTGAGGGCCGCCGGCTCACCAGCCGGCGGCTGAACCGGGTGCACGGTGACAGTGCGGCCAGGACGTACGGTGGTCGCATGGTTCATGTCTTCCTGCCTTCGTCGCGCCCTGCCCTTTTTGCCGGGATATCAGCACTTCTAGCCGGCGCCCTGGCGCTGAGCGGTTGTACGTCGACCCCCAAGAAGGTCGTCGTACCGCCGACCACGACGATGGTTGCGCCGACCACGGCGGCGGTGGTGACCCCGCCACCCTTCACTGCTACGGGGATCCCTGCGGCGCTCGCGGCGGTCATCAAGCCGCTGTATTTCGGGGGCTCCGTGCCGGCTTCGCCCTCTGCAGCTCTGGTCCTGCGCAAACGCACACCGGTCAAGGCGCCAGGGACGGTGGTTGTCAAAGGTTCTGTCGCGTCCTGGAAGGGCGTACCCATCGCCGTGGTCACCAGGGGCAAGGACGTCACTCTCGCCGTGGCGGCACCCCGCTGGAAGGTTGTCGGCGGCTGGTGGCCCTCAGTAGGCGTGGCGGCGCCCTCTCTCGGAGGCACCCCACGTCGGGTCCTGCTGGTCGGCTCGGATGCTCGTCCGGGTCAGGCGATCGAAGGCTCCCGCGGCGACAGCCTGCATATCGTCGGACTCGACGGCCACGGGGGCGGGGGGATTCTGGGGATCGCCCGGGACTCGTACGTGAACCTGGCCACCGGGGGGATGGGCAAGATCAACTCTGCCTTGACGTTCGGCGGACCGAAGGCGCTTCAGCGGACGGTGGTCTCCGCGACGGGCGTGCCGCTCGAGGGCTACATGATCACCGGTTTCTTCGGGTTCAAGGGACTTGTCAACGGCATCGGCGGGCTTCGTCTGAAGGCACCGGTCGCGGTCAAGGACGCGATGTCAAGTGCGAACGTCAAGGCCGGTGTCAACCACCTCAGCGGGGTCCAGGCTCTTTCGTACGCTCGGGCTCGCCACGCGGTCGCGGGAGGGGACTTCGGCCGGTCGGCAAACCAGGGGTTGTTGATCAAAGCCCTTGCTGACTTCGCCAGGCTGGCGGGCCCCACAAGGCTGCCCGGCCTTCTGCACACGGCGGATCCCAAGATCGCCACCAACTTGAGCGCCGAGCAGGTGCTGACGTTTGCGGCCGGTGCCTACGTCGTGCCATCGAACAGAATCCACAACCGGGTCGCGGCCGGCAGCTTCGGATGGACATCGGATCGCCAGTCGATCGTCCTGTTCGACGCAAGCGCCAGGCGGATGTTCGCCGACATCAAGGATGGCAACCTGTCGTGATCGACGCACGATGACTCTGGGTCCCAAGATCGAGGTTCGCCGCGCGCGTGTCGGTGACGTGCGTTCCATCCGTGAGCTGGTTCGTCCGCTTGCGGGCAACACCCTCACGCCCAAGGACGCCGTTGCGTACTACGAGGCACTGCAACAGTTTCTGGTGGCTGAGGACCCAGATGTGCCAGGGCGGATCATTGGCTGTGGTGCACTACACGTGATGTGGGAAGACCTCGCGGAGGTCCGCACCCTTGCAGTCCACCCGGACTTTGCCCGGCGCGGCTTGGGCGGTCTGCTCCTCGAGGCCCTGCTGGATGATGCCCGGGCACTGGGCCTGCGCCGCATCTTCTGCCTCACCTTCGAGGTGGACTTCTTCACGCGCCATGGCTTCTCCATCATCGAGGGGCAAGCCGCAGAGCCCGAGGTCTATTCAGAGCTGCTCCGGTCGTATGACGAGGGCGTTGCTGAGTTCCTCGACCTCGAGCGCGTCAAGCCCAACACGTTGGGCAACACGCGGATGCTTCGCACGCTCTGATCCGTCAGGTCAGGCCCGCTGATCCGTCACAGGTCAGGCACGTAATGGCCGGGCCACCGTGGCCTTGCGCCGACGGCGCGCGATGCGACTGCGGATCGCCATCAGGAACGTGCCGACGAGCAGCCCGGCGATGATGCCGAAACCGAGCTGGGGGATGAGAGGCAGGGCGATGCCCAGCCCCCCACCCATGACCCAGGCGATCTGCAGCAGGGTCTCGGCCCAAGCGAACACGCTGGTACGCACCGTCTCACCGATGTCGCTCTGCACCAGCGCGTCGAGGCTGAGGTTGGCGAGCTGACCTGAGAGCCCGGCCACGAGACCGAGGACCACAAGGGTCCACGCGGAGTAGAACACCGCCGCGGCTACCGCGGCCAGCGTTGCGACAAGCAGCGTCGCGGCGGCGATCGTCTCGGGCGCCCGGCGATTGAATCGGGTCCCGACCACGCTGCCCAGGGTGTTGCCCAAGGCGGCCGCAGCGACGACCAGCCCGAGCACCAGGGTGCCGGACAGTCCCTTGATCGGATGATCACGCATGAGGAAGGCGAGGAACAACGTCAGGAAGCCGGCGAGCAGACGGGTTCCCGCCGTGCACCACAAGGCGAAGAGGACCCGCCAGGTGAGCGCGTCGACCCTGTGCCGGAAACGTCGCGTCGGTCCTTCCCGCGGCCGTGCCCGCAGACCTGCCCACAGCCCGCCCCACAGGCTCGACGCACGCGCCTCATCAGTCTGTTCGATGTCTTCCTCACCCAGGGAGGAATCGACGCGAGCGGGCAGCATGATGGCAAGAACGGTGCCGACAACGTAGATCACGAACGCCGCCCGCAGAGACCAGTCCGGGCCGATCCTGATGGCTGCTCCGGCGATGGCACCGCCGAGCACCATGCCGGCGACCCCAGCCAGCGACTGGCGCGAGTTGGCAGCGACCAGGCTGACGCCGTGGGGGAGCAGCCGAGGCACCGCGGACGCACGAGTGACGTTGTAGGCCCGGGAGGCCGCCAGGCATCCGAGCGCCGCAGGGAAAAACCACAGCGACTTGGTGGCAACAGCATCCGCCAGCACCCAGCAGAGGAAGGCTCGCGTGGCCAAGGTGGTGCCGATCGCCCAGCGCCGGCCGTGCCGGTACCGGTCGAGCAGCGGTCCGATCAACGGGGCCAGCACCGTGAACGGCGCCATGGTGACCAGCAGGAACAGGGCGACCTGATCGCGGGCCTCACCGGTGGGGATGCTGAAGATCGTGCCCACCAGCGACATCGTCAACGCCGTATCGCCGGCGGTGTGGACCGCGTTCAGCTCGATCAGCCGAGCCAGCCCGGACTCGCCGGCGCCGCCGGAGTGCGTGAAGATCCTGAATCGTCGGGCGCTCGCCCGACCTCCACGCGCGACCAGGCGAGCACTTGCGTGACCGGAACGAGCCGCAATACGAGCACCTACCTTGGTGCCTCGGCCCACGCCTTTCACGCTTCGGACCGCGCCGGCTCGCACTGATCGGACCATCGCAGCCCGCCGAGCCCGTCTGAGGGCCTCGGCCTCCGCAGCCGGGTCGACACGACCGCCCTGCGCCCCCGGGCTCTCGTCCACGTTCCTATCTTGCCTCGTCCGGGTGAAGGCTGCCCTCGCTTCGCCCGGGCAGCCGGAACCTCCTGCCCGACAAAGGTTCCACGAGCCCATCCGCCACCAGGCTGTCGAGACAACGGTCGCGCTGGGAGTCGTCGGTGGGCCACGCGGCGCCAATCGCGCTCGTCGTGACCGGCCCCCTGCTCTCCCTCAGCACCGCAAGGATCGCGCCGCGGCACTGCCGATCCGTGCCGTGCCAGGACTGGCCGCGCCGTGCCGGGCCCTCGTACGCCGGTTGTCCCGCGCTCTGCCACGCGCACAGGTCCTGGACCGGGCAGTCCGGGCACCTGGGCATGCGCGCAGCGCACACGAGGGCGCCGACCTCCATCACGGCGACGCTCCAGGTCCGAGATACGTCGGCACTCTCCGGGAGCAGTGTCGTTGCCAGGTCCAGCTCGGACCTGATCAGTGAGGGCGCGGCCTGCCCGACGCCCTCGACCAGTCTGGCGAGAACCCGGCGCACGTTCGTGTCGACCACAGCAGCACGCCGTCCGAAGGCAAAGACCGACACCGCGGCGGCCGTGTAGGCGCCCACACCAGGGAGTGCGAGCAGCTCCTCATAGGTGCGTGGCACCTCGCCGCCGTGACGTTCGACCATAGCCATTGCCGCGCTGTGAAGCCTCACGGCCCGGCGTGGGTAGCCGAGTCGCCCCCACGCATGGACCGCGTCGCCGGGCGCGGAGGCTGCCAACGCGGCCGGTGAGGACCACTCGGACATCCACAGCAGCCATACCGGCTGGACGCGGGCAACGGGCGTCTGCTGCAACATGACCTCGGAGACCAGGACTCCCCATGGCGACGTGTCCGGCCTACGCCACGGGAGATCTCTCGCCTCGCGGGAATACCAGTCCAGAATCCGTTGGTGCAGAAGGGAGCTGGGCAGCGTCGACGAGATGTGATGACTCATCAGGCTGCTACCACTCATGAGGCGGTGTGATTCATGGGGCGGGCGGCACCGCTCAGACGTAGCGCTCGAGAATGCTCGACTCGGCCAGTCGGGACAGGCCCTCGCGAACCGCACGAGCGCGACCTTCGCCAACGCCCTCGACGGCCATCAGGTCCTCAAGGTTGGCGGAGAGGAGCTTCTGGAGGTTCTCGAAGTGGTCGACGAGCCGCTCGACGATCGCTCCCGGCAGCCGGGGCACCTTGGTCAGGAGCCGGTAGCCGCGGGGGCTGACCGCTGCATCGAGGGCATCGCCGCCGACAGCGAATCCGACGGCCTTGGCACCTGCGGCCAGGTCGAGCAGCTCGATGGACGTGAGCTCCATCAGGTCGGCCAGAACCTGCTCGACGGTGCCGGTGTTGTGGGCGGCTTCGAGGTAGTCGCGGATCACCAGCTCACGGTCATTGCCCAGGCCGCCGGTCAGCTCCTCGAGCTGAAGGGTCAACAGGCGGCCGTCGGTGCCGAGCTCGATGACATAGCTGTCGATCTCTTCGCTGATCCGTCGGACCATCTCGAGGCGCCGGAGCACCGAGGCGACATCGCGAACGGTGACCAGGTCCTCGATCTCGAGGGCCGACAACGTGCCGGTGACCTCATCGAGCCGCGACTTGTAGCGCTCGAGAGTCTGCAGGGCTTGGTTGGCGCGGGAGAGTATCGCGCTCGATTCCTCGAGGACGTGGCGCCGGCTGTCGACATACAGGGCGACGATCTGCATGGACTGGCTCACCGAGACCACCGGGAAGCCGGTCTGTTTGGCGACCCGCTCTGCGGTGCGGTGCCGGGTGCCGGACTCGTTGGTCTCGATCGACGGGTCGGGCAGCAGCTGCGTGGCAGCGCGCAGGATGCGTGAGCCATCGCGTTCGAGCACGATGGCGCCGTCCATCTTGGCCAGCTCGCGCAGTCGCGTGCTGGAGAACTCGATGTCGAGAGGGAAGCCACCGGTCGACATCGCCTCGACCACCTTGTCGTTGCCGAGCACGATAAGGGCCCCTGTGCGCCCGCGCAGGATGCGCTCCAGCCCGTCCCGCAGCTCGGTCCCCGGTGCCACGGCCGCCAAGGTGGCGCGGAGCAACTCGTCGTCGCTTCGTTCCACGGTGATCGGTATCCCCTCGGGCGGCAGATGGGCGGATCCGGTGTGGATGGATCCCTTCGGGTCGGGCGCAGTGTCAGGAACAAGTCCGGCTGGCGGGAAGTCTAACGGCCACAAGGCCTCTGGGGAGGGTTGTGACCGACCCGTGACCTGCTCAGGATACGGGCTGGGTCATCAGGTTGACAGCCCGACGGATGTCGGAGACCTCGATGACTCTCATTCCCTCGGGCATGGGGCCGTTGCCGAGTGAGCCGGCAGGCACGACGGCCTTGCGGAACCCCAGTCGTGCGGCTTCGGCGAGCCGGCGGGGGATGCCGGTCACGGCCCGGATCTCACCGGCAAGGCCGACCTCGCCCATGGCCACCGTGCCGTGTGGGAGAGCCCGGTCGGACACCGAGCTGGCCATGGCCAGCGCGATCGCGAGGTCTGAGGACGGCTCGGACACCTTCACGCCGCCGACCGTGGAGACGTAGCAGTCTGCCTGACGGACCGGGACGCCAGCACGTTTGTCGAGAACGGCAAGGATCATCGCGACCCGAGAGCCGTCCAGCCCGCTCGTGGTCCGTCTTGGCGAGGGCGCTGTCGTGGGCGAGAGCAGCGCCTGCACCTCCGTGACCAACGGTCGCCGGCCTTCGAGCGTGACGGTGACGCACGTTCCGGGAACGACCAGGTCGCGACTCGACAGGAACAGGCCGCTGGGGTCGGGGAGCCCGACGATGCCCACGTCGGACAGGTCGAAACACCCCACCTCGTCGGTTGGCCCGTAGCGGTTCTTGACCGCGCGGACGAGCCGCAACCGGGAGTGCCGGTCGCCCTCGAACTGGATCACCACGTCGACCAGGTGTTCGAGCACTCGCGGCCCGGCGATCGAGCCGTCCTTGGTGACGTGGCCGACCAACAGGATCGAGATCCCGCGTGCCTTGGCCAGCTGGATCAGCGAGGCCGCGACCTCGCGGACCTGTGAGACGTTGCCGGCCGATCCCTCGACCTCTCCGCTCGCGATGGTCTGGACGGAGTCGATGATGACGAGGTCAGGCTCGATCTGGGCGATCTGGCCGAGCACGCTGGCGAGGTCGGTCTCAGCGGCGAGGAAGAGGTTCTTGGCCATCGCCTCGATGCGTTCGGCCCGCATCCGGACCTGCGCGGCCGACTCTTCGCCGCTGATGTAGAGGACGGTCTGGTCGGCACGGGCGGCTCTGGCGGCGACGTCGAGAAGCAGGGTCGACTTGCCGATGCCGGGCTCGCCCGCGACCAGGACCACGGCACCGCGGACCAAGCCACCCCCGAGCACCCGGTCGAACTCGCTGACGCCCGTCGTGCGTGCCTCGGCCCGGCGCGCGTCAACCTCACCGATCCGGATGGCCGGGCGGTCGGTGACCGCTGCGGCGGTCGTCCTGACCTTGACCGCACCGATCTCGCTGATCGTGCCCCAGGCCTGACACTCACCACATCGACCGACCCACTTGATGGCCGACCAGCCGCATTCGGAGCAGCGGTAGCCGGCTGGTCGGGTGGTTGCCTTGGTTGCCATGGGCGCGACCCTACGAGACACCCCCGACAGCGGCCGCAGGGCGGGCGCGTCGTTGCCGTCCTGTTCGCCCGGCTGGGGTCCTAGCCGAAGGTGCGCCACCACAGGTTGACGGCATAGTCCACGCCCGAGCCCTCGTGTTCGGCCAGGATGTCGTTGGCGAGGGCCTCGGCGAACTCGATCCGCACGACGGACTCGAAGTCTGCGCGTGACCTGAAGGACCATCGGATGTCGCGGCTCTGGCGCGACCAGCCATGCCGCGCCCAGAAACGTTCGATGGCAACCGGGTCGTACGCCGGCATGGCCCTGCGGAACCATGCGCCGAAGGTCGACCGCGAGGCGTCGTTGTCGATCACGAACGCCGTCCCTCCCGGTCGAATCACCCGCGCCACCTCGGCCAGTCCTGGCTCGCAACCCGGTCCGAAGAAGTAGGCCCACCGGGCATGGACCATCTCGACGCTGTCGTCGGCCAAAGGCAGCTGCTGGGCTGCGCCCTCGAGCACTGGCGCGTGGGTCAATGACAGCTTTGAGATCCGTTGTCGCGCAAGGATGGCCAGCGGTTCGTGCGGTTCGACGCCAACCACTTCCGAGGCGGTCCGAGCGAAGCGCGACAGGTGGAAGCCGCTGCCACAACCGAGGTCCAGAACCCGCTGCCCGGACCAGTCATGTATGCCGGCCATGGTCGCCTCGATCAGCCCCTCAGGGTCGACCCCGAGGTTCTCGATCTCATAGACGTCAGGGTCGTTCCAGATGTTCGGGCTGGGGATCATCGCGCGTCGTCAGCACGCGCCTTCAGCGTCGCGGGGTGAACAAGCAGGGGCAACAGCTTGCGCGAACCATTGGCCTGGGCGGCCTTCGCGGCGACCAGGTGAGCCTCGCAGCGAACGACCAGCTCGTCATAGCCGGCTGACCCCATGAGCTCGCGAAGCTCGCTGGCGCTGCTCCTGAAGACCGGTTCCTTGCCCACGTGCGCATCCGAGTTGCCGGAGCAGTACCAGTCCAGGTCATGACCGCCCGGACCCCAGTCGCGGCGGTCGTACTCGGTGATGGTGACCTCGAGGTAGGAGCTCTTGTCGCCCATCTCGACGGTGCGGTAGGTACGCCGGATCGGCAGCTGCCAGCACACGTCCGGCTTGACGGTGAGGGGCTCGACGCCACGCAACCGGGCGTGCTGGTGCAGCGCGCACCCGGCGCCGCCGGGGAAGCCCGGACGGTTCAGGAAGATGCAGGCTCCGTCCATGACGCGGGTCTTGAGCTGACCTTCTTCCTTGAGCTTCCATCGGCCGCCCTGACCGGCCGAGTGGAACTGCCACTCGTCCTCACCGAGCTCGACAACGGCGGCCTTCACCCGCGATACGTCGTCCTTGTCCGTGAAGTGCGCGCCCAGCGTGCAACAGCCGTCGTCGGGGCGATCCTCGTAGAGGCCAGCACAACCGCTGCCGAAGATGCAGGTCCATGACGACGTGAGCCAGGTCAGGTCGCACCGGAAGCGCTGGTTGGAGTCGGCGGGGTCGATGAACTCCACCCACATGCGGGGGATATCGAGGGAGGTTTCTGGCACCCGCCAAGACTATGCGGCACATGCGCATTCGCATGCACATACTTCGGTAGATTCACCGCATGCGACTGGGCGTGATCGACGTGGGCTCCAACACGATCCACCTACTGGTCGTTGACGCGCACGTCGGCGCCCACCCGCTGCCGGCGTCATCGCACAAGATCGAGCTGAGGCTCGCGGAGCACGTCGACAAGCATGGCGCGATCGGCCGGGCAGGCGCCGACTCGTTGGTGGCGTTCACCCGTGAGTGCCTCACGTTTGCCGAGGATCAGGGCGTCGAAGACCTCCTTGCCTTTGCTACCAGCGCAATTCGTGACGCGCCAAATGGTGATGCGGTTCTCGCACGGGTGCTCGAGGAGACCGGGGTCGAGCTCCAGGTGCTGTCCGGCGAGGACGAGTCGAGACTGACCTTCCTGGCTGTCCGTCGCTGGTTCGGCTGGTCCAGCGGCCGGTTGCTGGTGATGGACATCGGCGGCGGCTCGCTCGAGCTCGCTGCGGGCATCGACGAAGTGCCCGACGTCGCGCTCAGCCTGCCGTTGGGGGCTGGCCGTCTTACCAGGGGCGCTTTAGTGGACGACCCGCCCACGTCGGTTCAGGTCAAGGCGCTCCGCAAACAGGTCCGTGCGGACATCGCTCGAGTACTGCGTGAGGTGAACAAGGCGGGGGCGCCCGACCGGTACGTTGGAACGAGCAAGACCTTGCGGTCCCTTGCCCGGATCGCCGGCGCGGCTCGCAGTGCGGACGGACCGTATGCCGTGCGCACCCTCGCGCGTTCGGACGTCGCGGCCTTGGTGTGGCGGCTCGCCGAGATGACCGTGGCGGAGCGGTCGAAGCTGTCCGGAGTCTCCGCGGAGCGAGCGCCACAGATGCTGGCGGGAGCGATAGTCGCGGACGCCGCCATGGATCTGCTCGGCATCGAGCAGCTCGACATCTGCCCCTGGGCGCTGCGTGAAGGCGTGATCCTGCGGCGCCTGGACTGGATCTCCGCGGGTTGAGGCACACCCTCATACCCGCGGTTAGGCTCGACGCCATGACCGTAGTTCGGGTGCCCGGCGCGCGAGTGGCGCTGTCCACGTCCTCGGTCTATCCGCAGAACTGCGCCACCGCTTTCGACCTTGCCGAGCGGCTCGGCTATGACGGCGTCGAGGTCATGGTGTGGACCGACCCGGTCTCCCAGGAAGCAGGCGCGTTGAAGGCGTTGTCGGACCTGCACGCCATGCCGGTCGTGTCGATCCACGCGCCGACATTGCTTCTCACGCAAGGGGTCTGGGGTCCAGAGGCGTGGCCCAAGGTGGACAACTCCATCGAGCTGGCCACGGCCCTGGGTGCGGACACCGTTGTGCTCCACCCGCCCTTTCGCTGGCAGAAGGAATACGCGCGGACGTTCGCTGACGGGGTGGCCCTTCGCGAAGATGACACTGGCATCAGACTTGCCGTCGAGAACATGTTTCCCTGGCGGGCGCGCAATCGTTCGGTCGAGGCCTACCTGCCTCACTGGGACCCGGTCGACCAGCCGTACGACCATGTGACGCTGGACCTATCCCATACTGCGACCGCCGGATCAGACGCGATGGCGATGGCCGCGGCACTTGGGCCTCGTCTGGCGCACATCCACCTTGCCGACGGCTTGGGCTCTCCCATGGACGAGCATCTGGTGCCGGGACGCGGCGGTCAACCGTGTGCTGAGTTGCTCGAAACCCTTGCGGTTCAACAGTTCTCGGGGTCTGTCGTGGTCGAGGTCAGCACGCGCCGGGTGTCGGACGAGCAGCGAGAGGTGGACTTGGCCGAGGCGTTGGCGTTTGCGCGGCTGTACCTCGCGGCGGCGGCAGTTGTGTCGTGACTCCCTTGACCTCGTGAGGGGGCGGGCGGGCATTCCGCTGCCTGGTCTGACAGGTGGTGACGACACCCTTGTCGCCCATCCGACAGAGGGCATAAGTTCCAGCGCATGACCAATGATGAGAGTCCGGCTGTTGTCGTGGACGAACTGCACGTGATCCGTGGGTCCCGTGAGGTGCTCCCCGGGATCTCGCTGACCGTGCCGCGTGGACAGGTCGTCGGCCTCCTCGGACCCAACGGTGGGGGCAAGACCACTCTGTTGCGCTCGATCGTTGGCGTTCAGATCATTGCGGGCGGCACCGTTACCGTTCTGGGGGAGCCCGCGGGGTCGCCAGGGCTGCGCTCACGGGTTGGCTACGTCACTCAGGACGCGAGCGTGTACGCCGACCTGACGGTTCGCGCGAACCTCACCTACTTCGCCGCTCTCGCCGGTGCCCCTCGATCTGACGTTGATCGCGCCATCGAGGCGGTCGACCTGGCCGCCGACGTCAACACACGGGTGGACCGGCTCTCCGGAGGCCAGCGCTCGCGGGTGTCACTTGCGGCGGCGCTGATCGGGACCCCCGAGCTGCTGATCCTCGACGAGCCCACAGTCGGGCTTGACCCGGTGCTGCGTCGTGACCTCTGGGGGCTGTTCCGCCGCCTTGCCGACGAGGGCACCACGATGCTGGTGTCCAGCCACGTCATGGACGAGGCGACGCGGTGCGACCGGCTGCTGCTGCTGCGTGAGGGCCGCCTGCTCGCGGACGAATCCCCGGATGGGCTGCTCGCCCGCACGGGGGCTCCGGACGCCGAGCAAGCCTTCTTCGCCCTGATCGAGACGGAGGCAGCGGCATGAGCGCCCGGCTGACCCTTGCTACCGCGCGGAGGGTGCTTCTGCAGGTCCGCGGTGACCACCGCACCCTGGCCATGCTGATCGCGGTGCCGTGCGTGCTGATCGGCTTGCTCGCCTGGATCTTCAACGGCACCCCCGTGTTCGACAAGATCGGCGCTCCGTTGCTGGGGGTCTTCCCGTTCGTCGTGATGTTCCTCATCACCAGCGTCGCGACCCTGCGCGAGAGGTCATCCGGCACCCTCGAGCGTCTGCTCTCGACGCCGCTGGGCAAGGGCGACTTCCTTGGCGGCTACGCCCTGGCCTTCGGTTTGCTGGCTGTTGTCCAGGCACTGGTGGCAACGGGATTCGCGATCTGGGTGTGCGGGCTCAACGTCGCAGGACCGGGGTCGTTGCTCGTCGTGGTGGCTGTGGTTGATGCCGTCCTCGGCACCGCGACCGGCTTGTTCGTCAGCGCCTTTGCTCGCACGGAGTTCCAAGCCGTCCAGTTCATGCCGGCCTTCGTCCTGCCGCAGTTCCTGCTGTGCGGGCTGCTTGTCCCGCGCAACGGGCTGCCGCGCGTTCTGGAGCTGCTCTCTGACGTCCTGCCGCTCTCCTATGCCGTCGACGCCATGCGCACGCTCACCACACAGGTCGATGCTGCAGGCGACGTCGGTCGTGACGTGGCGATCGTGGCGGCTTTCGCGTTGGGCGCCATCGCTCTCGGCTCGCTGACGCTCCGGCGTCGCACCCCCTGACTCGCCCCGAGGGGCAGGGCCGTACGGTCGAGCGAGCCGCAGGAATAGCCTTGAGTGGACTCGTTGTGAACGGCATACGGAGGAAAGCGTGTTGGATCCAAGCGGCGTGCTGCGCCAGGGGCTTATGCAGTTGGCCAAGAGTGGGCGGATGCGTGATCTGATCGAGCGGGCGCCGGTGAGCAGGGACGTCGTGCATCGGTTCGTCGCAGGCGACTCCACCGGCGACGTCGTCCGTGTGGCGACCGAGCTCGACCTCACCGGTCGCACGTCCACGATCGATCATCTCGGCGAGGACACCCTCGACCTGCGGCAGGCGCAGGCCACCCGCGATGCCTATCTGACCCTGCTGGCGGCGCTCAGCGCTGCCGGCCTGACCCAGGGTGGCAGGGCCGAGGTCAGCCTCAAGCTGAGCGCGCTCGGTCAGGCGCTGCCGGGCGACGGCGCCAAGATCGCCCTGGAACACGCACGTGAGATCTGTCAGGCCGCGGCCGATGCCGGCACCACGGTGACCCTCGACATGGAGGACCACACGACCACGGACGCGACCTTGGAGACCCTGCGTGAGGTGCGTCAGGACTTCCCGTCGGTGGGCGCGGTGCTGCAGGCCTACCTGCGCCGGACCGAGGCCGACTGTCGCGACCTCGCCCACGAGGGCAGCCGCGTCCGTCTGTGCAAGGGGGCCTATGACGAACCGGAGTCCGTGGCCTTCCGGGGCAAGGACGATGTCGACAGGGCCTTCGTCCGCTGCCTCAAGGTGCTGATGGCAGGCCACGGCTACCCGATGATCGCCAGCCACGACCCGCGGCTGGTCGAGATCGCGGGCGCCTTGGCCCACAAGGAGGATCGGGCTGCAAACAGCTACGAGTACCAGATGCTCTACGGAATCCGTCCAGAAGAGCAGAAGAGGATCGCCGACCGTGGGGACCACATGCGGGTTTATCTCCCGTACGGCCAGGAGTGGTTCGGCTACCTGATGCGACGGATGGCGGAGCGCCCGGCCAACACGATGTTCTTCCTACGGTCGCTCGCGACCAAAGGCTGAGGCGACGAACCATGGTTGAGACTGCCCAAGCAGGCTCCAGGACCGTCGCCATCCTGGGTGTCGGTGTGATGGGCTCCACGTTGCTCGCCGGACTGCTCCGCTCGGGGCGCGATGCCGCCGACCTGGTCATCACCGGCCGGAACGCCGAACGCGCCAAGGAGCTGGCCGGCACGTACGGCGTTCGCCTGATGAGCAACGTTGACGCGGCCGTTGGCGCCGACACGCTGGTCCTGGTTGTCAAGCCTCAGGACATGGGCGGTCTTCTCGACGAGATCAGCGACCATGTCCGTCCCGGCACGCTCGTGGTCAGTCTCGCCGCAGGCATCACCACGGCATTCCTGGAGGAGCGGCTGCCTGAGGGCACGGCGGTCGTCAGGGTCATGCCGAACACACCGGCACTTGTCGACGAGGGCATGTCTGCGATCAGCCCCGGGAAGCATTGCGACGAGGGGCATCTGAGTGAGGCCGAAGAGCTGTTGCGCTCCTGCGGCAAGGTCCTGCGGATCCCCGAAAAGCACCTTGACGCCGTCACTGCGATCAGCGGCAGCGGACCGGCATACATCTTCTATGTGGTGGAGGCGATGATCGAGGCGGGCGTCCTGCTCGGGATGCCCCGTGCGACGTCCACCGAGCTCGTGGTCCAGACGCTCTACGGCGCGGCGACGATGCTCAAGGAGACCGGCCAGCACCCCACGGTGTTGCGCGAGCAGGTCTCGAGCCCGGGCGGCACCACGATGGCTGCGCTGCGCCAGCTCGACGACCACAAGGTGCGTGCGGCGTTCGTCACGGCCATGGAAGCAGCCGCCAAGCGCTCCAAGGAGCTTGCCTCCGGCAATGCCTGAGTCCGAGGCGGTGACCGTAAGCCGGCTGGTCGCCGACGAGTGGCAGGCCTACCGCGCGATCAGGCTGGCCATGTTGCAGGAGTCGCCCTCGGCCTTCGGCAGCACCCATGGTGAGGCGGCCAGCTTCGACGAGCAGCTGTGGAAGCAGCGGTTGACCGACAATGTCGTCCTCCAGGCTCGGGTGGGCCGGGCAACGGCCGGCTCTGCGGTGTTCTCCGAACACGGCGTGACCGACCCCGGCGACTGCAGTCTGTTCGGGATGTGGGTTGATCCCGGCTTTCGTCGGATGGGCGTCGGTCGGGCCCTGGTCGACGCCGTGGTCGCACAGGCCCGAACAGCCGGCAGACGACGTGTCGTGCTTCACGTCGTGGGCGACAACAACGCCGCCAGGGCTCTGTACGAGCGAGAAGGATTCGTGGCCACGGGTCACAGCGTCCCCTACCCGCATGACGATCAGCTGACTGAGATCGAGATGTGCCTCGTGCTCGACAACCGTTCCGGCTGACGCGACGGGTCGAATGTGCGCACCTTGCACCCGGCGCCCGGCGCCCGGCACACGGCACGCGGTCAGGGGCGTCCGGCCAGCCGGTCGATGAGCTCGCTCGGGCCGCTGACGATGAGGGTGTGCTGAGCCGTCACCTTGGTCTCTGGCACCGCGTGGGTGAAGTCCTCGCCAGGGGCCTTCACACCGACGACCGTCACGCCGTACTTGCTGCGAATCTGGCTCTGCGCCAACGTGAAACCAATAGTCTCGCGGGGCGGGGCCATCTTGACGATGGCGTAGCCGTCGTCGAACTGGATGTAGTCCTGCAGCTTGCCGTTGACCAGGTGTGCGACCCGTCGGCCCGAGTCGTTCTCCGGCTGGACCACATGGTGCACCCCGATCCGCTCCAGGATGCGGGCGTGCTCGAGGCTGACGGCCGAGGCCCAGATGGACGGTATCCCTGCGTCGACGAGATTGCCGGCGGTCAGGACCGACGCCTCGACCGATGAGCCGATGCCGATCACGGCAATCTTGAAGTTGCCCGCGCGGCACGCCTCGATGGTTCGCGGCTGGGAGGCGTCGGCGAGGATGATCCGGGTCAGTCGACCGGAGTAGCTGTCGGCCAGGGTCTGGTCCTTCTCGATGGCGATGACCTTGTGCCCGAGTCGATACAGCTCAAGGGCAGCCTCGGCGCCGAATCGGCCGAGCCCGATCACCAGGACGTCGTCTTCGTACAAGCGGTTCTTGGCCACTGTGTCCTCCTCAAGGGCGCTGGACGATCAGGTCGGCCACATGCCCGGCCGGCCGGCCGGTAGCGTGCAATCATGCCAACACAGGCGCGCGTGGTCTGGGACCAGAGTTTCACGGGGTATGACTTCGGGCTGGACCACCCCATGAATCCGTTGCGCCTCGACCTGACGGCTCGGCTGTGCGGAGCCTTTGGCCTTTTCGACGGGCCTGACGTCGAGGTCGTCAATCCGGCCGTGCCCGACGACGAGGTCCTGCTCACAGTTCACGATGCCGGCTACGTGGCAGCGGTCCGTCAGGCGTCTGTCGAGCCACGGGATGCCGACCAGTCACGCGGCCTGGGCACCGAGGACGATCCCGCCTTCCACGAGATGCACGACATCAGCGCCCGTATCGTGGCCGGTTCCCTGGACGTTGCCGGTGCGGTCTGGCGCGGCGAGACCGAGCACGGCGTCAATTTTTGCGGCGGGCTGCACCATGCGATGCCGGACAGGGCATCGGGGTTCTGCATCTACAACGACGTTGCTGTGGCGATCAAGTCGCTGCTCGACAACGGCGCCCAGCGAGTCGCCTATGTCGACGTTGACGTCCATCACGGTGACGGCGTGGAACGTATCTTCTGGAACGACCCACGGGTGCTCACCATCTCAATCCACGAGACCGGTCGGGTTCTGTTCCCAGGCACTGGCTTTCCTGGTGACATCGGCGGGCCGGGTGCGCCAGGGACAGCCGTCAACGTGGCGCTGCCGCCCGGCACCGGTGATGCTGCGTGGTTACGGGCATTCCACTCCGTCGTGCCTCCTGTACTGCGCGCTTTCAGACCTGAGATCCTGGTGAGCCAGCACGGGTGCGACTCGCACTTCCTGGACCCCCTAGCGCATCTGTCGCTGTCGCTGGACGCCCAGCGAACGTCATATGAGTCCATCCACGATCTGGCTCACGAGGTGTGCGACGGCAGGTGGGTAGCACTCGGCGGTGGCGGGTACGCGGTCGTTGATGTCGTGCCTCTCGCCTGGACCCATCTGACCGCCATTGCCGCGCATCGCCCGATTCCGCTCGTCGCCGAGGTGCCGCAGGTCTGGCGGGACCATGTCGAGCAGATCAGTGGTCAGGCCGGGCCGACCCATATGGGCGACGGTGTGGCCGAGCGGGGTCGAGTGTGGTGGCGTTCATGGGAGGTCGGCTATGACCCCGCCGACCCGGTGGACTTTGCGGTGATGGCCACCAGGGAGGCCGTGTTTCCCCATCATGGCCTCGACGTCTGGTTCGACTGACGGGCCGATTCTCGGCGTGTCGGCTGGACAAATATCGAACTAGTGCTTCTGAGGCTTCCCCATGAGTCATTTCTGCCCCTATCGTGACTGCTTGCACGTACGTGGTTGTCTGCCGGAGGGGAAGCCGGCGCTATGGCACGTGTAGAAGATCGAGGTGCACGATGGCTCAGGAACGCCAGCTGGCTGAGGTTCGGTTTGTCACCGTTGCCGAAGTCGCCTCGCTCATGCGCGTGTCGAAGATGACGGTGTATCGCCTGGTGCACAGTGGCGAGCTTCCGGCCGTTCGGGTCGGTCGCTCGTTCCGTGTCCCGGAGAGTGCGGTTCACGATTATCTACGTGCCTCTTTCGTCGACACCGCCTGAGCAGGCATTCACTGATGGACGATGAAGGTGGGCCGCCGTTGGGCGGCCCACCTTCATCTGTGCCATGGCAGGAACGGGTCGGCTGGACGGACCGGGGTTTGGGCAGGGGGAAGCGGGGGCGGTAGGCTAGCGCAGAATGTTCGGCGTGGTGCGGAGCTCGTGCCTGCAACCATCGTGTCTCCAAGAGCGTGCGTCGACACGGCAGTTCGCAGCAACCCAGCACGACCCACCTATTCACGCTTGAACGCAAAGGACACTCATGGGCTCAGTCATCAAGAAGCGCCGCAAGCGCATGGCGAAGAAGAAGCACCGCAAGCTGCTGCGCAAGACGCGCCACCAGCGTCGCAACAAGAAGTAGCGCGCGCTTCATGCGGGGCCCGTCACATTGGTGGCGGGCCTTCGTACTGCTCTGGCTAGGATCGTTCTCAAACCACGGGGGTGGCGATACAACAGCGGCGAGAGAAGGTGGCTCATGGCGGATGTGGTTCTGGTGACCGGCGTGTCCCGCCACCTCGGCGGTCGCTTCGCACGCCTGCTCACGGCCCAGCCTGGCGTCAAACGTGTCATCGGGGTCGATGTCATCCCGCCGCTGGACGACATCGGCAGCGCCGAGTTCGTCCGCGCCGACATCCGAAACCCGATGATCGCCAAGATCATCACGCAGGCTGAGGTGGACACCGTCGTCCACATGAACCTCATCGCCACGCCCCTCTCAGTGGGCGGACGGGTCTCCCAGAAAGAGATCAACGTCATCGGCACCATGCAGCTCCTCGCGGCCTGTCAGAAAGCCCCAAGCATCCGTCGCCTCGTGGTCAAGTCCTCGGCCGCCGTCTACGGCTCCTCACCTCGTGACCCGGCGATGTTCACCGAGGACATGGGTCCAAAATCACTGCCACGGATAGGTTTCGGCAAAGACTCGGTCGAGGTCGAGGGATATGTCCGAGGTTTCTCGCGACGCCGCGCGGATGTTGAGATCTCGATGCTGCGTCTGGCCAACATCGTCGGCCCCGGCATCAGGACCAGCTTGACGGACTACTTCCGACTGCCGGTCATCCCGACGCCGTTCGGCTACGACGCCAGGCTCCAGCTGGTCCATGAGGACGACGCCCTTCAGGCACTGCTGCTCGCGACCGTGGGACCCCCTGTCGGCATCGTCAATGTGTCCGGCGACGGCATCATCACGGTGCAGCAGGCCGTTCGGATGTCCGGTCGGGCCTCGATTCCGGTGCCGTTGTCTGCCGGCGGGATCCTGGGGCAGCTGGCCAAGCGCGCGGGGCTCGCGGACTTCTCGCAGGACCAGATGCGGTATCTCGCGTGGGGTCGAGGCATGGACACCACCAGGATGCGCGAAGTGCTCTGTCTCGAGCCGAAGTTCACGACCCGCGGGGCGTTCGAGGCCTTCCTCTCCAGCGTGGGGGCAGGTCTGCCGGGTGGGGCTGCTATCGGTGCCGCCCTCAGCGGGCTGGCCTGCTCGGCGGTCAACGTCCTCGGCCATGCAACGCCTCCAGGAAGGAACGACTGATGGTCGATCCCAAGATCCTCCCGAAGGGCGGGTCCGCAGCCAAGAAACAATCGAGCCGTCGTTCTGGCGTGGACGCCCTGGCTGCTGGGGCTGCGCGAGCATCCGGCGAGCGGGCCAAGCGACGTCGGACACCGTTGCTCGTGGACCCCTCAGACCTGGACCCCTCAGACCTGGACCCCTCAGACGTGGACCCCTCAGACGTGGACCCCTCAGGCGTGGACCCCTCAGGCGACGGGATGCGGTCACGCCCGGCGCTCAGCTCGGTCGACAGCAGCGGTGCGGTCCGCGCCCACCGTCCGCGATCGGTGCCTACGTCGCGTCCACTCCCGACGGCCAAGGCGACGCGCGGCTCCGGTACCTACCCCCAGCAAGAGCCCCGACGTCCGAAGAGGTCGGCTTTCGCAACTGTCGCCGTGACGCCCCCCTCTGTTGATGGGTCCCCTTCTACTGATGGGTCCCTGTCCGCGAGAGTCGCTGGAGTGTCGGCTGTCCCTGTCACCGCCCCGCTGTCTCACACCAAGGCGGGTTCTGGTCTGGACGAGCTGCTCAGGATGGCGATCGCCACCATGCGGAGCGCGGCCGAGATAGCAGGACTCTCCGGTGATGATGTTGAACGTCGCGTCGCCGCGACGCTGGCCTTTGTCCGTCGGCGTCTCACCGGTGACTTCACCGTCGATGAATACGGCTTCGACGAGGACTTCACCGAGCACATCTACCTTCCGCTGCTGCGGCCGTTGTACAAGTCGTGGTTCCGCGTGGAGGTGCGCGGCATCGAGAACATCCCCAGCTCAGGCGGTGCGCTGGTCGTGGCAAACCATTCCGGCACGGTGGCGTTTGACGCTCTGATGACGCAGCTGGCGGTGCATGACGAGCACCCGGCTCGGCGTCACTTGCGCATGCTCGCGGCGGATCTGGTCTTCCAGGCACCGTTCATCGGCGAGATGGCGCGCAAGAGCGGGTCCACCCTGGCCGCCAACCCCGATGCCGAACGGTTGCTGGCGTCCGGCGAGCTTGCCGGTGTGTGGCCCGAGGGCTTCAAGGGCGTCGGCAAGCCCTTCAGCGAGCGCTACAAGCTTCAGCGGTTCGGCCGGGGCGGGTTCGTCTCGGCGGCGTTGCGGACCGGTGCGCCGATCGTGCCCTGCTCCATCGTCGGGGCTGAAGAGATCTATCCGATCCTCGGCAACCTCAAGACCCTCGCTCGTCTGACCGGCGCCCCGTATGTCCCGGTCACGCCGACCTTCCCCCTGCTGGGCCCACTTGGGCTGATTCCCCTGCCCAGCAAGTGGATCATCGAGTTTGGCGCGCCGGTGGACACCGCTGTTCTGGGACCCCAGGCGGCCGACGACCCGATGCTGGTGTTCGACCTCACCGACCAGGTTCGCGAGACGATCCAACAGACGCTCTACGCATTGCTCATGCAGCGCAGGTCCGTCTTCTTCTAGCCGCCGCTCAGTGACCGTACGGTGGTGACCGTGACCGACTCCGCCCCACCGAGGATTGTTCTGATCTCCAAGCCGGGCTGCCATCTGTGCGACCCCGTACGCGAGGTGATCAGGCGTGTGGCGGGGGACCTGGGCGTGTCATGGACGGAACGCTCGATCCTTGATGACCCCGAGCTGAATGCCGCGTACTCGGCGCAGATCCCGGTGACACTCGTGGACGGTACGCAGCATGACTACTGGCGCGTCGATGAGTCCCGCCTGCGTGCGGCGCTCGCAGAGCCCAGGGCGACGGACGGTCCCAGCGCGTAGTCGGCCACGGTCGGCGGGAACTGCGGTGACCGTCACGTATCAGGTATCCGGCGTGCTCCGCGACTTTGTGCGCGCGTTCACAAACATCTAGAGTCGGGGGTGACCCACGCGCTCCAGCCCCTCCGTGCTATGAGGGGCGCAACCCGAGAAGAGCCGATGCCTCCGTGATCGCGCACCCAGCAGCCCGTCGAGACGTACCCGATGCCACGGTTGCTCGGCTGCCGGAGTACTTGCGTGCTCTCACTGACCTCGCTGGCCGCGGCGTCGCCTCCGTCTCGTCCGAAGAGCTTGCCACGGCCGCCGGGGTCAGGTCGGCCAAGCTGCGCAAGGACCTCAGCCACCTGGGTTCGTACGGCGTGCGCGGGGTCGGGTACGAGGTCGAGGTGCTCGCGCATGAGATCTCGCGACAGCTGGGGCTTGCGCAGAACTGGCCCGTGGCGATCGTGGGGCTGGGCTATCTGGGTCACGCGCTTGCCACCTACTCAGGATTTGCCAACCGGGGTTTTCACGTGGTCGCCCTGCTGGATCGAGACCGTGAGGTCGTCGGTCAAGAGATTGCCGGAATGATCGTGGGCTCGGTCGATGACCTCGAGCAGGTCGTCACCGTGCGCGGAGTCGCCATCGGCGTGATCGCCACCCCTGCCGCCTCAGCACAAGAGGTGTGCGACCGGTTCGTTGCTGTTGGCGTGCGGTCGGTCCTGAACTTTGCGCCCTGCGTGCTGTCGGTGCCTCAAGGCGTCGATGTGCGCAAGGTTGACCTGGCCACCGAGCTGCAGATCCTCGCCTTCCATGAGCAGCGCAAAACTGATTCGGTTCGAGAGAGCCGACCCCTGTTGGAGGTTTCTCCGTGAGTGTTGTCGTGCTCGGTCTGTCGCACCGCTCGGCGCCCATGGCGCTGTTGGAAGCAGCGGCTTTGGACCCGGTCAGCGCCGCTGCACTGGCCTCGGTCGTGTGCGGTGGCGAGAACGTCAGCGAGGCCGTCGTCCTTGCGACCTGCAACCGGGTCGAGATCTATGCGGTGGCCGAAACCTTCCACGGGGCTGTGACGGAGATCAGCGATGCTCTCGCTGCCGCCTCGGGTGTGCCACTGGCCGTGCTGCGCGAGCACCTGTACGTCCACTATGAGGACCGCGCCATCGCTCATGTGTTCACGCTCGCCTGCGGGCTGGACTCCATGGCCGTGGGCGAGGGCCAGATCCTGGGGCAGCTGCGGATGGCTCTTCGTGAGGCTCAGAAACGGGAGCAGGTGGGCGCCACCCTCAACACCTTGTTCCAGCAGGCGTTGCGGGTCGGAAAACGAGCTCACGCCGAGACAGGTATCGACCGCGTCAGCGTGTCGATGGTCGAGGCCGGTCTACGGCACTCAGCCAGTGTTCGCGGGCCCCTTGCCGAAACCCGAGTGCTCGTTGTCGGTGCCGGGTCCATGAGCAGCCTGGCCGCCACGACGATCTCGAGGCTTGGCTCGGCCGAGCTTGTCATCATCAACCGCACGCTGGGCAAGGCCGAGCATCTGGCGGCAGCAACGGGCGGTCGGGCCCTGCCCATGCACGATCTCGAGCTCGCCCTTTCCCAAGCTGACCTTGTCATCTCGTGCACCGGTGCAGTTGGCCACGTGATTACGGCTGAGATGCTTTCGGCTGCTGCCGGGGCGCGCGTCGGTGGGCCGCAGGTACTGATCGACCTGGCGTTGCCGCGCGATGTGGCCCCGGACGTCGCAGCGCTTCCAGGCGTTCATGTCGTTGGCCTCGCCGAGCTGGGGGAGGCGCTGGCCTCGGACAGTACCTTCGCGCCGCACGTCAAGGCGGTCCGCGATCTCGTGGTCGGCGAGGTCGCCGCCTATCTCGCCTTTTGCCGCGCCCACGAGGTCGCCCCCACCGTTGCTGCCCTGCGGTCCCGCGCAGCGGATGTGGTGGCCGCGGAGCTGAGCCGCCTCGACCAGCGGTTGCCGGAGGACCTGTCGAAGAACACCCGAGCCGAGATCCAGCTCGCGGTGCACCGGGTGGTCGAGAAGCTCCTTCACACCCCGACCGTCCGCGTCAAGGAGCTTGCAAGTAACGGTAAGAGCGGCGACTACACCCAAGCGTTGAGAGAGCTCTTCGACCTTGACCCGGACGACGTGGCTGCGGTGTCGGCCGCTCCCGAGAAGGGAGCCGTGGCGTGAACGCCATCAGCATTCGTCTGGGCACCCGGCGCAGCACCCTGGCCACGACGCAGGCCGGGATGGTGGCCGACCTGCTGCGCGGGCTGGGCCACGCGGTCGAGATGGTCGAGATCACGACCTTGGGCGACACCTCCACGGAGTCGCTGTCCAGCATCGGCGGCACAGGCGTCTTCGCCACAGCCATTCGCCGGGCCCTGCTCTCCGGTGAGATCGACGTCGCAGTCCACTCGCTCAAGGATCTGCCGGTGGCCCCCGAGCCCGGTCTGCGGATCGCCGCGATCCCCGTTCGCGAGGACCCCCGCGACGCCCTCGTGGCGCGCGACGGCCTGACCCTGGGCGAGCTTCCCGCCGGATCAGTGGTGGGCACCGGTTCCCCGCGCCGCGTAGCCCAGCTGACAGCGCTCGGGCTGGGCCTCCGCGTGACCGACCTGCGTGGCAACGTCGACACCCGGATCTCATTGGTGCACAACGGTTCGCTTGATGCCGTCCTGCTGGCGTGCTCCGGGCTGGCACGTCTCGGCAGGCTGGATGTGGTCACCGAGACCATCGACCCCTTGCAGATGCTCCCGGCTCCGGGGCAAGGGGCCCTCGCCATTGAGTGCCGCGAGGATCGCCCAGACCTGATCGAGGCGCTGGCACCTCTGGACGATGCCGACACTCGCGCCTGCGTGACTGCAGAGCGGGCCCTTCTCCAGGCTCTCGAAGCCGGTTGTACGGCGCCCGTCGGCGCTCTGGCCGAGGTGGTTGAGAGCGAGCACGGCACCGAGCTGTCCCTGCGCGCTTTCGCCGGAAGCGAGGACGCGAGCATCGACCTGCGCCGTTCCGGCGTCGGCTCGCTGGCTGAGCCGGAACGCCTTGGCCGCGACCTTGCGGCCGTGCTGCTGGCCGACGGTGCCGTCGGGATTGCCGGACTCAGATCCGAGAGATTGACGGGTGGCGACGGTCCGCTGGACCAACCGCCCGACCAACGGGAGGCCAGCGCATCCGAGGATGTGCTCGCCGCCGAGACCGCCCAGCCTGCTGCATCGCAGCTGACTGCTTCCCATCCAGACGGATCCGCTTCGGAGAGTGTCTCGTGAGCTCAACGCGTTCGTTCCTCAAGTCCGAGTCAACGCAGACAACGTCAACGCAGACAACGCGGTCGCGGTCGGTGAAGGCAACCCGCCAGCCCGCTCGCGTCGCCTTCGTCGGTGCCGGTCCTGGTGACCCCGGCCTGGTGACTCTCCGCGCTGCGGAGTACCTCACCGAAGCTGATGTCGTCATCATCGACCAGGTCAGCCGCGAGGAGTTCGTGGCCCGATACGCCCGTCCTGATGTGGTCATCATCGATGCCGGACACGGCGAGCAGGGTCAGCCGCTGACGCACGCCTCGCGCGCAAAGCTGCTGGTCAAGGCTGCCAAAGCGGCTGGCACGGCCAGTGGCAACGGCTTGGTGGTCCGGCTCATGGACGGTGACCCTGCGATGTTCAACGGTCTGTCGGAAGAGGCGATCGCGTGCCGCAAGGCCGGGATCGCGTTCGAGGTGGTGCCCGGCGTCAGCGCCATCTGTGCCGTCCCCACCTATGCCGGTGTCCCGCTGACATCCGCGACCTCACCGTCGTTGCATGTCATCAGCGGCGGCGGCGGCAAGGTCGACTGGACCTGCTCGACGGCTGACAACGTCACCGTGGTCGTGCTCGGCACGCCGGAGTCGCTCAGCAAGGCGCTCGGGGATCTGCTCGCGGCCGGTCGTGACCCGGCCACGCCGGTGGCCCTCACCGAGCGTGGAACGACCATCACCCAGCGCACGCACACCACCACGCTGGGGCAGGTCGTTGAGCTGATGGCCTCAGCCAAGGTCGAGTTCCCGTCGCTGGCCGTGGTGGGGTCGACCGTGGAGCTGCGTGAGCAGCTCTCGTGGTTCGAGACCAAGCCGCTGTTCGGCTGGAACATCCTCGTTCCACGCACCAGGGATCAGGCCGGTTCGATGACTGCACGGCTTGCGTCCTACGGCGCGACGAGCGACATCGTCCCCACGATCAGCGTCGAGCCGCCGCGCACGCCACAGCAGATGGAACGCGCGATCAAGGGTCTGGTCACCGGACGCTACGAGTGGATCGGGTTTACCTCCGTCAACGCCGTTCGAGCCGTGCGCGAGAAGTTCGAAGAGTTCGGCCTTGACGCCCGTGCCTTCGCCGGGCTTCGGATCGCTGCGGTGGGCGGCGTGACAGCCAATGCTCTGCGCGAGTGGGGCCTTGAGCCTGATCTGGTCCCGTCGGGAGAGCAGTCCGCGCGCGGCCTGCTCGAGGAGTGGCCACCCTTTGACGAGGTCCTTGACCCCATCAACCGCGTCTTCCTCCCGCGGGCTGATATCGCCACCGACACACTGGTCGCCGGCCTGCAGGACATGGGCTGGGAGGTCGACGACGTCACGGCATATCGCACGGTCAGGGCGGCACCGCCGGCCGCGTCAGTCCGTGAGGCGATCAAGACCGGCAAGTTCGATGCGGTCCTGTTCACCTCGTCATCGACCGTCCGCAACCTGGTCGGCATCGCGGGCAAGCCACACACCTCGACCGTCGTGGCGTGCATCGGCCCGGCAACCGCCAAAACCGCCGAGGAGCACGGCCTTCGGGTCGACGTGCTGGCTCCCGAGGCGTCAGCCGAGGCGCTGGTCGATGCCCTGGCCGAGTATGGCGTGGGTCTGGCAACCACCGCTGCCGAGGCGGGGGAGAGCGTCGTGCGACCGAGCGCCCGCAAGGTGTCTGCCCGACGAAAGGCGAAGTAGTGAGCTTCCCGACCCAGCGGCCGCGCCGCCTCCGCCAGACCGGCGCGGTGCGGGCACTGGTGGCACAGACACGGCTGCACCCCGCCGATCTCGTGCTGCCGGTGTTCGTCCGCGAGGGGGCAGTCGAGGCGTTGCCCATCACATCGATGCCAGGCGTCGTTCAGCACTCACTGGACTCACTCGTCGCGGTCGCACATCAGGCCGTCGAGGCCGGCCTCGGCGGGCTGATGCTCTTCGGTGTGCCGACCACTCGCGACGCCGTCGGTTCGGGTGCTGTCGACCCTGAGGGCATCCTCAACGTGGGAGTTCGCAGGGTGCGCGATGCGGTCGGTGACGACCTCGTCGTGATGGCTGACCTGTGCCTGGACGAGTTCACCGACCACGGTCACTGTGGGTTGCTCGACAACGAGGGACGCGTCGACAATGACGCCACTCTCGAGCAGTATGCCGCGGTGGCCCTGGCGCAAGCCCGAGCCGGCGCGCACGTCCTGGGTCTGAGCGGGATGATGGACGGTCAGGTCGGTTTCGTCCGGAAAGCGTTGGATGACAACGGTTTCCAGGACACGATCATCCTGGCCTACGCTGCCAAGTACGCCTCAGGGTTCTACGGCCCGTTCCGCGAGGCGGTGGAGTCCACCCTGCAAGGCAACCGGGCGACATACCAGCAGGATCCGGCCAACGCGACCGAGTCCTTGCTTGAGGTTGAGCTCGACGTGGCTGAGGGTGCGGACATCGTCATGGTCAAGCCTGCGTTGCCCTACCTCGACATCCTGTCGGCCGTGGCGCAGATGTCGCCGGTGCCGGTTGCGGCCTATCAGGTGTCGGGGGAGTACGCCCAGATCGAGGCCGCTGCTGCCCACGGCTGGATCGACCGCGAGCGCGTGATGATGGAGTCACTGACCTCGATCCGGCGGGCCGGTGCCCAAATCATCCTGACCTACTACGCCCTTGAGGCCGCCCAGCTTCTGCGCTGAGCCGCTCGCGTTCAAGAGGTGGGCAGGGGCGGGACCGGACCCAGGGTCCGGTCC
>DATCNE010000129.1:0-6865 GCA_036565395.1 Dermatophilaceae bacterium
GAGATGAACGTGCGAGCAGCTTCCCGGATCTCTGTCAGGTCTGACACACCTGCGAGTATGCCCGCTCCCTCCGCCCGCTGAACGGACGGCTAGAGTCGCCGATGTAATTGCGGCCCGACGGGCTTCCGTCTCAGGAGATGCCCCCACCCGCACGAGACACTTCGTGCTGCCTGGGGTTCTGTCCTGTGACGCTGTATCGCCAATCGGTCCGCGGCTTTTCGGCTGTCGAGCATCACTTCGCCGACCTCATTGCTGAGCAGATGACAATCCGGACCGGACGTCGACCATCCGCAAGTGAGTACCGTTCGTGGGAACGCAGCATCCCGGCGTTGCGCGCCGATCTCATGTCCGCCGGATTGTCCGACGTTGAGATGCTCTTCGAGTACCAGCTCCCGCTGACCAGCAAGCGAGCCGATGTCGTTCTCGCCGGACAGCATCCGAAGACCGGAGGCGCGTCGTACCTCGTGGTTGAGCTGAAGCAGTGGAGTCACGCAGAGCGGTTCGAGGACAGCGACACCCTTGTCAGGATCGAGCAGTACGGCGAGCGGCCCGTCACGCATCCCGTCCTGCAGGTCCGGGGCTATTGCGACTACATGCTTGGTTTCACTGCGGTTCTCGCCAACGCACCTTCGTCTCTCGCCGGCGTCGCCTATCTGCACAACGCGACGGATAGCGGCGTGGACGATCTCTTTCGAATCCCCGGCGACCAATTAGGCAGAGTCTTCACGGGTCAGCGGCGGGGCGAGTTCCAGGACTTCCTGCGGTCCCGCTTTGCCGAGGGTCAAAGCGGTGCACCGTATGCCGATGCGTTGCTTTCGAGCCGTATCGCACCCTCGAGACAGCTTCTGGCGCTAGCGGCGGATGAGGTGCAGCGCCGCGGGATGTTCGTTCTGATCGACGATCAGCTCGACGCGTTCAACTTCGTGATGCATGCCGTGGAGCGGGCCCGGCGGTCAGATACCAAGTCGGCCGTCATCATCTCGGGTGGCCCCGGCTCGGGCAAGAGTGTCATCGCGTTGTCGCTGATGGGCCAGCTCGCCCGAGAGGGGCGAACTGTCATGCATGCCACCGGTTCTCGTTCATTCACACAAACGCTGCGCAAAGTGGCCGGCGCGCGAGCGCCCCAGGTGCAGAAGATGTTTCAGTACTTCAACTCCTTCATGGCAGCTGAGCCGAACAGTCTCGATGCGCTGATCCTGGATGAGGCGCACCGTATCCGCGAGACCTCGGTAAATCGCTGGACCAAGGCGGCGTTCCGCACTGGTCGACCTCAGATCGAGGAGCTCCTCGCGGCGGCCCGGGTGCCGGTGTTCCTGCTGGACGAGTTTCAGGTGGTCCGTCCGGGCGAACAGGGGACTGTGGAAGACATCGAAGAGCATGCGAGCGCTCGCGGCATACAGGTGGTGAAGATCGACCTCGACGCCCAGTTCCGTTGCGGTGGCTCGGAGGAATACCTGCTGTGGGTCAAACGACTGCTGGGTCTGACATCGGGCGGACCGATTCCTTGGAGTGGTGATCCGAAGTTTGAGGTCCAGGTCGTCGACTCGCCCGCCGAGATGGAGGCGCTGCTGGAGACGAGGATCACGGATGGGTACAGCGGGCGCATTGCGGCCGGCTACTGCTGGCCGTGGAGCGAACCGTCACCGGATGGCACGCTCGTGCGCGATGTGCAGATCGGCGGGTGGTCGCGTCCGTGGAACCTCAAAGGAGATCGGTCGGTCGGCGGCGCTCCGGCGGCGGCGTTGTGGGCCACGGACCCCGCTGGATTTGGCCAAGTCGGATGCGTATATACCGCGCAAGGTTTCGAGTATGACTACGCCGGCGTCATTATTGGGCCCGACCTGGTGTGGCGCGATGACGGTTGGGTGATGGTCCGTTCGGCCAACAAGGACCCTGACTTCCGAAACCGCACCACGGTCGACGATTCCCAGGCCGATCGACTGATCCGCAATGTCTACAAAGTCTTGCTCACCCGCGGTATGCGCGGAGTGGCGATCCATTCGGTGGATCCGCAAACCAACGCTCGCCTTGGGGCGCTGGTCAGCAACCCGTCCATCGTCGCGATTACGTAAATCGCGCCGGCAGTGCACGCAGCCGTTCTGGGCCGGCAACGATCGGCCCGGCGCGTTCAGAGGCTTGACGTGGAACGGATGAGCAGAACGGCGCAGTTAAGAGCGTGCCGCGCCGGATCCGTCCGCAGGCACGACAATGCGTGTTCTGCGGGGCCGACGCCGTGTTTGTCTTCGGTGGGGGATCGGCGCGCTAAGGCCGCATCGCCCCGGATGGTCAAGGAGGCGTTGCGGATGCGCCCCTCCCGAATCATGGGTTAAGTGAGAGTGTCCTGGAAACGTCCGTTCAACAGACGTTGTCGCATGCTCTTCCCTGGCATAGAGATCCGTGGACCCGACGGCAGCGCTGAGAACGAACTGCTCTGCCGTTGGTGATGGACAGAGTCCGCGAGGACGACCTCGGACAGGTCATCTCGAGAGGCCGCCCGCCACGCTCGCTCTCTGAGCGTGTGTGCCTGTGTGCGTGTGAGCCTCCCCTGCCTTTCTTTTCGGGATCACCTAAGCGAATTGCGTCTCCCTGCGCGTACGGGCAGACAGGTTGCGAAGCGCGGGCATCCTCGTCAGTACGAGAGTGCGTCCGTGACGCGCACGGGTCCTGCATATTGCGGGACCCGACTACGAGCGGCGCCACGATCCAGCAGTTGGCTTCTCAGGCATCGTTGAGGGGCGTTGAATCTCACCTCTGGCGGCGTCAGCGAACCACCCCATCCACCTGTCAATGAATTCGGTGGGATCCGAACGATCAAGTTCTTCAAGTGGCCAGGCCAACTGAACTGTTCCCGTGACGCCGGAAAACACGATCGACGCAGAGTTAGGATCTGCTGAGAATGGGTCTGTCATGGAGTTGCTGCCGCCTAACAAGGGGCTCCTCATGAACGCGGTTTCGTACCAGGCAAATCGACCCTCTTCGTGAGCATCGCAGTACCAAAGCGAGTGACTCCGACCCTCGTAATCATATACGCGTCGTGAAGTAGTGACAGAAATCTTTGCCTCGGCAACAACAGTGAACGGTCCGGCCCATGCCTCAACTCTTGTGGGTTTACTTAGCCCAATCTTGCCTGCGCGCAATTGCGCCACGAAATGCATGGTGCCATGACCCGCGTTCCTCTCGATCAGTGCAATGGGTGCATCCGCTTCGATGGCAGCGAGCATGGGTTCAGCCAGTGAGTTGAACGACTGCTCGGCCACGTTGAACATGGCAACACTGTTCTCGGTCTCATGCTGCGTCTGAGCGGCCTCTGCATGGTCGCGGGCTAACCGCTCGATTTCCTCCTGGTTGGCTTGAGCCAAGCGAGACGATCCCAGGGCCGTTGGCTGAACCGTGGCCGTCTCTAGCCTCGCCAGCAGGTTGGCCGGACTGGGCCGAAGGTTTGCCGGCTTCCACATGCACTCCTCGATCAAAGAGCGGAGGCGCGGCGTGCCCGCCGCCAGAGGAGGCGGCGTCTCGAACAGGTGTTGGCCGCGGTAGTCGGGACCTGAGAATGGTCTCTGCCCGGCCAAGAGCTCATAAGCAATCACTCCGAAGGCGTATACATCCGCAGCGCTGGTTGCCTGTTCCCATCGCCACTGTTCTGGCGCCGCATACGGTTGGGTGAAGCTGAACTTGCGGGTATCCACAGCCGTCGTCGCCCCTGCGTACCGCGAGATACCAAAGTCTGTCAGGCACCAACTATCGGCCAAGAGCAACACGTTCTCCGGTTTGAGATCTCGGTGCACGATCTTGCCGTCGAGTTCCACAAGCGCAGTCGAGATGTCTTGAAGTATCCGGATTGCTTCAATGAGCTGCAACGGGCCAGGAGCCGCCATGAGATGCTGACGAAGTGACTTACTGGCCTTCGGCATGATGATTACCAACTGGTCGTCGTGCTCTCCACTGTCGAGAACCGGGATGACGTTCCGATAGCCCGAGGCGGCTATCGAGTCTCCGAAGAGAAGCTCGCGCTCGGCGCCGTCGACCTTCGGCACGAACTTGGCTACGAACAGCTCACCTTCCGAGTTCGTAACGTCGAAGACACGACCAAAGCCGCCAACCCCGTCCGTAAGAGGGTTTCCAAGCGTCCAAGTCTTCGCGAGTTTGAATTGCATTTAGGCAACGTACGGCATCCGTTAGCGGGCTGCCTCCCGAGGTGACGAGGCGGACACTGGGCCCAAACCCCCAAACCCCCAAGCCTGCAACGGAGGATCTCTCTGCAGTTCGCCGGCAGCGTCTTGAGCTCGTTGTAGCGTGCCTCGCATGAGTTCACCCACGCCGGTATTCGAAGCCACCGACGCCGTTGTCCAAAGTCTTATCGCTTCGTGGGACGACTACGCCAGCCAATCGACCATCACGATCAAGGGCAAGCAGATCCCTCAGATCATCCTGGGCCTTGGGCTCGCGACCCACGTGCACCGCCTAGCTGGCCCCGCGTTCGACATGCTCCGTCAGGGGCTCGTGTTGGAGGCCGTCCCAACGCTGCGGGCCATGTTCGAGGCCGCGGTTACAGCACACTGGGCAGTGCAGGTGCCTGACGCGGCAAACGGGTTTGCGCTCAAAGACCGCCACCAGCGGATGAGATTGCTCGACGCGATGGCCGACATGAGCCTCGACTTCTTCAACACAGATGAGCACAGCCAGGCGATCGCCGACCTGGACGCGATCACCATCCCCGAAGGCAGTGCGTCAGCTCGATTCGAGGCCATTTGTAATGACTTGAATCCGCCGCAGATGTTCCTCTACTCGCAGTACCGGCTCCTAAGCCAGATGACCCATCCCTCCGACCTGCTCATGGACTTCTACTTCCACGCCGTCGAACAGTCGCCAGGATTGGCACGTCGCACACCGCCGAAACAGCCAGACCGCAACGGGTTGGCGGCGCTAGGGCTCGCCTCGCTCGTATGGGCTGGGCAAGCCGTTGAGTATTCGAATCCGCCCCGCGAGCGGCGTCAGGCACTGCGCGATGCAGCGGCGACCCTCGGCATCTCGCCAGTTCTCACCCCAACCTCGTCAGCGTTGGCACGACAGTCCAAAGCCGACCGCCAACGCAAGGCGGCGAAGAAGGCCCGTAGGTCGTCCGGCTGAGTCTGGTGGGTAACTGTTTCAATCGGGGCACCTCAGATGACGGGGGCGGCGCGTTCGGCAAGTTCATGCCGCAGAGCGCGAACCTCGGCCGTCAGCGCGGCCACGTCGGCCCGCGTCGCCGCCACCTAGCCCACGAGAGACTTCACGATCTGCCCCCACTCAACGCCGGTCACGTCGTTCTTGAACATGGCCTCGACTCGGACTCGGCCGCTTTCATCCGCGGCGGGGACCGCGTTAGCAAAGGCGCGATGCGCTACACGGCCGGACGCATCGATCTGAGCGCTCGTGCTGCCGTCGCTCCACTTTGTCGCGTCATCGGCACACGCTGTGAACTTGCGTTGCCATGTTTCACTGTGCGCCGAATATGCCACCTGCGCTGCAGCGAGCGATCGGTGCCAAGGCAGAACGAACACCTCACGCACCTGGGCGCCCGTGTCCTGCACGTCCGCAGCCGCCGTAATGCACTTTGCCTCGAGCACGGGAGCACTTGAATCCTTCATACCCGGGTTGACGGAGAAGTAGCCCTTGGCTAAGGCGATCTTGGATACAGCCACTCCGTCGAGCAGATGGTCCAACTCATGTTTGGCCTGCCACCAGTCCGCGAGCGCTAGCACGATCACAAGCAGCAACACGGTTCCAACCAGGAACAGGGGTCGCCTAGCTCGACGGATTGGAGCCTCGTTTGGAATCAACTGAACCTCATTGGTCACCACGCCTCGCACCCTAGTGCTGTGTCAGTACACCTAGAAGGGCGTCAGCGACATCTTGGGTCGGTCCACGCGGCGCCGATGGACCAGCTCAAGGCTGGTGCACCGTGACCCACTCAACCGCGATCACGATGCCGTAGACGAATCGCGCCAGACTGGCCAGCCCGGTGCGATCTGGGAGACCTTGCAGGGCAACCGGGAGGTTGGCTCCGGCGCGAGGGGGGCGCTCGGGATCGGAGCGGTCGGTATACCGTCCTCCCACGCGGTTGTAACGCGAGGTGCTGCGGGGAGGACCGGCTGAAGAAGATCGTCCTACGGGCGTTGCATGCGGCTTGGGTGGTGGTCGGCGGTGAGGGGCTCTTTGTAGTCATGTCCGGGGCAGGTTCCGCGCATAATGTCGCTGAGTATCGATGCGCGAGACTTGTTGGGCGGATAGGTTCAGGGCGCCAGATCGTATGTTCTGCGCAACAGACCTCCGAGAGGATCCAGAGATGCAGCGTCGACTGCTGATCATGGGCGCCGCCGGGCGCGACTTCCACAACTTCAACGTCGCCTATCGGGACGATCCCCAGGTAGAGGTTGTCGCCTTCACCGCGACCCAGATCCCGTTCATCGACGACCGGATGTACCCGGCCAGCCTCGCCGGCGAGCGCTACCCGGAGGGCATCCAGATTCACGACGAGAGCATGCTCACGCAGCTGATCAGGGAGCAGCAGATCGACGACGTCATCTTCAGCTACTCGGACGTCCCCCACACGTACGTGATGCACAAGGCCAGCCAGGTGCAGGCTGCCGGCGCGAACTTCGTGCTGCTCGGGCCCGGCGCGACGATGTTGAAGTCGACCGTCTCCGTGGTCGCCATCTGCGCCGTCCGCACGGGTTCGGGCAAGACCCAGACGACGCGAGCGATTGCCGAGATTCTGAAGGAGGCCGGCAAGCGGGTCGTGGCGGTTCGGCATCCGATGCCGTACGGGAACCTTGAGGCGCAGCGGGTGCAGCGGTACGCGACGCTCGAGGACCTCGACCTGCAC
>DATCNE010000130.1:0-6897 GCA_036565395.1 Dermatophilaceae bacterium
ATGGCCAAGTTCGCTGTGCAGGGACGCGACGCGGGGCGTCTCCTCGACCGTCTGTCGGCCAACAACGTCGACGGGCCATCGGGCATGATCACGTACACCCAGTGGCTCAACGACGCTGGCCTGATCGAGGCCGACCTCACCGTCACCAAGCTCGGCGACGAGAACTACTTCGTGGTGGCCTCGGACACGGCCCAACGACACGTCGAGACCTGGATGCGGCGGCACATCGGCGCGGATGAGAACGCCTTCGTCACCGACGTGACCTCCGGGTACGCCCAGCTCAACATTCAGGGGCCGCGCTCCCGCGAGCTCCTGGCTGCTATCACCACGGCGGACCTGTCCAACGAGGCGTTCCCGTTCCGGACGGCTCGCGAGATCGACCTTGGCTTTGCCCGGGCGCTGTGCATCCGGATCACCTACCTGGGCGAGCTGGGCTACGAGCTGTACGTGCCGACCGAGCAGGCGCTCTACGTGTACGACCGCATTGCTGAGGCCGGGCGTTCGGTCGGTCTGCGCCACGCCGGTCTGAAAGCGCTGTCGAGCCTGCGGATGGAAAAGGGCTACCGCGACTATGGCCACGACATCGACAACACCGACTGCGTCCTCGAGGTCGGGCTCGGTTTTGCGGTGGACCTGCGCCGCCCGACCGACTTCATCGGGCGGCGCGCTGTCGAGGCCAAGAAGGCTGCCGGGCCGCTGACCCGGCGGCTCGTCCAGATCCTGGTGAAGGACCCCGAGCCGATGCTGTTCCACGCCGAGGTGGTCCGCCGCAACGGGGTTCCCGTCGGCTACATCCGGGCCGCGTCGTACGGTTTCACGCTCGGTGGCGCAGTGGGGCTGGCCATGATCGAGGCAGGCGAACCGCTGGATCAGGCCTATCTCGACGGCTCGACCTGGGAGGTCGACATCGCCGGCCGGACCTACCCGGCGGTTGCCTCGCTCCGGCCGATGTACGACCCGACGATGAGCCGCGTCAAGAGCTAGCGGCTCGCCATACGAGGCTTACGCCGGACCCTTGCTGCTGCCAGCCTGCGCGTCACAGACGGGCGACACTGAACAGCAAGGTCACAAGAGAGTGAACTTCCTCCCTTTTGCCCCCCTGTGGTGGCAGGATGCTCTCGTCCCGCTCAGTTTCAGCCTGTGAAAGGAACCCCTCAGATGGTCCGTCGTCTCTCCCCAGCGCTCGCGCTCACTGCTGGCGCTGCCATCGTGGGGCTGGCTCTCAGCGCCTGTGGTTCCAGCTCGCTGTCCACTCCTGGCGCCAGCAGCAAGCCGACGGTGGCCCAGACCAAGGAAGTCAGCCTCGCCGACAAGCTGCCCGCCAAGATCAAGGCCGCCGGCAAGATCGTCGTCGGCGTGGACGCGACCTATGCCCCCAACGAGCTGCTCGACGCTGACGGCAAGACCGTCAAGGGCTGGGACGTCGATCTGTTCAACGCTGTTGCCCAGAAGTTTGGGGTCACCGTCGAGTGGCAGCCGGCCAAGTTCGACTCGATCATCATCGGCGTCGACAGTGGCAAGTTCGACATCGGCGTCTCCAGCTTCACGATCAACGACAAGCGCAAGACGCAGGCCAACATGGTGAGCTACTACAGCGCCGGCACCGAATGGGCGGCAGCACCAGGTAACCCGAAGAAGATCGATCCCAAGGCCCCGTGCGGCTTCAAGGTCGCCGTCCAGAAGGGCACCGTGCAGGCGGAGGACGACATGGGGGCCAAGGTCAAGGCGTGCGCCAGTGCGGGCAAGCCGGTCGAGCTGCAGGTCTACGACGGCCAGGACCAGGCCACCGCCGCTGTAGTGAGCGGCAAGGCGGACGCCATGCTGGCCGACTCCCCCATCGTGGGTTACGCGATCAAGCAGGCCAACGGCAAGATCGAGTCGATCGGCGACGTCTACGACGCAGCCCCCTATGGCTATGTCCTGCCCAAGGCCGAGGCCGACTTCGCCCAGGCAATTGTCGACGCACTTAAGTCGCTCGACGCCTCCGGTGACTACAAGAAGACGCTCGGCACCTGGGGCGCCGAGGCAGGTGCGATCAGCGACTTCGCCGTCAACCCGTGAGCGTAACCCCCTCCACCGACCGGCCGGGCCTCATTGAGGCCCGGCCTGTCCGGCACCCTGGGCGCTGGGTCGCCATCGCGGTGATCGCGGTCCTGAGCGCCATGCTGGCGAACTTGATCTTCACCAACGAAGCGTTCGACTGGTCGTTCGTGTTCCAGGCCATGGTGCAGTCGCCCGTGCTGCACGGTCTCTACGTCGGCACCCTGCTCACCACTGCACTCTCGATGATTGTCGGCGTCTCGGGCGGCGTCCTGATGGCTGTCATGCGCCTGTCGCCGAACCCGGTGCTCTCAGGGGTGGCCTGGACCTTCACCTGGTTCTTCCGGGGGGTCCCGCGCTACGTCCTGCTGGCCACGATGGGCGCACTGGGGATCCTGTTCCAGAAGGGCCTCGGCCTCGGAGTCCCGTTCGACTGGAAGATCATGGAGCTGCTCGGGATGGACGGCACCTTGAGGTTCGCGACCCTCAACGCCAACGAGCTTTTCTCCGGTCTGTTCGGAGCCGTCCTCGGCCTCGGTCTGTCGGAGGCCGCCTACATGGCCGAGATCGCCCGTGCCGGCATCCTGTCCGTCGACAAGGGCCAGGCGGAGGCGGCGCAGGCGCTGGGCATGAGTAGCGGCAAGACGATGTTACGGATCGTGCTTCCTCAGGCGATGCGGGTCATCGTGCCCCCCACCGGCAACGAGGCCATCGCCATGGTCAAGGACACCTCGCTGCTGATCGCTCTGCCATTGATCGACGAGCTCTTCTTCCAGCTCTCGTCCATCGGCTCACGAACGTACAAGGTGTTCCCATCGTTCGTCGCGGCGTCACTCTGGTATCTGCTCGTCACCAGCGTGCTGATGGTCGGCCAGTTCTACCTGGAGCGCCACTTCGGTCGCGGTTTCGGTCAGAAGACGCCCAAGGACAAGCGGTTCGCCCGCGCCGCCGGGATGGGTGGCGCCTGATGTCTGCTCCCACCTCGAACACCAACGCTGGCATGCCACTCGTGCACGCCGTGAACGTGATGAAGGCCTTCGACGGCAACCAGGTCCTCAAAGGCATCGACCTCGATGTGCGCAAGGGCCAGGTGATCTGTCTGCTGGGTCCGTCCGGCTCGGGCAAGACCACGTTCCTGCGCTGCATCAACCAGCTCGAGACCATCGACGGCGGCCGCATCTGGGTCGATGGCGACCTGATGGGCTACGAGGACCGCGCCGGCACGCTGCACCAGCTCACCAACAAGGCGATCGCGGCGCAACGTCGTGAGATCGGCATGGTCTTCCAGAAGTTCAACCTCTTCCCACACAAGACCGCGCTCGAGAACATCATGGAAGCGCCGATCCAGGTGAAAGGCGAGGACAGGGCCCAGTCTCGCGAGCGCGCCATCGCCCTGCTGGAGCGGGTTGGCCTGCAGGACAAGCCATCTGCCTATCCAGCCCAGCTCTCCGGCGGTCAGCAGCAGCGGGTGGCCATCGCTCGTGCTCTGGCCATGCAGCCCAAGCTGATGCTCTTCGACGAGCCCACCTCGGCCCTCGACCCCGAGCTCGTCGGTGAGGTTCTGGCTGTCATGCGAGAGCTCGCCAACGAGGGGATGACCATGATCGTGGTGACCCACGAGATGAGTTTCGCTCGCGAGGTGGCCGACGAGGTCGTGTTCATGGATGGCGGTGTGGTCGTCGAGCAGGGCGACCCCAAGTCGGTCATCAACAACCCGCAGCACGACCGCACCAGGTCGTTCCTGCGGCGGATGCAGTCCGAGCCCCAGGCCGTCGAGCACGTCCCCCAGACGCTGCAGGAGGCGATCGTCGCCGAGAAGCACCACAAGGTCGCAGATCCCACCTCGGACCCGGATCTCGACAAAGCCGAATAGCGTTGCGCAAGCTCGGGATTGCCCTCGTGCATGGCCGTTCCATGGAGCCGACCCTGCATGAGGGCGACCGCCTCCTGGTCCTGTATGGAGGGCGTCCCCGCCGCGGGAAGCTCGCCCTGGTCGTTCTGCCGGACAGCACGTCGGGCAGTGCACGCCCGCTCGCGGTCAAGCGCCTCACCCGCCCCGACCCGGATGGCTCCGACGGCTGGTGGGTCGAACGCGACAACCCTCGAGAGGGCCTCGACTCATGGGCGGTTGGCGCGATCCCGGCCGACGGCATACTCGCGCGGGTGCTTGTGCGACTGCCGGCCCCATGGCTGCCCCGGCTGCGATCCTGGATCCGTCGTGGCAGACATTGACCGCGCGGAGTAGGTTTGCCGCCGTACCCTGAACGCTTGTCGAAACCCCGAACACTCACCGAAGGGACCCTCAGATGCTCTCGCGTTTGTTTGCCGCTCCAGTCAAGGTCAGCGCACACTGCGACCTGCCCTGCGGCGTCTATGACCCCGCCCAGGCCAAGCTCGAGGCCGAGTCCGTCAAGGCCTGCATGGTCAAGGCAGCGGCCTCCAGCGACGCCGACTTCAAGGCTCGCGCCCTCATCGTCAAGGAAGAACGCTCAGACCTGGTCAAACACCACCTGTGGGTGCTGTGGACCGACTACTTCAAGCCTGCGCACTTCGAGAAGTACCCGCAGCTGAACACCATGTTCAACGAGGCCACCAAGCTCGCCGGAGCCGGCGGCACCAAAGCCTCGTGGGACGTTGCGGTGGCCGACGACCTGTTGGCGAAGATCGACGAGATCGCCGTGATCTTCTGGGAGACCAAGAAGGCAGCTTGAGGTTTCAAGGCTTCTGACCTGCACAAACGCGGTCAGAGCGCCCGCCAATCCGCACCCGGTCCGTCATCGACGCCGATGACGGACCGGGTGCGGTTCACTGCGGATCACGCTGACATCGAGGTGGACTCGCAACCCCGATCGCCCCGCACAGAGGAGCAGCCATGAACGACGTCCATGTCGTGTTCGGTACCGGTGCCATCGGGCTGGCGCTGATCGACGAGCTTACGGGTCGTGGGTTGCCGGTGCGGGCGGTGAATCGATCCGGGTCCGCTCAGGTCCCCCACGGTGTCGAGGTGCTCGGCGGCGATGTTACCGACGGCGACTTCGCGGTTCGAGCGGCAGCCGGAGCCGCGGTGGTCTATCAGTGTCTGAACCCGGCCTACCACCGCTGGGCCGAGGACTTCCCGCCGATGCAGGACGGTGTCATTCACGCCGCGCGAGCCGTCGACGCCCGCCTCGTGTCGTTCGAGAACACCTACATGTACGGCGACACCGGCGGTGCGCCGATCACCGAAACCACCCCGACGAACCCCCACACCCGCAAGGGCAAGGTCCGGCTGGCCATGGCCGAGCAGCTCCGGCGTCTGCACGACGACGGCGAGCTGGCGGTGACCACCGCACGCGCCTCTGATTACATCGGGCCTCGAGGCACCACGCAGTCACCATTCGGCGACCTGGTGATCGGCGCCGCGATGGCCAGCAGGCCGGCCCGAGTGATCGGCAACCCTGATCTCCCGCACAGCTACACCTACACCGTCGACTCGGCGCGAACCCTCGCAGCACTCGGCACCCGCGACGACGTGCTCGGCGAGGTGTACCACGTGCCGAACGCGCCCGCACTCACCACGCGGCAGATCATCGACCTCATTGCCGACGAGCTCGGCTCACCCATCAAGGTCAACGTCGCTCCCATCCTCCTGCTGCGCGTCATGGGCCTGTTCAACAAGACGGTGCGCGAGGTCGACGAGATGGTCTACGAGTTCACCCAGCCGTTCGTGGTCGACGGCACCAAGGCGGAGTCTCAGCTCGGGATCGCACCCACTCCCATGACTGACGCAGTGGCTGCCACCGTTGCCTGGTTCAGGGACCGACGCCGGGCAGGCTGATCCCGGCCTACGCCTCAGGCTCAGGCGTCAACACTGCCCAATCACGTCCCAAGTGCCACCTGGATGAGCCCCCCTCGCTCCCCTGGCCGACCGAAGCAAGGCTGAGAACGCCGAGGACATCCCTCGCGATCGCGTCTTCTTGTGGCTCTGGTCGGACGTACCCGCACGTTGGCCAGCCACAATCGTGTGGTGTCCCACACTCCCGGTCGAAGTCCTGTGGCATCATCGCGGATCCTCCCCACCATCTTTCGAATCTGTGAACCGTTGACGCTGGAACACCTGAGACCTCCACCTCGACGGTAGCGGGCCAGCGGGCTGATACCGGGGATGTTGGGCGAATCACAACCGAAGAGGTGGGGGTGCCTCGGGCGAACGGACCAGGCAGCGGCGACTAATGGTCGCTGCGGGCCAGAGCCCGGACCAAGGCGCTGACGACACGCGGGTCGTACTCGTAGCCCAGCCCCAGATGGATCCGTTCGATCGCCGCGGCACGCTTCGGCGAGTCGGGGCTGTCACCTGCTAAGTCGTCATAAGCGTTGCAGACCTTGATGATTCGGCTGGACAGCGGCAGATCCTCACCAAACTCGCGCACCTGGCGAAATGGAGTCGTCTGTGCCTCCAGGATGACGGCAACCTTGTCGAGGACACCCGTCTGTCGGACGATCTCCGCGCCGTCGTGAGCGATCCGTCGCTGGTCAGCCGGAGCCGCCAGCACCGTCGCCCCGCCAGGGATCGGCTCGGTCAAGGAGACCTGACCGATGTCGTGCAGCAGCGCGGCATACTCCAGGTCGAGCATCTCGCGCTCGGACATACCCAGCTCGTGGCCCATGGACATGGACAACGCGGCCACCCGGGAGGCGTGCCCCACCTCCGTGTAGCCGCCGAGCTCGGTGAGCCGTGACAAGGTCCGGATCGTCTGTCGATAGGTGCGGCGGATCGAGCTCTGTCGTCGCACGGCGAACTGCGTCAGGAACAGCGGGACCAGGAACAGCGGGATGGCCACGAGACCCATCGGCCGTTCGGCAAGGGCGACCAGGGCC
>DATCNE010000131.1:0-1548 GCA_036565395.1 Dermatophilaceae bacterium
CGTGTCGGTCACCGGATCGGCGACTCGGCGGCGCTATGAATGAGGAGACCCCGCCAAGTATGAGTTGGCGGGGCCTCAACTTCTTGTCTTGGGCGTGACGCTCCCCAGACGGTCCGGTCAGTGCGGCAGGATCCCCACGCCACGTCACAAGCGGGTCCAGCGGGTCGCTCCGCCGGCTACAGGACCTCGTTTACTGTCCGTCGACGCCACCCGTTACCAAGTGGGTACCTTCGTTTCTACCCTCTTGTCGGTGATGTTGGCAAGAGGTCAGATCGGCGTTTGGCCCCTCCGATACCGCCCCTCCTGGGCGGGGTCGCTTCATCCCAGGTGGGTGATGACTGGCCACGTGCCTCGCGCGAAGTCTTGTCGCACAGGCCCCAAGACAGGAGCGAGCGTGACCGCCAACCAGCTACTTACCGCACTGTTCAACGCCGGCATCGTCATCTCGGTCGGCGCCACCGTCCTGTCGCTCGGCATGTCGTTCACCGTTGGTCAGCTGGTGGCGCCCCTCAAGCGGGTCGGACTGGTCATCGCCATGGTGTTGCTGAACGCGCTGGTGATCCCGGCTGTCGCCTGGGGCATAGCCAAGGCCTCCCCGATGGACAGTCAGTACGTTCCGGGCCTGGTCCTGGCCACTCTCGGCGCCGGCAGCGCGGCGTCCCTGAAGGCCGCTCAGCTGGCCAAACGGGCGGACCTGCCGCTGGCTGTTTCGTTGGCCGTGGTGCTCCAGCTGGTCAACATCATGGCCGTGCCCTTGTGGGCGGGGAAGGTCGTCACCGGCACGTCGATCAGCGCCTGGGACATCGTCAAAAGCTTGCTCGCGCTCGTTCTGCTTCCCTTAGTGGCTGGTCTGTTCGTACGCGCCCGCTATGTCGACCACGCCAAGGTCTGGCAGCCCGAGCTGGTGAAGGGCTCCAACCTGGCGTTGGGGATCGCGTTGGCGACCGGTATCGCGGCAAACTGGAGCACGATCGTGTCGATGTTCGGGTCGTGGGTGTCGGTCACCGCCATCGGCATCATCATCGTTGCCGGGGTCCTCGGTCTGCTGCTCGGTGGCAGGAGCGCTGACGTCCGCACGACAACTGGTCTGGTCTCGTCGTTCCGCTTCGGATCACTGGGTCTGATCATCATCGGCACGCAGCTGGATGGGAATCCGACCTATCTAGGCCCGGCCATCATGTTCGCGCTGGTCGACTTCATCCTTCCCATGGCCGTGGCCGTGGAGATCGGCCGCCGGGCTGGAGCCACTGGGCCAGCCCCGTCGTAGCTCTCGAAGGTCGGCCGGGCAGGCGCATCCCTGAAACGCGGTCCCATCCCGGCTTCAGCGCGGGGGCATCCGCAGCGCGCCGTCGAGCCGAACGACCTCGCCGTTCAGCATGCTGTTGTCGACTATGTGCGCGACCAGCGATGCAAACTCGCTGGGCCGGCCCAGTCGTGAGGGGTGAGGCACCTGAGCCTCGAGGACAGCGGTCGCCTCGTCTGGCAGCCCGGCCAGCATCGGCGTCGCGAACGTCCCTGGCGCAATGGTCACCACCCGGATCAGCTTGT
>DATCNE010000132.1:0-1543 GCA_036565395.1 Dermatophilaceae bacterium
TTGATGAACAGGTTCGTGATCATCAGGAAGCCGACCAGGATGAGCATCGCGCCGGTCACGAGCGAGACCGCGGCCTCGTGCTTGCGGAACCACGCGAGTCGCTGGTTGGCAGCGGTCGCGCCGACAGCCACGAGGACGAACGGAACCCCGAGACCAATCGCGTACGCAAACAGAAGGACCGTGCCCTGGACGACGCTCGAGCCCAAAGAGGCAAGGCCGATGATCCCGCCGAGGATGGGTCCGATGCAGGGGGTCCAGCCGGCAGCGAAGGCAACGCCGAGAAGGCTCGAGCGGACGTAGCTCGGGGCCTGCACCAGGACGGTGCCGTCACCTGTTGGCGACTGTCCGACAATCCGCGATGTTGGGACTGTCACCTGGCGGTACAGGGCCGAGATACGGATGACTCCCGCGACGTGCAGACCCATGACGATGAGTACGGCGCCACCGACCTGTCGCAGCATCCCGACGTAGTCCCTCAGCAGGTAGCCGACGAGTCCGACCGAGGCCCACAGCGCGACGAACACCACCGTGAAGCCCAGGACGAAAGCCAGTGACTGGTTGAACGCGACCCGCCGTGCCCTCGGTGACCCGGAGGGCGTCGTCCCGACCATGTAACTGACATAGGCCGGGACGAGCGGGAGGCAGCACGGCGACGCGAAAGACACGATTCCTGCGAGGAACGCGACGGCGATGCTGAGGATGGTCATGGCGTTACTTGGCGGTCGTGGCCGACGCGGTGGGAGCAGCAGTCGAGCTCTTCAGGTGCGTGACGACTGTCTTCGCAAGGTTGGAGTTGGGGTCGATAGCGACGACCTTCTTCCACTCGGCCTGCATGTTGGCCGTGTCGGGCGGGGTCTGGCTGAAGTACAGGAAACCAAGGTCATAGTGAACCTCAGCGTTCTTGGGATAGAGCCCGGCGGCGATAAGCCACTGCTTCTTGGCCTCGACTGCATTGCCAAGGTTGAACTGAGCTGCGCCGAGTGCGAGGAGCGCGACCTGGTTCTTCGGGTCGATGGCGAGGACCTTCTGCTCCCAGAGGCTTGCGTTCTTGTAGTCGGTGGCGCCGAAGTACAGGTCGCCGATGCCCTGGAGCGAGGCAACATCCTTGGGGTTGGCGGTGATCTTCTGCATCAGCGCGGCCAGCTTGGCCGGGTCGACCGGTGTGGCGGCCCCTGCTGCTGCCGTCGTCTCCGTTCCCGTCGGCGTGCCCGAGATGCCGGGGACGTCGGACTTGCCCATCTGGAAGACGAGGAAGACGACAGCGACGGCGAGTACGGCACCGATCGCACCAATGATCTTGTTCCGCTGTGGCTTGTTTGCCGCGAGTGCTGCGAACGCGCTGGGAGCGGGGGGAGATGCGGGGGCGTGCTTCTGCAGGTCAACCGACGCATCCTGAGTCATCACGGCGGTCTGGGTCGCGGCCAAGAGGTCTTGCTCCGGGCCGGACAGGAGGGCAAACGCCTCATCCACGTCCGTGGTCCGCGCGGCGGCCCAGGACTTCACCTCACGCGGTGCCAGCTCGAGGAACTCCACCAGCCCGTTG
>DATCNE010000133.1:0-21471 GCA_036565395.1 Dermatophilaceae bacterium
GTGGTGTAAGAGACCACCAGCACTCCAGGTGACTGGAGTGGCTAGGTAAACCCCACCTGGAGCAAGGTCAGACAGCAAGCGTTCGAGGGCGGCCCGCCCGAGCTTGCGGGTAGACCGCTAGAGGTGCTCGGCAACGAGTACTCGAGATGGATGGTCGTCCGTCGCGTGCTGGCAACGGCGCGCGATGACAGAACCCGGCGTACCGACCGACTCATCCCCTTATCGGCCGCTGACGCGGAGATTTGTCTAGAGCCACTGGCTCTGGTCCGCAGAGAGTCCGCAAGAAAGTCAGCGAGGGCCAGATCGACGGCCTCACGAGTGTGGTCACCTGATCTGGCCCCGCTTCGTCAGACTCGCGTAGTCGTCCCCGTCAGGGGCCGGTGAGTTCACCGGTGTGGCCGTTGCAGGCCTCCCCGGGGCTGGGGACGAAGGTCTTGAGACCGGCGCGGACGAACATTCCGTAGCTCTGCACCGTCGGGAATACCGCCTCCTTCTCAGGGAAGCCTCCACCCGCAGGGTGGTACGCGTTGAGGCCGGAGAACGCGCAGATCGAGTTCGCGACGTAGTCCGCGATCGGAGTCCAGTCGCCGGTTGCGTACCCATCTCGGGGAGGGCCGGAGATCTCGCCGGCGAACGCGGTGCCGGCTCCGGCGATGGTCAGCAGCGGTACGCACAGGGCAACCGCCACCCGGGTCTTGATGTTCATGGGTTCTCTCTTTCTCGATTGATCGGACCGACATGCGTAGTCGGCGAATGAGGTAAGCCTTACTAAGGCTTACCTGCACACGAAAGCACTAACGCCCGCGGTCGTCACCCACCAAGAAGACGAACTACGGCTGATCTGAAAGGGTGGCGCCTCGTCCGTTGCTCGTAGCGGTCATCGAGCCGGGGTACGCGAATCTGCGGCACCAGACCCTGAGGGATCCGGGGCGCACTGGCCTTCGCCGCCGTTCGACGAGAGCTGCCACTCTTTGATCAAACCGGCGTGTCGGGCGCGACACGCCGAAGTTGCCGAAACTTCCTGTGCCAGACCACTTGCGGGCCGTCATCACATCGGCGTAGAACTCTCACTACGCCCCCGGAAACGGGAGCGGGATCGGATGCAAAACGGGTTCTTGACCAGTGGGCTTGCCTGCTGGAACCGCCAGGTGAAGCGTGCGGAGAGAGCCAGCGGACCACCCGTGAGATTGTCGGTCTTCACCGTCGATGATCAACCGCAGGCCCCGGAGACTCATACTCTCCGGGGCCTGCACCTTTGTCTGCCTGCACCTTTGTCTGCCTGCACTTAAGCCGGCCTGTGCTTCAGTCGCCCTGCACTTCAGCCGGCCTGTGCTTCAGTCGGCCTGTAGCCTCTGTCGGCCTGCACCTTTACAAGGCCGACGTCGAGACTGAACACGAGGGACTGACATGCAGGGTGGAACGTTGACGGTCGGCACGGACGGCGCGTGCCTCGGCAACCCCGGGCCGGCTGGCTGGGCGTGGGTGGACGAGAACGGCAGCTACCACGCGTCGGGGCAGGCCATCGGCACCAACAACATCGCCGAGCTGCGGGCTGTGCTTGGCGCCCTGACGGACCACCCTGATGTTGCGCACCTGGTCATCCAGATCGACTCGACGTACGCACGGGACTGCTCCACCACATGGCGGGCCGGCTGGCAGCGCAACGGGATGCGCAACTCCAAGCGCGAGCCGGTGAAGAACGCCGGCATCATCGAGGCCATCTGGGCCGCGCTGGACACTCGCCTCGGCACCGTGGAGTTCGTCAAGGTCCCCGGACATGACCCGAAGAACCTGTTCCCGCTCAACACCGCTGCTGACATCGTCGCCAACGACGCGGCCGAGCGGGCAGCAGCGGGTTTGCCGACCGAGACGATCTCAACCATTGATCTGGGCAGCGTCAAGCCGCGCCCGACGTCGTTCGGGAAATGGTGAACCTCTTCTGCCGCAACGTTCTTGGGTCAGGCCACTGATGGGTTCTGCGGCTTCTTGGCGAGGTACCGGGTGAACCAGTCGCTCGCCAGGATCGCTACCTCTGCCAGGGTCCCGGGCTCTTCGAACAGATGAGTGGCACGGTCAACGACCGCCAACTGGTTCGGGCAGCGCAGCTGGGCCTGAGCCTGGCGGTTCAGGTCGAGGACCATCTCGTCGGCGCTGCCCACGATCAGCAGTGTGGGGGCCGTGACCTCGGCAAGCCGTGGACCAGCCAGGTCTGGACGGCCGCCGCGCGACACGACCGCCGCGATCTGGTACCCAGCGTCCGCGGCCGCCAGCAACGCCGCGCCGGCTCCAGTGCTCGCACCGAAGTATCCGACGCGGCACGATGCGGAGTCTGGCCGGCTGCGGAGCCACCGCGTTGCTGCAGTGAGCCGGGTCGCGAGCAGATCCATGTCGAACACGTTGGCGCGGTCGAGCTCCTCCGGCGCAGTGAGCAGGTCGAGCAACAGCGTGCCGATACCTGCCCGGTAGAGCGCAGAGGCGACGAACTGGTTGCGCGGGCTATGGCGGCTGCTGCCGCTCCCGTGGGCGAACAGCACCACGCTGTCGGCCGGCTCAGGAAGGTGCAAATGCCCTTGGAGGACAACGGCACCGACAGGGATCTCCACGTCAACATCGCAGTCCGGCCTCTGGCCGACCGACTGATCGCCGCGCATTCGCCGAGCGGCGTGGTCCAGCAGGAGGATCACCTCATCGTCGCTCGTCGTCGAGAAATCGAGATAGTGCTGGCCGACGGCCATGAACCACCGGGGCACCGAGACGCATACGACCTCGTCGGCTTCGTTCAGGTTCCGAACCGTCTCGTCCGGGGCGACCGGCGCAGCCAGAATGACCCTCGCGGCGCCGAGGTGACGGGCCACCTGACAGGCAACTCGAGCGGTCGAGCCCGTCGCGATGCCGTCGTCGACGATGACGGCAATGCGACCCGACAGGTCGATGCGATCACGTCCCCGACGCAGGCGCGCGACACGCTCTTCAAGCAGTGCCCGCTCACGGCTTTCGACAGCACTCAGGTCCGCGTCGGTGATCCGGGCGCGAGCCATCACGCTGGCATCGAGCACCCGGGCTCCCCCCTCACCGATCGCGCCCATGGCCAGCTCGGGCTGGAACGGCACCCCCAGCTTTCGCACCACGATGACATCCAGTGGCGCACCCAGCGCCTCAGCCACCTCGAACGCCACGGGCACCCCGCCTCGGGGCAGGCCCAGAACGACCACGTCCTGGTCATGCAGGTACTCCAGCCTCGCGGCCAGCTGCCGGCCGGCCGCGACACGATCAGCGAACACGGTCATCGCCATCAGCTCCACCTCGGTGGAGCGCCCTCCTCTCCTTGGTGTTCCCACATAGTGTTCCCACCTGGTGATCCCACGCTCGTCCCACAAGAGTTGCCGAGGGCAGTGCCAAAGGTCCTTGCACCGAGAGTCGGACTCGTCACCCAGGGCCGGGCCGCGGTGGCCGAAGATGGCAACACGAGGTCTGCAAGGATGAGTTGCATGACCTACGTCGCTGCCGAAGACCGCTACGAATCAATGACCTACCGCCGCGTGGGGCGCAGCGGAGTGAAGCTTCCACTCATCTCGCTGGGCCTGTGGCACAACTTTGGGGACGACCGCTCGCTGGATACCCAGCGGGCGATCCTGCGTCGCGCGTTCGATCTCGGCGTCTGCCACATCGACCTGGCCAACAACTACGGACCGCCGTACGGCTCGGCCGAGGCCAACTTCGGGACCATCCTGCGACAGGACTTTCTGCCCTACCGTGACGAGCTCTTCCTTTCCACCAAGGCCGGCTGGGACATGTGGCCGGGTCCATACGGCGAGTTCGGTTCCCGCAAGTACCTGCTGGCCAGCCTCGACCAGTCGCTGACTCGCATGGGTGTCGACTATGTCGATGTCTTCTACTCGCACCGCCCTGACCCGGAGACACCGCTCGAAGAGACCATGGGCGCCCTGGACACCGCAGTTCGCTCGGGCAAGGCCTTGTACGCGGGCATCTCGTCATACTCGCCGGAACGGACCGCAGAGGCGGCCAGGATCCTGACCGAGCTCGGCACACCGCTGTTGATCCATCAGCCGTCGTACTCGATGCTCAACCGGTGGGTCGAGGGCGGACTGCTCGACACCCTTGAACAGGTCGGCGCCGGGTGTATTGCGTTCTCCCCGCTGGCACAGGGGATGTTGACCAACAAGTACCTCAACGGTATTCCGTCCGACTCCCGGATGGCCGAGGGCTCGTCGCTCTCGGAGGAGCTGCTGACCGAGCAGAACCTCACCCACCTCCGTTCGCTGAACGAGATCGCCCTCCGCCGTGGCCAGTCGCTCGCGCAGATGGCCCTTGCCTGGATAGCTCGCGACCCGCGAGTTTCCTCGGTCCTGATCGGTGCGTCGTCGGTCGGTCAGCTTGAGCAGAACATCGCCGCGCTGGACAACCTCGAGTTCAGCGCTGAGGAGCTGGCCGAGATCGACAATCACGCGGTCGAGGGCGGGATCGACCTGTGGCGGGGTCAATACACGAGCTGATGGGTTGACCTCGCACCTCGCACCTCGCACCTCGCACCTCGCACCGCACTCGTCACTCGTCACTCGTCACCCCTGTCGATCGGACTACGTCTTCGGCGGGAGGCGTCAATCGGCTGTTCGGGCCTACTCTCGAAACGTCGGTCGGCTCGATGAGAGTGAGGACCAGATGAAGGCGGGAATGGGCGCCTGGTTGATCTGTTCAACCATCTGCATCATCAGCCTTGCGTACGGCCAGTTGGCGCTTTCGGCGTACTTCCTCGCGCTGTCCTGCGTGATGCCGGGCTACGTGGCGAAGGAGCTCCGGTTGCGGCGGCGCTTGTAGCCTGAAGCCCATGCGCCTCACTCATCTCGGACATGCCTGCCTGCTCGTCGAGACCGGCGGCCAGCGCATCCTGATTGATCCGGGTGTGTTCTCGCCGGGCATCGTGGACGTGACCGGACTTGATGTCATCCTTGTCACCCATCAACACGCGGACCATGTTGACCTGCAACGTCTTCCGACGGTGTTGGAGGCCAACCCACAGGCTCTGCTGTATGCCGAGCCACAGGCCGCCGCTGTCATGGCGGAGGCCGGGATTGGGTCCGAGCACACGGTGGCGGGCGAGGAGCTGTCGTTCGGGCGGGTCCTGGTCATGCCAGTGGGCGAGAAGCACGCCCTGATCAACGAGGCGTTGCCCCGGGTCGGCAACCTCGGTGTCGTGATCCGTGCGGAGGGTGAGCCGACCCTGTTCCATCCAGGCGACGCCTACGACGCCGCGCCCGGTCAGATCGACATCCTCGCGGTGCCACTCAACGCGCCCTGGACGGCAAGCCGCGACACCGTGGCGTTCGCCCAGCGGATCGCACCGAAGGTGAGCATTCCGATCCACGACGCCCTGCTCAATGACATCGGCCGCCAGCTCTATCTGTCCCAGCTGAAGAGCTTCGGGCCGGAGAGCATGGAAGTCCGCGATCTTGCTGACGGCGTCGCCGTCGACTTCACCTGAGCGGGCGCGAACGCACGGTGAGGGCCGGTCGTTGTTACCGTCACCTACATGCAAACTCGGGGATCCTCCGCGGCGCTGAGCCTGCGCGGTCTGTCCAAAGCGTACGGATCGACGCGCGCGGTCGATCGTCTTGATCTCGATGTTCCTCGGGGGTCGTTCTTCGGCCTCGTGGGACCCAACGGCGCCGGCAAGACCACCACACTGTCCATGGCGACGGGACTTCTGCGGCCGGACGCCGGCACGGCTCACGTCCTCGGTCACGATGTCTGGTCCGACACCGTCCGCGCGAAGCAGCTGGTCGGCGTCCTCCCCGACGGTCTTCGGCTCTTCGACCGCCTGACCGGGCTGCAGCTGATCTGCTACTCGGGCCTGTTGCGCGGCATGGATCGCACGGTGGTCACCGAACGAGCCCATGAGCTGCTGGAGGCTCTTGGCCTGGCGGAGGCGACCGGCACTCTGGTTGTTGACTATTCGGCTGGTATGACGAAGAAGATCTCGCTCGCCTGTGCCCTGATCCATGCCCCCAGACTCTTGGTGCTCGACGAGCCGTTCGAGGCCGTCGACCCGATATCGGCCACGACCATCCGCCAGATCCTCGAGGGTTACGCCGCCTCCGGTGGCACGGTGATCCTGTCCAGCCATGTGATGGACCTGGTGCAGAGGCTGTGCGACCGGGTCGCCATCGTGGCGGTTGGGCAGATTCGCGCGGAGGGCACTCTCGACGAGGTCCGGTCCGGCATGACCCTGGAGGAACGCTTCGTCGACCTGGTCGGCGGACAGACCGACGTTGGAGAGGGGCTGGCGTGGTTGCGCTCATCGTCGGATTGAAATGGCAGCTGTTGCGCAACGGACTTCGCCGCAGCACCCCACAGCTGGTCGGGCTGATCATCGCAGTGCTGTACGGGTTGGGCGTGCTCGTTGCGGCTCTCTCGGGGCTCGTCGCACTCAGGTTCTCGCTGCCCAGCGACGTCGCCCGGACCGCCATCACGCTCGGAGGCAGCGCGGTGGTCCTGGGGTGGGCGATCCTCCCGATCATCGCCTATGGCATCGACGAGACCCTCGACCCCGCGCGGTTTGCAACCTTCGCGGTCCCTCGCCGTCAGCTCGTCCTCGGACTGCTGTTGTCATCGCTGGTCGGTGTCCCCGCCGCGGTCACGGCGATCCTGGGTCTTGCGACCGTCATCACCTGGTCGCGATCTGTTCTGGCAATGGCGATCGCCCCGGTGGCGGCGGTCGTGGCGGTCTTCACCTGTGTGGCGCTGAGCAGGGTCACCTCGGCGGCGTCCTTTGCGATGTCCCGGCGTCGGCGGGGGAAGGAGGCGTTGCTGCTGCTGATGTTGCTGTTGTCGCTGGGCTTCGGCGCTGCGACGTCCTCGGTGATGAAACAGGTCTCGTCGCCCGGGCTGCTTCAACATCTGGCGGGCGTGTTGGGATGGACCCCTCTGGGTCTGGCTTGGGCCGTGCCTGCCGACTTCGCCGATGGCGCGATCTGGTCCGGTCTGTTGCGCCTCGCCCTGGCCCTGGTCTTCCTGGTTGCCGCCCTGCTGGCTTGGGACGTTCTGTTGCGGGGCGCCCTGGAGAACCCGCGGGCGACGGACAGCGGCGGCTCGGCCAACGGCAACAATGGGCTCGGCTGGTTCGGCCGGATGCCGGCCACACCCACCGGAGCAGTGGCCGCCCGCTCGATCATCTCCTGGCGACGGGACCCGAGATACGTCGCATCAGTCGTGCTCATGCTTCTCCTGCCGCTGGGTCTTTTGTTGCCGGCGTTCACCGGAAGCGGCAACGTCTGGACCCTGGCCATGGCGCCCGCCGCGGGATTCATGCTGGGTTGGAGCACGCACAACGACATCGCGTATGACGGGACGGCGTTCTGGGGGCACGTCGCCACCGGGGTGTCCGGCCGCGCCGACCGCGTAGGCCGTTTGGTGCCAACCACTTTGACGGCTTCAGTGCTCCTGCCCATCTATGCAGCCATCTCCTGCGCGCTCACCGACCGTTGGAGCGCGTGGCCGGCGTTGTTCGGGATGGGGCTGGGATTCCTGCTCACCGGATTCGGTGTGGCCAGCGTGATGAGCGTGCTCAAGCCGTATCCCGTCCCGGGTCCGGGCGAGAACCCTTTCGGTGCTCCGCCGGGTTCCTCGGCCCTGACCATGGTCATCCAGGCCGTGGCCGGTACTGCGGTCTTCGTGGTGAACCTGCCACTGCTCGTCGTCGGGATGGGTGCCCTTTTCGGGCAGGTCTGGATGGGTTGGCTGTGCCTCGGGTTGGCCGTGGTCTTCGGATCCGGCACGCTCGCCCTCGGGACACGGTGGGGCGCCCGCATCTACGAACGTCGGGCACCCGAGCTGCTTGCGGACCTGTCCCGCATCAGATAGCCCAGCTGCCTTGAAGAGCCTTGCTTTTCAGGTGTTGGTGGCGAGCCAGGCTGCGCCGATGATGCCTGCCGAGTTCGCCAGCTGAGCGGCGACGATCGGTGCCCGCAGATGCAGGAGGGGCAAGAACTTGTCGGCCTTCCTGGACACCCCGCCGCCGACGACGATCAGATCCGGCCAGAGCAGGTTCTCGACGTGGGAGTAGTAGCGCTGAAGACGTTCCGCCCACTGTGCCCATGACAGGCTGTCGTCGCTCCTGATGCTGGCTGCCGCCTGGTCTTCGGCGTCGTGGCCGTCGATCTCGAGATGCCCGAGCTCGGAGTTGGGGACCAGCACGCCGTTGTAGAGCAACGCGGACCCGATGCCGGTTCCCAGCGTCGTCACGAGAACGAGCCCGTTGGCGTTGCGGGCGGCTCCGAAGTGGAGCTCCCCGACCCCTGCGGCATCGGCGTCGTTGACCACCGTCACCGGACGACCGAGTCTGTCGCTCAACAGTTTTCGGGCGTCGGTGCCGATCCACGCTGAGTCGATGTTGGCCGCTGTTCGCACCACACCGTTGGTCACGACGGCCGGCAGTGTCACACCGATGGGGGAGTCGCCGGTGTCATCGGCGAAGTGCTCGGCGATCTGCACGACCAGGTCGGCAACCGCGTCCGGTGAAGACACCTTGGGGGTGTCAAGGCGCATCCGATCCTTGGCAAACTGGCCGTTGGCCAGATCCACCGGTGCTCCCTTGATGCCGCTGCCGCCGATGTCGATGCCGAGCGGATGATGCGTGGTGGCCATGAGATGCCTTCCGGTTGCCGCGATGTCGTGTGTATTGGGCTGTGGGGGCACGATCAGGGCAGGGTGAGGATCTCGGCCGCGGTGTCTGTGATCAGGATCGTGTGCTCGAACTGCGCGGAGCGCCTGCGGTCCTTGGTGACAACGGTCCAGCCGTCGTCCCACATGTCCCACTCGTTGGAACCCAGGTTGAGCATCGGCTCGATCGTGAAGGTCATGCCCGGTTCAATGATGGTGTTGTACTGGGGAGCGGCGTCATAGTGCGGGATCACCAGGCCGGAGTGGAACGCTGTGCCGATGCCGTGGCCGGTGAAGTCACGGACGACGCCGTAGCCAAAACGCTTGGCATAGCTCTCGATCACGCGGCCGATGATGTTGATCTCACGACCGGGCACGGCCGCCTTGATGCCGCGCATCATGGCCTCCTGGGTCCGCTCGACCAGCAGACGGGACTCCTCGTCGACGTTGCCGCAGAGGTACGTCGCATCGGTGTCTCCGTGAACCCCGCCGATATACGCAGTGATGTCGATGTTGACGATGTCGCCATCCTCGAGGGGGCGGTCGTCGGGGATGCCGTGACAGATGACCTCGTTGATGCTGGTGCAGATCGACTTCGGGAAATGGCGATAGCCCAACGTCGAGGGATAGGCACCGTGGTCAAGCATGAACTCGTGGGCGATCCGATCGAGCTCATCGGTGGTGACACCGGGCGCGATCGCCTTGGCAGCGCTCTCCATCGCCTGCGACGCGATGCGTCCGGCGATCCTCATGTTCTCGACGGTCTCGGCGTCCTTGACCTCCGGACCGGCGTACTTCGCGGGAGCCGGCCGATCGACGTACTCGGGTCGGGGGATGGAGGCAGGAACGGCGCGACGTCCGCTGACGGCGCCTGGCGCGACGCTTGCATAGGTGATCGGCATACGGTGGAGTCTAGGCAAGACAGCACAACCGACTTGCACGGCAAGTGACCACGCAGTTGACCCAAGGAGAGGTTGTCATGGCGTTCTGGTTCAACGTGAGCACCGGACAGGTTGAGGATGACGCCAACAAGAGTCCGCAGGACCGGCTGATGGGGCCATACGACACCTACGCGGAGGCGGAGCAGGCGCTGGCGCATGCCAAGGAGAACACCGACCGCTGGGACGCGGACGACAAAACCTGGGACGACGAGGGGCTCGACGACTGAAACGCTGCCCCGAGCCCCTGCCCAGCGTGTTGACGAGCATTCGGCTCAGGAGGTAGCGCCGCCGATCCGGCCGAGCGCATCCGCCCAACGCTGCTCCAGGCTCTGGCTGAGCGCGACATCGCCGATGTGCTCCTGCCGCAGGCCCATCCGGGTGCCATCGCCCTCGGGTGTCAGCTGCAGGTCGACCAGGGTGGCGGGCGCATTCTCGTCGGCGTGCCACGTGATGCGGACCTGCTGCATCGGGTGGTAGCTGCGAACCACTCCATGGCTGCCGTCAGCGCTGTGCCACGGCTCGCCCTTGGTGCCGAGCTGGGCGCCGCTGCCGAGGAAGGCTTCCGCACCAGCACGGGTGGTCAGGACCTGCCAGACCTTGTCGATTGGTTGGGGCACCACCCGACTCACTTCGATGTCGAGGGCGCCCTTCGCCTTGTCTGTCGGAACCTCGTTGGACTCTGCTGCTGTCATCGCGACCTCGATCCGTTCCGTCCGAACCACCGGACTGCCAGGGAATGTCCAGACCTTCAGCACATCAAGTTCGTGACGATTGCACAATGCCCCGGGACGTGTTCTTTCGGGCACATTGGCGAGTCAACCGGCATTCTCGGCGCGGAGCTTCCGCTCATGGACGGCATGCACGTCGGTTCGCTCGTCATAGGCCCAGAAGCCATGCAGCCACGAGGCGGTCAGCGCCACGCCCACGACGCAGAGGATGCCGCCGCTGGTGATCGACCCACGCACGCTCCAGCGGTCGGCCACGAGCCCGGCTCGGACCTGGCCCCCAGTGGACCCACGGAGTACGACAGCAGCTCGATGCCGGCCAACCGGCCTCGTATCGTGTCCGGGATCGTCTGGTTCCAGATCACCGACCGGAAGAGGCCGCTGAGCATGTCCGCGGCGCCTGCAGCGACCAGACAGACCAGGACCAGCCAGCGCGAGGGCATCAGCCCGGCGAGCGCGATGGAGGCGCCCCAGGCCGATGCGGCGATCACGATGGCGCGCCCGTGATGGTGGACGTGGGAGATCCACCCGGAGGAAGCCGTGGCGAGCAGCGCGCCAACGCCCTCAGCCGAGTAGAGCAGCCCGAGCATCGCCGGTGCATGGAAGACCATGGTGGCCAGCGCCGGGAACAGCACGATCGGCATCGCCATGAGCATGGCCACGATGTCGATGACGTACGTGCCCAGCAGGTCTTTGCGCCCCATTGCGTAGCGCAACCCCTCGGCCACTCCGGACAGGCTCGGCGGGTTGGAGCGATCGGTCGCGGGGTACGGCTTCAACGCCAGAAACAGCGCTGTCGCCACCGTCAGGCCTGTCACGTCGATGGCGAAGCACCAGCCGACGCCCACCCACTGCAGCAGAAGGCCCCCGAGGGCGGGTCCGGCGAGCCCGCTGACCTCGCGACCGAGCGACGACAGCGCGATGGCCGCAGGGATCTGTTGGTGGCGAACAACGCGTGGTAGCAACGCCTCTCGGGATGGACGTTGCAGCGAGCTGGCTGCTGCGAGCACGGCGCCCAGGACGTCAATGACCCAGAGACGCGGGGCGGACAGAAAGGCGTTGGCCATCAGCGCCGCCGTGAGCAGCACTTGGGCGGCGCCGGTGACGACGAGCATCAGGCGGCGGTCGACGTGGTCGGCGAGGGCACCGCCATACAGCCCGAACACGACCAGTGGGACGAGCTCGACGATGCCCAGGGCGCCGACCGCGAAGTTGGACCCGGTCAGCTGGTAGAGCTGGTAGGGGAAGGTTGCTTACGTCGCGATGGTGGCAGAACGCGGGAGTGCGGCGCTAACGGGTTTGGATACTCAGAGGATCCCGCGCGCCGCGAAAGCTGCGCGGACAGCCTTGGCCTTGCCGGCGCCATACATGGCCTGTGCGGTCGCGACCGTCGTATTCGCCGCGGCCGCGAACGAGCTGTCGGGGGCGAACCCGAACTGCGCGTTGACGATGATGCGGTCGGCGACAGTGGCGCCGAGCGACTCCCGGATCGTCCACAGGGCCTGCGACCAGATCTCGCCGTCGGCATGCACTTCGCCCTGGAGATCCTCGGGGTAGTGCTTGTTCTCGGACAGCGTCCGCAGGCAGTGCGGTGCGCGGGTGTACGAGACCGAGTCCCAGTCGGCGACGCAGGTGGGGTCAGTCCGGACCGGCCAGCCGTTGGCCTTGGCCTCGTGCAGCCCGACCGTGACGGCCAGGTAGTCGCCGAAGGCCTCGCCGATGCTCCCGGCCTCGAGGCTGCTGCCGAAACCTGGGACCTGGGCGTCATGCACCGCGTGGCCGTACTCGTGGACGATCACCTCGGCGTCCTCGGCATCGTCAACGCCCCCCTTGCCGAAGCGGAGGACGTCGTGCTTGTCCCATGAGAACGAGTTGTCGATGCCCCACTGGTTGGTCCGGACGTCTTGGCTCTCGGCGTTGACGGCGGGGAGCTCGGAGCCGAAGCCGAGACCCTGCAGGTAGCGCTGGGCGGCGTCGACGAAGTAGTAGGCCATGACCTGCTCGAAGCGATCGTCGTCGCGTCGGTAGGTGAAGCTGCCGGTCGGTGAGTATGCCGGTGTGCCGGTCTCGGCCACCACGTTGACCCAGGTTCCTCTCAGGTAGCCCGAGCCGTCGAGGTTGTGCAAGGTCACTGTGGCGTAGGCGGAGTCGGGGACCGCTCCAGCGGAGTCCATCTGGTCGGTGAGGGTCTGGTCACCGCTGGACTGCACGGGGTTGACCATGAAGACCTGACCAACGCCGGTCGAGCTGCCGTTGCCGGGTTTTGTCGCGGTGGCAGGTGCGGCGGTGGCCAGCGCAGCAGCGAGGGCGGCGACCGACACGGTGGCGATAAGGGACGAACGGGTTCTCAGGGTGGGGCTCATGAGTTCTCTGCTTCCCTGGTGCGGCTGGAGGTGGATGTGTAGGGGGGTCGCAGCGCGACGCGGTCTGGTCGGGTCTCCGAATCTAGCCGCCTCCCGTGCCGTTGCCTAGGGCGTGAGTTCGGCCGGCTGTCGTCAGAGAAACGTATTGCAAGGAGTCTTTCGAAAGGGTACTTTCGATCCCATGACGTACCCGCAACGGATGTTGAACGACCCACGATCGCTGCGGGCGCTGGCCCATCCGGTGCGCCTCGCGATCATGGAACAGCTCACGGTGCACGGTCCCCTGACCGCGACCGAGCTGGCCGACCGGCTCGAGACGACGCCCTCGAACTGCTCGTGGCATCTGCGCAAGCTGGCCGAGCACGGTTTCGTCGAAGAGGCCGAGGGCGGCACCGGGCGAAAGCGCCCCTGGCAGAGCGTCAGCCTGGGCATGCGATGGGACGATGTCGGCGAGTCGCCCGAGCTGGCCCGAGCTGGTGACGCGCTCAGTACGCTGATGATCGACCGAGAAGTGGCGCGATTGGCGAGGGCGCGGGCGAAGGTTCGTGAGGACACCCCGCCGTGGCAGGAAGCAAGCACGTGGACCCAGTCGATGATGTGGCTGACTGCAGACGAGCTCAACGAGATCAACCTGGCGGTGTGTGACCTGTTGATGAGCAGAGTCGACCGGTTCGAGCACCCGGAAGGTCGACCCGACGGGGCACGCCTCTGCGCGTTCCTTGCATGGGGAGTCCCGGCCTACGATTTCGAGACCGCACCAGACGACAATGGAGAGAACGATGCGTAAGGCGTTCCAGCAGAAGGGATTCACCCGGCTCTTCACCGGAACGACGACCAGCATGCTCGGTGACTCGGTGATGCTTCTGGTGCTGAGCATGTGGGTCAAGACGCTGACCCACTCCAATGGCGCCGCGGGTCTCACCTTCTTCTGGATGATGGTCCCTGCGCTGTTCGCGCCGCTCTACGGGATGTACATCGACCGGATCAGGCGAAAGCCGCTGCTGGTGTGGGGCAACGTGATCTCGGCCCTGATGGTTCTGCCGCTGCTGTTGGTGCATGACGGCGGCGACGTCTGGATCATCTATGTCGTCGCGTTCCTCTATGGAATCTCGTTCGTCGTCCTGCCGGCCGGCCTGAACGGACTGCTCAAGGAGATGATTCCGGACGACGTGCTGGTGGAGGCAAACTCCTCGTTGCAGACCACCCGCGAGGGCTTCCGCCTGATCGGTCCCCTCGTGGGCGCGGCACTGTTCGGGGTGTTTGGCGGTGGTGCGGTTGCCGTCGTCGACTCGGTGTCGTTCCTCGTTGCTGCGCTCATCATCGCGTCAATTCCGTTGCGGGAAAAGGCTCCCGAGCGCATTGAACAGCACTGGTGGCATGAGATGACAGGCGGCATCAAGCACTTGGCGCACGAGCCGGTGCTGAGGCACTTCCTGGTCGCCTTCACGCTGATGTTGATCGTGATCGGCTTCACAGAGGCCTCGATCTACGCGGTGCTGGACTTCTTCGGCAAGGCGCCAACCTTCGCCGGCGTCGTGGTCTCAGTGCAGGGCGTCGGTGCCATCATCGGTGGGATCACGACCTCTCGGTGGGTCCGTCGAATGGGTGAGGCCGGCACCGTCACCGTCGGCTTGGCGCTGCTCGCCGTCGGCCTCGAGACCATCGCGCTCACCTCGACTTTGTGGGTCACCCTCGCGGCCGTGGTGGTCGTCGGCTACGCCCTGCCCCTGACGTTCATCGCCTTCATGACGATGCTCCAGCGCCGGACCCCACACGAGTTGATGGGCCGCGCATCGGCAGCGGTGGAGACCATCATGGGCGCCCCACAGGCCATCTCCCTGGCAGTTGGCGCACTCCTCGTGACGCTGCTCGACTACCACGTCATCTTCGCGATCATGGCAGCCTTCACCGGCGCGGCCGTCGTCTACCTGTTGGTCTCCTTGCGCGGTCGGCTGTTTCGACCGGATCCGCCAGTGATGAGTCCTCCGGCCGAGCCTGCTCCACTACTGCCCGAGGTGCGCGTGTCTGCGGTGGGCTGATCAGGTTGTCTGCCAGTCGGCGATAGCCTTAGTCATGCCTTCGCGCGAGTCCCGTGCCCGCGCACATCGCCGGGTGATCAGGCGACGACGCCAGGTCGTGGGCGGCGGGCTGCTGTTGTTCGTCGCCCTTCTCGTGCTGGCCGCCGTCCGACTGGCGGCGGCCCTCACCGGCGATACCGTCGCGACCGCCACAAGGACCGTGCCCGTTCGGGTGATGACTCCGGTGATGACTTCGATGCCGACTGCCCAGACCCTGGGTACCGGTGAGTACGAACGCGCCCCGGGTGGTACGGATCGCCAGGGCTCGGGACCGCTGCGGACCTATCGGGTCGAGGTCGAGATCGGCACCGGGCAGGACGCCCAGGCGTTCGCGGCCGCCGTGGATGCGACCTTGGCCAACCCGGCCAGCTGGGCCGGCAGTGGGCGCTGGTCGGTCCAGCGGGTCGCCGGAGAGGATGCCGACCTTGTCATCCGCCTGGCCACGTCCGCCACAGTCGGCACGGTGTGTGAAGCCGCCGGTCTGGAGGACGCCGCATACTCCTCATGCCGGACAGGGCATCTCGTCATGATCAACCTCGATCGCTGGCTGCACGCGGTCCCCGAGTACCGGGGCGACGTTGCCCTCTACCGGCAGTACGTCATCAACCATGAGGTGGGACACGGGCTTGGGCTCGGCCACCAGGCCTGTCCCGGGCCGGGTCGTCCGGCGCCGGTGATGCAGCAACAGACCCTTGGGCTGAACGGCTGCCTGCCGAATGGCTGGCCCTACGTCGATGGTGTGCTGGTCTCGGGCCCGGCGGCTAGCTGAGCCGTCCCACCTGAAGCCGTCACCCCTCGAGCCGTCAGGACTCGAACGAGTGCTCCGCCGCCGGGAACGTCCCGCCTGCGACATCCGCCGCGTAGGCGCGGGCCGCGTCGCCCAGCGTGGTGCGCAGGTCGGCGTACCGCTTGACGAAGCGTGGTGCCTTGCCACCGCGTAGCCCGGCCATGTCCTGCCAGACGAGCACCTGGGCGTCGCAGTCCGGGCCGGCGCCGATTCCGATCGTCGGTATGTGGAGGGCCTTGGTGACGCGGGCCGCGGCCGGCGCGGGAACCATCTCCATCACCACCGAGAAAGCTCCGGCCCGCTCCAGCGCGAGGGCGTCCTCGACGAGTGCGTCGCCTGCGTCGCCGCGCCCCTGAATGCGATAGCCACCAAGGACGTGCTCGCTCTGAGGGGTGAAACCGATGTGTCCCATCACGGGGATGCCGGCGCGCACGAGGAGCTCGATCTCGGGGACCATCGGGCGTCCGCCCTCGAGCTTGACCGCGTGTGCCAGACCCTCTTTCATGAACCTGGTTGCTGTGGCCAAGGCCTGGGTCGGGCTTGCCTGGTAGGACCCGAACGGCAGATCGGCGACGACCAGGGAGTGTTTGGCGGAGCGGGTGACAGCCCGGACCAACGGCACCAGGTCGTCCACCGTGACAGGCACCGTCGTCTCGTATCCGTAGACGTTGTTGCCGGCCGAGTCACCAACCAGGAGAACGGGAATGCCGGCCTCGTCGAAGATCTCGGCGGAGTACTGGTCGTATGCCGTGAGCATCGCCCAGCGTTCGCCCCGCTCCTTCATGGCCTGCAGGTGTGGGATCCGGATGCGCTTGAGCGTTGGCGATGCGGGCGCATTGCCGGTGCCGGTGCCGTACGGGGCGGGTTGCTCACTCATCTTGTCTCCATTGCCAAACCTCGGGACCGCGATGGTCTTCTGGTGTCAAACATAGGGAAACGTTTCAGTGCTGTCGAAGCTAGGAGTCCTGCTCCCGCCATCGACTGGTGATCGGCAGGCGGCGGTCGCGTCCGAAAGCCAACGAGGAGATCTTGGGGCCGGGGGCGAACTGCCGGCGCTTCCACTCTGCGCGGTCGACGAGCCCGACCACCTTGTCCACCACGGAAGGGTCGAATCCAGCGTCGACCAGCTCGGCCCGGCTCTGGGCGCCTCCCACATAGCGGTCGAGGAGCGCGTCGAGAAGCTCGTATGGCGGCAGCGAGTCCTGGTCGACCTGATCGGGCCGTAGCTCGGCTGAGGGCGCCTTGCTGATGGAGGCCAGGGGGATTGGTGGCTTCTCGCCATGTCGCTCGGCCTCTGCGTTGCGCCACTGGGCCAGCTCCCACACCATCGTCTTGGGAACGTCTTTGAGCGGTGCGTATCCGCCGACGCTGTCGCCGTAGATGGTCGAGTAGCCGACCGACACCTCGCTCTTGTTGCTGTTGGTCAGGATGAGGTGACCCTCCTGGTTGCCCAACCCCATCCAGATCAGGGCACGCACCCGGGCCTGGAGGTTCTCCTCGGCCACGCCGGTCAGCTTCACCGTGTCCAGGAACGCGCTGACCAACGGCGCGATCGGTATGACGCGGTAGTCCAGACCCAGATTGTGGGCGAGCTCGGCGGCGTCGTCCATGGAGCCCTCGCTGGAGTACTTGCTGGGGTTGCTGATCGCGACCACGTTCTCCCCGCCAAGCGCGTCGGCGGCGATCGTTGCCACCAGGGTCGAGTCGATGCCTCCGGAGACTCCGAGCAGGACCGACCGGAAACCGTTCTTGCGGACGTAGTCGTGCAGTCCCAGCTGCACCGCGCGGTAGACCTCGCCGACCGGGTCGAGGCGGGGGGCCAGCGTGGCGGGCTGTGCGGCATACGGGGCAATGGGTGTGTCGCTGAGGGTGACGTGCAGGAGCCCCTCTCCGGGGCTGTCGGGCACCTCCACCGTGCTTGGCTCGAGGTCCAGGTCGACGATGAGCAGGTCCTCGTCGAACTGCGGGCCGCGGGCGAGGATCTGCCCAGCAGCGTTGACCACCAACGAGTCGCCGTCGAAGACGAGCTCGTCCTGGCCGCCGACCATGTTGAGGTATGCAAGGGTGCAGCCAGCCTCTGCGGCCCGTCGTGCCACCAGTTCGTAACGGACGTCGTCCTTGTCCTTCTCGTATGGCGACCCGTTGATCACCAACAAGAGCTCAGCCCCCGCCGCACGGGTCTGTGCCACCGGCCCGCCGTCCTGCCAGAGGTCCTCGCAGATCGCGATGGCCACGTCGATGTCACCGATACGCACAACGGTGAGGTACTTTCCCGGGGCGAAGATCCGGAACTCGTCGAAGACGCCGTAGTTGGGCAAGTGGTGCTTGGCATAACGAGCCTTGACCTGGCCGTGGTGCAGCACCGCGGCGCAGTTCTGTGGGAGTGGTCGGGTGAGCTCGCCAGTCGCCCCAGGCGAGAGGTATGGCGCGCGGCCCAGGTAGCCGACAACGACCGGGAGGTCGCCGAGCCCGTCCGCGGCGAGGTCGGTGGCAAGCTGGAAGAGCGCCGCTCGCGAGGCGTCGACGAATGACGCGCGCAGCGCCAGGTCCTCAACCGGGTAACCCGTCAGCATCATCTCGGGGAACGCCACCAGGTGGGCACCACGCTCGGCCGCTTTCGCGGACCACTCGCGGACCGCTAGCGCGTTGCCAGTCAGGTCTCCTACGGTCGGGTTGACCTGGGCCAGGGCCAGTCGCATCTGCGCCATACCGGCAGCCTAACCATCCGGTGCACGGTCCATGAAACGGCCTCAACGGTCCGTGCCGGCCAAGAAATGCACCATTTCTTACTATTTGGGGGTTCACAACCGGTGAGTTTTCTGTGACGGTCACCTCGTCGCCGAAGATGGCGTGACCCAGGACCCAGGAGAAACCAATGAAACGACGCACTCTGCGCGTTCTGACCGGCGTAGCTGTTACCGCACTCGCCGTCTCGACCCTGCAGATCCCAGCCCAAGCCGCGAACGCACCGACCGACCGGGACCCGGCCGCAGCACAGGCAAAGAAGTCCGACGACCTCAAGAGCCAGCTGAGCGACAAGCAGCGGGCACTTCGCGAGACGGCCGTTCAGCAGGTCATCAAGGGCACCGCCAAGATCGAGACCAAGGGTGGCCAGCAGGTCATCAATGTCGGCAAGGGGCAGTACGTCCAGTACGCCGTCAACCGCGAGGAGTCCATCTTCACGATCCTGTCCGACTTCGGCACCGCGACGAAGCCGGCCACCGGTGGCTCGGGAGGACCGCTGAACAACCAGATCGTGGCGCCGGACCGCAACTGGGACGGCAACGCCACGGATGACAACTCGACCTACTGGATCAACGACTTCAACAAGGGCCACTACCAGGACCTGATGTTCGGCGCGGGTGAGTCCTTCAAGGACTTCTACCTCAAGCAGTCCAACGGCAAGTTCCTGGCCAAGGGCGACGTCAGCGACTGGGTCACGGTGCCCTACAACGAGGCCAGCTATGGCAGCAACGCGATCTCCGACTCGGCGGGCTACTGGCCGTTCGTCGAGGACACCGCCACGGCCTGGTACGACGCGCAGGTCGCGGCTGGCAAGACCGAGGCAGAGATCAAGGCCTACCTGGCGCAGTTCGACAAGGTCGACCGCTACGACTACAACGGCAACGGCAACTTCAACGAGCCCGACGGCTACATCGACCACTTCCAGGCGATCCACGCCGGTGAGGGCGAAGAGGCCGGCGGCGGCCTCCAAGGTCCGGACGCCATCTGGTCCCACCGCTGGTATGTCAACTCCACCGACTATGGCTACACAGGTCCGTCGGACAACCCCGCCGGAGGTACCCAGATCGGCAACACCGGGATGTGGATCGGTGACTACACCACCGAGCCCGAGAACGGCGGCCTGGGTGTCTTCACCCATGAGTTCGGCCACGACCTCGGCCTGCCGGACCTCTACGACACCGCTGGCGGCGACAACGGGACCGGATTCTGGACCCTGATGAGCGGCGGCTCGTGGTTGAACCACGGCACCGACTCGATCGGCACGACACCCGGCTACATGGGCCCATGGGAGAAGCTGCAACTGGGCTGGCTGGGCTACAAGCAGGTCAACTACGGCGCGAACGCGCAGGTCAAGCTCGGCCCTGCGGACCGCGCCGGCAAGACGCCCCAGGCGATCCTGGTCAACCTGCCCGACAAGACCGTCAAGACCGACTACAACACCCCGCACTCCGGTGCTTTCGAGTGGTGGGGCGGCTCGGCCGACAACCTGAACACCACGCTGAGCCGCACCGTCGACCTGCGCGCCGGCACGGCCTCGGCCACGGTGTCCGCGTGGGCCAAGTACGACATGGAAGCCGGATACGACTACCTCTACGGCGAGGTCTCCACCGATGGTGGGACGAGCTGGACCCAGGTAGGCACGAAGATCGACGGCAGCTCGGACTGGAAGCAGATCAGCTATGACCTGTCCGGATATGTCGGCCAGAGCGTGCAGTTCCGCTTCCGCTACGCCACCGACGGCGGAGTGCACTACGACGGTCCGTTCCTTGATGACCTGGCGGTGACCGTTGACGGCGCCTCGACCTTCACCGACGACGTCGAGTCCGGTGTCAACGGCTGGACGGCCGACGGCTTCACCCGCATGGGTGGCTCCACCAACCTCGTCGTCCCACAGTTCTACCTGGCCGAGAACCGCGTCTACTCGGGGTACGACACCACGCTGCAGACGGGGCCGTACAACTTCGGCTTCGGCAACACCCGACCGGACTGGGTGGAGCGTTTCCCATACCAGAATGGCCTGCTGGTCTGGTACTCCGACGGTGCATGCACCGACAACAACACCATCAGCCACCCCGGTTGTGGCCAGAGCCTGCCCGTTGACGCCAGACCCGCGCCCGTCATGTTCCCCGGCGGCTTCAGGCTCGGCAACCGCCGTCAGCCGTTCGACGCCACGTTCGGCCAGGAGGCCACCGATGCGGTGACCTTCCACCGCCTGGGCGTCGCGACAGTCGTGGCCTCGCAACCTGCGATCCCGACGTTCGACGACAGCGACCCGAACCGCTACTGGTCAACACTCAACCCGATGGCCTCGACCAAGGTCGCAGGCACGGGCACGAGTATCAGCGTCGTGGACACCAGCAAGCAGGGTGACCAGATGATCGTCAACGTGGCCTTCAAGAAGTAGTTCCACCCACATTGCGGCGGCCCCCGGGGTATTCCTCCCCGGGGGCTTCCGCAGTTCGCGGGTCGGGTAGAGGCCGATTCTGAGGAGTCGGACAGCACGAGCGGGCGCCATTGGCGTTTCTTAACTCGCACGAAACACGGTTAGGGCAGGATCGCTCTATGGATCGTCAACAGGAGTTCGTCCTACGCACCATTGAGGAACGCGACATCCGATTCGTGCGGCTGTGGTTCACGGACGTGCTGGGACAGCTGAAGTCGGTGGCCATTGCTCCTGCGGAGCTCGAGGGGGCATTCTCCGAGGGCATCGGCTTCGACGGCAGCGCCATCGAAGGATTCGCGCGGGTCTACGAGGCCGACATGCTCGTCAAGCCCGACCCGGGGACGTTTCAGGTGCTGCCCTGGCGCGGCGAAAACCCTGGCACCGCAAGGATGTTCGGCGATATCGTGCTGCCCGACGGCTCGCCCAGCTTCGCCGACTCGCGGTACGTCCTCAAGCGGGCGCTGGCCAAGGCTGCCGACCTCGGGTTCACCTTCTATACGCACCCGGAGATCGAGTTCTTCCTGTTCCAGCAACCGTTCAAGCCCGGTCAGCCGCCGATCCCTGTCGACCAAGCCGGCTACTTCGACCATGTGCCGCACGGGACCGGACACGACTTCCGTCGAGCCGCCATCACGATGCTGGAGCACATGGGCATCTCCGTGGAGTTCAGCCACCACGAGGGCGGCCCGGGCCAGAACGAGATCGACCTGCGT
>DATCNE010000134.1:0-12479 GCA_036565395.1 Dermatophilaceae bacterium
GCAACGCACCGGTCGAAGTTGGTGATCTGGGTCAGCAATGCGTCATCGATCATCCCCACATGATCGCGCAAATCCAGGCGAGCGTCCCGCAACGTCCGGAAATGCCTGCGATGGGTGTGCGTGCTTGTCCGTAGACCGATCCCCTTTCGGTGATCAGATGCAGCTCTCGTGGACGGCCGCCCAACCGGTCCTTGCACCGGTAGTCGTTTCGCTATCGGGACGGTGGACGGTCGACAAATTTCGAAGTAGCCGAATTGAGGACGTCTTCGGAGGGCTGAATTGATTCACTTCTGAGTCACTGAGCCATCCACTCCGACGCATTGTCCGAAGCCGTGCGGTTGGCCCGGTTGGCGCGCTCGACGTCTCGCAGCTCCTCTTCACTGGCGCGGGTGCGCCGGTGCGGCCTCAATGGCGCCGAATCGAGCGCCTTGAGATAGCGGGCTGCCCACTGTTGCACGTCGTGGTCGGCGACGCGCTTGCGCATCGCCTTCATCCGACGGCGCCGTTCGTCTTCGGGGGCGGTGATCGCGCGCATGATCGTCTGTTTGACGCCCTCGATGTCGTGCGGGTTGCAGATGAAGGCCTGGTGCAGCTCGTGCCAGGCGCCGGTGAACTCGGACAGCACCAGGGCTCCGCCGAGGTCGTTGCGGCAGGTGACGTACTCCTTGGCGATGAGGTTCATGCCGTCACGCAGGGGCGTCACGAGCAGGATGTCGGCGGCCAGGAACATCGCGGCCATCTCGGCACGCTGGTAGAAGTGGTGCAGGTAGTGGATGGCGGGCGAGCCCAGGGCGGAGTACTCGCCGTTGATCTGCCCGACCGTGCGCTCGACCTCCTCGCGCAGAAGCCGGTAGGCCTCCACCCGCTCGCGGCTCGGCAAGGCGACTTGCATGAGCGTCACCTTGGGTGGGGCGATGGTCTTGTCCTGCAGGAGCTCGCCGTAGGCCTTGAGCCGGTGCCGGATCCCCTTGGTGTAGTCGAGCCGGTCGACGCCCAGCAGGAGGATCTCGGGTTCGCCCAGGGAGGCACGGATCTCCGCGGCGCGGGCGATGACGGCCGGGGTGCGCGCCAGGGCGGAGAGCCCCTGGAAGTCCACCGAGATCGGTATCGCGCTGGCCCGCACCGTCCGCCGTGCGGGGTCGTCCCCAGGTGGCGTGAAGGTCACCGTGTCGCCCTTGGTCGACATGCCCAGCAGCCGGCGACAGACACGCAGGAAGTTCTCGGCATCGGCGGTGCGCTGGAAGCCCAGGAAGTCCGCGCCCAACAGACCCTCGACCAGCGCCCGGCGCCACGGCAGCTGGGCGAAGAGCTCGACGGGCGGGAACGGGATGTGGTTGAACCAGCCGATGCGCAGATCGGGGCGGATCGACCGCAGCATCGCGGGAACCAGCTGCAGCTGGTAGTCGTGCACCCAGACGGTGCCGCCTAGGGCGGCCACCTGGGCGATGGCCTGGGCGAAGCGGTGGTTGACCGTCCGGTAGGTGTTCCACCAGTTGCGGTGGAAGGACGCCGGGACGATCACGTCGTGGTAGATCGGCCAAAGGGTCTCGTTGCTGAACCCCTCGTAGTACTCCGCGATCTCAGCGGACGACAGACTCACCGGGTGCAGATACAGATCGTCCTGGTGGAACGGCTCGGAGGCCGGGCCGGGCACGCCAGCCCATCCCACCCACGCCGCGTTGCGGCCGGTCATGACCGACTCAAGGGCTGTCACCAGACCGCCCGGACTGCGCTGCCAGGTGCCCCTGCCACCGGCATCGAGGACGCGTTCGACAGGGAGGCGGTTTGCGGCAACCACCAGATCGAACGTCGGTCCAGCAACGGTCACCCGCCATCACCTCCTGCCTGGGGGTCTGGCCCTCCGGCAGCGCCCCGCTGGATGGTGGGCTTTGAAAGTTGGTCCTCGGTCCTGTGCCGCGAGCTCGAGCGGTGATGTGTTCAGTATCGCGTGTCTCGCACAGCAGCGCCACGGAGCCTTCGAAGAGGTAGCGGCGGCAGCCGCAACCTGAACGCCCGTGCCGAGCGCGGAACGGCGCGCGATTCCTGTCCCATATGGGACCCTCACCGGTCGGGGATCGCTGATCGGGACAACAGGCCGAGGCGACGAACGCGGCTCCATGATCGGGTGTTGCTAGCCGGCCGTCCTCGAGCTGATCTTGATCTCTGAGCAGGATCAGTGACCGGTCAGCGATCCTCGGGCAGGCGCCCCCTGCGGTCGACGAATCGGCGGTGGACGCCGAAGGGCCGGCTCTGACTGAATGAGAGTCATGACTGCTAGCGGCAACATCGAGCAAGAAGTCCTACTTATTGCAGGTCGCTCTGGCAGCGGCAAGACGTCCGTCTCATTCGAGGTCTCCGATCAACTACAGAAAGCGGACGTGGCGCATTGTCTGGTTGACGGTGACAACCTGGATACGGCCTATCCGAAGCCCGCCGGCCCTCAGGGCATCGGACTCACCGAAGCAAATCTCACGGCTCTTTGGCGCAACTACACCGCCGTCGGCCAGCACCGCCTCATCTATGTGAACACCGTGAGTGTCCTCGAGTACGAAATGATCATTCGCTCGTTGGGTGGGGCAGCGCGAGCCATCGGGGTGATACTGACTGCGACCGATGCGACCGTCCTGGCCAGGCTGGCGAACCGGGAGGTCGGTGGAGCGCTGGAGCGTCATCTGCAACGCAGCTCGGCGATGGCCGTCCACCTGGAGACCACAGCGTCCCGGATATCGCGAATCTCTACCGACGGGAGGACGGTCGTCGACGTGGCAAAGGACGTCGTTGAGGCAACCGGGTGGTCCACAGCGCCAGCGCAATGAGCGCCGGACACTGCGCCGAGTCAGCGCTCCGCAAGCCGATCGTCCAGCGGCGCGAAATCCCCGGAGTACGAGGTCTGGTGTGGCGTCGTGGTCGGACACACCTCACACCGCTGGTTCGCTGAGCGTCGTCAGAGTTGCAGCCGTAGCGCCAGCCAGGAGAGTGTCGCATCACGCCACCAGGCCTGGTGAGTTCGCATCCACGGCGAGTTCGGAAAGGCCGGCCGAGCCGCCGCCTCCGTGAAATACCCGGCCATGGCACTGAGGAGGGAGTTGATGGCCCTGGGCTCGACACCCCGAGCCAGCGGGTGATCGGCCAAAATGACCTCGGCGTCCAGTCCGTCGCCGTGAACGCTGACGAGCAGGCCGACCAAGTCCACCCAGGGAGCTGCCAGGGCCAGCCAGTTCCAGTCGCAGACCAGGACCCTGCCAGCGTCGGTGATCAGCAGGTTGTCGTCTCGCATGTCGAAGTGAACGGCAGTCTGCCCAGCGGCCAACTCGGCCCAGTCGCTCTCCAGGGCCGCGAGGTCCTCCAACCGAGTGAGCCAGCGCGCGCCAACGAGCTTCGGGTCGGCGCTGACATCTCCTGCGGCAAGCCTGCGCCAGAAGGAAAAGTCGCGGTCGAGGTCGGCGGTCGTGTCGAGCTTCGGGAGACCCGCGGGTGCGGGCGTCATCGCGGTGGCAAGCGGCGTGAGCATGTCCAGGACAGCGCGTAGTTCGTCGGGCTGCCAAGGCCGCTGCGGGGTCCGGCCAGCGACGTCGTCAAAGGCGAGCATCAGCCAGTCTTCCTGCTCGAGGACCCAGCGGAGCCTGGTTGCCGGAACGTGTTCGGGCAACGCGCGGGCGACGAGGATCTCCTGCTGGTATGACGAGAAGACCTCAGGGCTACGCAGACGGGGTACGGCCTTGACGAACACACGTGAGCCGTCAGCCAGCAGTAGGCGGCTGGCGAAGCCGTTGGTGAATCCGCCGCCCTGGGTGACTGCCTCGGCTACCGACTGGCCGAGACGCTCCTCTACGAGGGCTCGCACGCGGGCGGGGAGCGACGGCCAGGAGGGTCGTTGCGCCGTCGCTCCGTAGGGAGCGGCGTATGGCCGAGGCTCGGCGGGCAAATGACTCACGCCTGACCACTTCCCGTCCCAGTACGATCGGCTCCCAGCGTTTGGGCCCTTACTGTGCCAGAACCAGTCACCGAGGCCACGCACTCTTTCCGTTACCGAACACCTGGCCGCCGGCACCTTACAACGGATACCGGTGAGGTTCCCGCGTGACGACCGCCCGAAATGCGGCAGACATCCGGTCGTATTTGTCGAAGGTCTACTCGTCGCGAAAGTGGAACGACAACCGGTGATCAACGGCTGCCAGCGGCGGCCGCGCTGATGGTCTTCGCAAGCGGATCGGGCTACGGGACGGGCGCGACGAAACACGTTGGCGCGCTGGGCTGCTCCGGTGACCGTTCGGCTATCGGTAATCGTTCGGCTTGGGCTCGGCGGACAGCGTCGTCTCGGTGCCGAGCGCGCTGCGCCTTCCTCAGTCGCGTAGGAGGCTCTCGCGTCGGCAAACGCTCATCTGGGAGGTACTGCGCCTACGTCCCGGCATCAAGACTGGTTCGGCTTCCTTTGCTGGGGGTTAACGAGCGCGTCGCCCCATCAGGGACGTTGCCGCTAGGGCGACAACGCCACTGGCTGTTGCCATGACTGCGATGAGGCCACGGAGATTGTCGGTCAGCCACCGCAGGTCGGCCCGGAACGCAACAGTCACCGGCACGCTCACCGCTGCGGTCTATGCCGCCGTCTCCGCGCGGCTCGGTGACTTCGTCGGCGCCGCCGAGCGTCTGCACGAGCTGATCCGGGTGAGCTGCTCACTCGAGCCGATCCAAGGACTGCCGAGCGGGTGGGACCTGTGGTTCGATCTGTGGGCCAGGCGGTCCGCCATCCGGACGCCGCCCGTGACCGTGCTGAGCTCGACGAGCGGTGGCGGACGATGGTCGCCGAGATCGTCCGTCACGGTCAATGCACCGGCGACTTCTGCGGTGTCGATGCGGACCGCTTCGCTCAGACGCTGACCGCGCTGCTGGACGGGTTGGCCGTGCAGGTCGCTGTCGGCGACGAGACCGTCACCTCGGCACTCGCGCTCGACCTTGCGACGGAGCTGTGCCGGCGGATGCTCCAGGCGTGACGACGGCCTCTCGCGACACCTGTGGTGTCGCTGACGTCGACTGGTCGAAGCGGGCCCGCAGTGCCAGCCAGAAGGTGAGCGTCTGGTCGGGGTCGTTCAGGTCGAGGTCGAACAGCTCGACTGCCCGCCGTAGCCGGTAACGCACCGTGTTCGGGTGCATCGCGAGCCGTCCGGCTGCGGCGCTCACGTCGCGGTGGCAGTCCAAGAACGTCAGGAGCACCTTTGCGTAGGGCGTGTCGTGCTCTTCGTCGTGTGCGAGAACGCGCTGAGCCCTAGGCGAGACCAGGGATGGATCCTGGCTCAGCCGGAGGCCGAGGTCGCCGAGGATGAGCTGGTCCGCAAGCTCGCTCGAGGAGGAGACCTGACCCAGGTCAGGACGCCTGCGCAGCAGGTTCAGGACCCGATCGGCATCCCGACGCGAGGCGACGATCTGGGTGCTGCTGTCGACCGCCGGGCCGATGCCGGCGCACAGGTCGACCCGCAGCGTAGCGGCGGCGCTCGCGGCCACGTCCCTCGCCAGCTGTTCGAGCCCGCCGCCTCGGCGTACCTGATCGCTCGCCAGGAGCACGTAGACGGTGCCGCCGATGGCGACCGATCCGGTGTAACCGGCGCGGGCCTCGCAGTGCAGCGTGACCACGTCGGTGAGCCGGGCCGAGAGCGCACGGAGCTCCTCGAACACGCCTCGTTGCGGCTCGAAAGCGAGCACGGTGAACGGTCCGGAATGGTCTATGCCGAGCAAGGTGATCGCTCGGCTCGCGTCCCCCTGCTGGCCGAGCAGCTGGCTGACCAGCTCACTGCGTTGCTGCCGGGCCAGGTCGGTGGCGCTACGTGCTCGGAGCAGGTGCAGAGCTGCCACTGGCGCCGCTTCGGTGAGCGCGTGTGCGGCCTGGTCGCTCAGGCTTTCACCCGGGTCGACCACCCATATCGATCCCAACGGCTCCCTGCCAACTCGTACCGTGACCGCGAGCCGGGGCAGCGCCGGGAGCACGGCTTCGAACCGGACAGCCGTCTGCGAGCGGTAGAGGTGGTGGTACTGCTCGGCGTTCTCCGACAGGTCGGGCACCTGCCGACCAAGGATCCCATCCCTGCGGTCGTCGTCGATCGGCTGGCCGGGCAGGTTCGAGTAGGCCAGCACCCGCTGCGAGAGGTCCTCGATCGCCGTGGCTCCGCCTACCGCGGCCGCGATCGCATTCGCCAGCGCGAACAGGTCGCCGACTGCCAGAGACGGCAGCGACATCCCGATGTGGTTGGCGGTCCCGACTGCGTTGGTGAGCAGCGAGGCGAGCTGGAGCCACTCGGTGTCGTCGGGTACGACCAACAGGGCCACCCCAGCGTCGTCGGCGTCCTGCACCAGCAGGTCGACGGGGTAACCGTGGCACTTGACCACGATGGCGCTGAACCGTCGCTCCGCCGCCTGCCGGATCACTACGCGGGTGCTCTCCTGTTCCGCCCGCAGACCTACCCCCAGCAGGATGCCGCCGGGCGTTTCCGTCAGAGGGCTGTCGGGGTCGAAGAGGTACGGATGGGAGATGGCCAGATCGCGTCCCGCCGGATCGGAGGCGAGCCGCAGCCCCGAGCCGTCGAGGATCGCCGGCAGGACACCGACACTGGCGGAGCGGACGGGGTCGTCGTGATCGGACACACTCCTAGGGTAATGGACGTCTTGTCGTGAACGACGAATAGCTTGGCGGTTTGTTGTCTAGCTGAACAACGAACGCTGGTCTAAGCACTGTCACTCTGGGGCGATACCAGCGATCGCACGGTCGGTGGCGAATGGATCTCGCAGGAGCGGAGTGCCCCGATGACCTCTGCCCCCTCCACGTTCAACGTCGCTGCGCAGGCGCGGCGCACGGCGACGGCTGCGGCGTCCCGCGCCGGCATCGTGGTCCGTGAAGTGGAGACGATCTCGGATCTCAAGCTCGTCTCAGCACTCTTCGAAGCCGTCTGGGGACGTTCACCGGAAGGTGTGCCGCTCGGCAGCGAGCTGATGCGCAGCCTGGTCCACGCCGGCGGCGCCGCCACGGCCGCCTACGACGACACGCACGAGCTCGTCGGAGCGGCGGTCCTGGTGCTCGCGGAGCCTGTGGGCGCGACCTACTCGCTGATCGCGGCCACCTGCCCAGGTAGCAGCGACCGGGGTATCGGCTACGCGCTCAAGCAGCACCAGCGGGCGTGGGCCCTCGACCGCGGCCTGGACACCATGTCCTGGACGTTCGACCCGTTGGTGGGGCGCAACGCCCGGTTCAACCTGACCAAGCTCGGCGCCGAGGCGCACGAGTACGAGCAGAGCTTCTACGGCTTGATGACCGACGCGATCAACGCCGTGGACGACTCCGATCGTCTGGTGGCGCGCTGGTCGCTCAGCTCACCACGGGCCGTGGCCGCGAGCGAGCGCACTGCACCCGATCCCGGGGAGCCGGAGTATGACGACAGCGACGTGCTCGCGGTCGGACCGGACGGCCGCCCGGTCGGGGTGCAGGCGGGCCCGTCGCTGTGGTGTCGGGTCCCCACCGACATCGTCGCGCTACGTCGCAGCAACCCGGCCGAAGCTGCTGCGTGGCGCCAGAGCGTCCGCAACGTTCTCACCGCGGCGCTCGCCTCGGGGCGTGTGGCCACCGGGATGACCCGCAGTGGCTGGTACCACCTCACTCAGGAAGGCTAGAGATGAAGATCGAGCACATCGAGCTCCGCTACGTGCGGATCCCGTTGGTGACTCCGTTCCGGACCTCGTTCGGGACCTCGACCGACCGAGAGACGTTCCTGTTGCGGGTCGTCACCGCGGACGCCGAAGGATGGGCGGAGTGCGGCGCCGAGCCGGACCCGCTGTACAGCAGCGAGTTCCTCGGCGGCGCCGAGATCGTGCTGCGTGACCAGCTCGTGCCGCGAGTCCAGGCACTCGGATCACTGCTGGGGGCGGAACGGGTCAAGACGGCACTGGACCCGGTCAAGGGGCACCAGATGGCCAAGCACGTCCTCGAGACCGCGATTCTCGACGCCGAGCTGAAGACCGTCGGGTTCTCGTTCGGTCAGTACCTCGGCGCGGTGAAGGACCGGGTTCCTGCGGGTGTGTCGGTCGGCATCATGGACTCGATCCCCGAGCTCTTGGATGCTGTCGGTGGGTACCTCGACGACGGCTACGTCCGGATCAAGCTCAAGATCGAGCCAGGCTGGGATGTCGAGGTGGTCCGTGCGGTGCGGGAGAGGTACGGCGACGACGTGCTGCTCCAGGTCGACGCGAACACCGCGTACACGCTGGCCGATGCGCGCCACCTCGCCAAGCTCGACGACTTCGACCTGCTCCTGATCGAGCAGCCGCTGCGCGAGGACGACATGCGGGGACACGCTGATCTGGCGAAGGTGATCACGACCCCGATCTGCCTCGACGAGTCGATCACTTCGGCACGTGACGCGGCCACCGCGATCGCCCTCGGCGCGTGCAGCGTCATCAACATCAAGCCCTCGCGGGTCGGCGGCTACCTGGAGGCTCGACGGATCCACGACATCGCCGAGGCGAACGGTGTGCCGGTGTGGTGCGGCGGGATGTTGGAGACCGGGATTGGACGCGGGCCGAACGTGGCGCTGGCGGCGCTCCCCGGCTTCGTCCTCCCCGGCGACACCTCGGCGTCGTCGCGCTACTTCGCCCAAGATCTCACTGCACCGTTCGTGCTCGAGGACGGTCATCTCGCCGTACCAACCGGGCCCGGCATCGGCGTCGACGTACTTCCCGACGTGCTCGAGGAGTTCACCGTCTCCACCACTTCGATCCCTCTGTAAACAACGACCCAGATAGGAACCGTCCATGAGCAAAGTGATGAAGTCCCAGGTGATGGTGGCCGTGGCCACGGTGTTGCTGAGCGCAGGGGCACTCTCCGGCTGCGGTTCGGACAAGCCGACCGAGCCGACCGCTGTGGCTGACAAGGCACCGCTGTTCTCGGCGCTGCCCGAGGCTTACCAGCAGTCCAAGGTGGTCAAGGTCGGTTCGGACATCGCCTACGCGCCAATGGAGTACTACGACACCAACGGCACCACTGTGCTCGGCTTCGACAAGGAGATCACCGACGGGCTGTCCAAGCAGCTCGGTGTCACCTTCCAGTGGGACAACGCCACCTTCGACGGTCTGATCACCCAGCTGCAGTCGAAGAAGATCGACGTGGCGATCTCTGGCATGTCCGACACCAAGGAACGCCAGCAGAAGATCGACTTCGTCGACTACTATCAGGCCGGCGCGATGATCCTGGTCAAGAAGGGCAACCCGAACAAGATCTCCTCACTGGCAGACCTGTGCGGCAAGACCGTCGCCGTCCAGCGGGGTACGACGCAGGAGGGCTACGCCCAGGATCAGAGCAAGAAGTGTGCCGCCGAGGGCAAGCAGGCGATCAACCTGCTGTCGTTCGACCGGGAGACCGAGGCCATGCTCCAGGTGAAGAACGGCCGGGCGGTCGCCGACCTGCAGGACTACCCGGTGGCGACGTACAACGCGCGTACGTCTGGTGGTGGCAACAACTTCGAGGTGGTCGGCGAACAGATCCAGGCCGGCCCGCTGGGCATCGGCGTGAGCAAGGAGAACTCCGGTCTTCGCGACGCGCTCCAGAAGGGGCTCCAGGCGATGATCGACGACGGTACGTACCTCAAGCTGATCGAGAAGTACCAGACGCCGCTCGGCGCAGTGAAGAGCGCGACGGTGAACGGCGGATGACCAGGTGAGCACCGCTCGACCTGACGTCGTGGCGGTGCCGGTCCGGCACTATGGACGCTGGGTCGGCGCGGCCGTGGTGGCGCTGCTGCTCGCGCTGTTGGTTCGAGCGTTCGCGCACGCTTCGATCGACTACGGCACGACGGTCAGGTTCCTCACCGTTCCCACGATCCTCAAGGGCATGGTGAACACACTGGTCATCAGCGTGTTGTCGCAGGCGCTCGGGATCGGGCTCGGCGCCCTCTCGGCGGTGATGCGACTGTCGAAGAACCCGGTCACCAGGTCGGTGGCCGCGGGCTACATCTGGTTCTTCCGTGGTACGCCGGTGCTGGTGCAGCTGTTGGTCTGGTACAACCTGTCGCTGATCTTCCCGACCCTGTCGCTGCTTGGGCTGGGTACCTGGCAGACCAACAACGTGATGACGCCGTTCCTGGCCGCCCTGCTCGGCCTCGGTATCAACGAGGGCGCCTACATGGCCGAGATCGTCCGGGCGGGGATCAGCTCGGTCGACGTCGGCCAGACCGAGGCCGCCCAGGCGCTCGGTCTGCCGCCGGCGAAGACCATGCGCAAGGTGGTGCTCCCGCAGGCCATGCGGATGATCATCCCGCCGACCGGCAACGAGTTCATCAACATGCTCAAGACCTCGTCGCTGGCCTACGCGATCCAGTACGGAGAGCTGCTGCAGTCGGCGGTCAAGATCTACTCGAACAACCTGGCCATCGTCGAGCTGCTGTTCACCGTGTCGATCTGGTACCTGGTGCTGACCTCGGTGTTCAGCATCGTGCAGTACCAGGTGGAGCGGCGGTTCTCCCGTGGCACGCGACCCACCAGGCAGGGTGGCCAGCTCACCCGGCTGCGCCAGAACCTCGCCTTCGGAAGGAGCCGGTGACGATGGCCAGGACAGCCAGCCAACCGGGAAGCTCCCAGGCGACAGAGTCTGGCCGGATGGTAGAAGCCCGGGGGGTCCGTAAGCACTACGGCAGCCTCGAGGTGCTCAAGGGAATCGACCTCGAGGTCACCAACGGTGAGGTGATGTGCCTCATCGGGCCCTCCGGCTCCGGCAAGTCCACGTTCCTGCGCTGCATCAACCACCTCGAACGCATCGACGGCGGCACGCTGCGCGTCGACAAGCACCTAGTCGGTTACAAGGAGAAGAACGGCGTTCTGCACGAGCTGCGGGAAAAGGAGATCGCGGTCCGTCGCCAGGGCATCGGCATGGTGTTCCAGAGGTTCAACCTGTTCCCGCACATGACGGCGCAGCAGAACATCATGTTGGCGCCCAACCAGGTACTCGGCGAGTCGAGGTCGGCGGCAGGTGAGCGCGCGCTCGAGCTGCTCGACCGAGTCGGCCTCGCGGACAAGTGCGCTGCATACCCGGCCATGCTGTCGGGCGGTCAGCAGCAGCGGGTGGCAATCGCCCGGGCGCTCGCCATGAAGCCGCGACTGATGCTCTTCGACGAGCCGACCTCGGCACTGGACCCAGAGCTGGTCGGGGAGGTGCTCGACGTGATGAAGCAGCTCGCGTCGGACGGGATGACGATGATCGTGGTCACCCACGAGATGGGGTTCGCCCGCGAAGTGGCCGACTCCATCGTGTTCATGGACGCAGGGGTCGTGGTCGAGGCAGGTGTCCCGGGCGACGTGCTGGCGAACCCGCAGCACAAACGGACGCAGTCGTTCCTGTCGAAGGTGCTCTGATCAACAACCCCCCTGGCGGCCATCGAGGCGGCGTCGGCGCGCTCAAGAAGGGACATCGTCCAGTCGGACGACGGCGACCGCCCCTTCTTCGCGCACGTCGAGACTGCATGCACCGCCCACGTGTAGAGCCGTCGAACTGCGCCAACGTGACGTCCTGGCTCCTCGCGGACACCCCTGCAGACCCCGCGAGGAAGATGACCATCACGACCCCGTTCTCGCCGACAGGCACCGTGGTGGTCGACGTGACGTCCGAGACTTCCTTGAGGCTGATGGTCTCTGACCACAACCAGCTCAAGGGAGCCCCTCCGCTCATGCTCACACGGGAGGCGACATCGACGTGCAGGCGTTGCGCCGCCAGGGTTGGACGATCTCCGCGATGGCTAGGAGGACCTGCAACCAGCGACCTAGCCTGAGTTGCATGACGGCTGATCTCTTACCCGATCCAGCGACTGGCTTTGGCGAGCGGGTTCGCCAGCGTTTGCGTGACGAGCAGGTGATCTGGTTCACGACCGTGGGGGGTGACGGGACACCGCAGCCGAATCCGGTGTGGCTTCTTTGGGAGGAAGACAGCTGTTTGGTCTACAACCGCTCTGACGCCAACCGCCTTACCCATGGGCAGTCGTCCCCAGGTGTGCCTGCATTTTGACGGCAACGGACGCGGGGGCGACGTTGTGGCGTTGTCCGGGCGCGCACATGCGCTGGAGGGTCACCCGCTTCCACACGAGCTGTCGGGTTATCTGGACAAGTACCGGGCGAGCATGATTCGAGTGAGCGGGAGCCTGGAGGCTTTCAGTGAGGCCTACCTCATTCCAGTCCGTGTTGAAGTCGCTCACGTCCGCGGATTCTGATCGCAGCTCTACTCACGTGCTGGGTGCGTTGCGCGCGACGTTGAGTCGTGGGTCACACTGTCCCGGTTGCCGATCGGTCAGCGGTGCGGCCGAAAGCGTCGACGAGGGCTAGGCCGCGGTTGCCCACCAGGACGCCAAATGCATCGCGCAGCGGTCGCCTCGGCGTTCGGCCGCTGGCGATAGCGAACTGGCCGTGCGAGGGCGCCGCCCGCACACCGCCGGTCAGCAGGGATCGATACGGAACACGGG
>DATCNE010000135.1:0-4398 GCA_036565395.1 Dermatophilaceae bacterium
GCCTGAGTCGGACTCAGCCGACGAGCCACTCAAGGAGCTTCGTCTGGGCCGCCGGATTGGCAAAAAAGCCCCCGTGATCGATCCCGTCGGCTGCTGCGAAGACGTGTCGATCATCCGCAGCAATCGGGAAGGACCCGGCGCCGTTGGCGTCGTAGACGCCTGCCGTCGGGACCACCAAGTCGTTCTCGGTGCCGAAGATCTGATCCATCAGCAGGTTGTGGGCGAACGACCGGAGGTTCTGATCGGTTGGTTCGTAGTTCGACGCCAATGCGAAGTAGTGGGCCGATGCCGGGCTGCCGGCGTTGACCTTGGTCAGGTACCCGCCGTGCGGGACCATCGATTCCAGGCCCACCAAACCTTTCATCGCGCCGACCGCCAGCAGCTTCGCCACCGTGACCACGCCCTCGAGCATGTCGATGACCGGGCCCGCGGGGATGAAGTTGACCCAGTTGGAGTAACGGTCGATGAAATGGCTCATCCCGTCGGGATCCGCGAGCACACAGCCGCCATTGGGTGAGGCGACGAACGCCACCCGACCGATTCGGAGTTCACGGCCCGCGAGCTGAAGTTCTGACGATTCCGCCAACGCGCGGGCCACCAGCCCACCGCGGCTGTGGCACACGATGTCGAGATCAAGCTTCAGGCCCTCGGGCATGCTGGCCGCCAGACGGCGCGCGTTGTCGAGAGGATCTTCACTGACCGTGTAGTGATCGAAGGCGAACAGTCGCCCGCCATAGGTCTGCTCGAGCTGTTGCATGACCGACCTGGGGAGGGTCGGAAAGGCGCCGTGCGCGCGAGCGAAGGTGCCATGCACAAATAGCAGCGAGCGACCGGCGGCCAGACGCCCCCAGTCGTGTTCGTCGATCGGTGAGCCGGGCTGGGTGTAGTTGTCGGTGGTGAACGTGCGGACCTGGTAGGGCCGGTGGGCCTGCTCCCACGTCCGGGCGTAACCCTCGGCGACCGCGCCGAGCACCGGGTCGATGAGCGGAAATACCAACACCTGAAGCAGTTTCTTGCCGATCGCGCCGATGACCCCGCGCGAGCCCGGCCCTGTCGGTGCTGCTCCGACCGTCCGCTTGATCAGGTAGGTCCGGCTGCCTCCTGCACCGCGGCTGGTCGCCAGCGCTCCGGTTTGATCCCGGGCGAGGCTCCAGTTGACGATTCCGGCCTCGTCGGTCGCAAGCACGACCTGACCGAACTTCGGACCAGGGTCAGGCACCTCCAGCTCGATGACGGTCCCGTCAAGACGGGTGCTCCGGGTCGGAGAGCCACCGGCGTCGACCTCGCGGGTGTCGCGGAGTTCTATCACCTGCTGGCGCGTGACGTTGTGCGCCGCCAGCACGGTCTCGAGCTCATTGCTCGAGAGGGTGGCCGCCCGCTGGGTCGATCCGCCAGGCGGGATCTCGCTTGCCGTGCCCGCGAGGCCCGGGGTCCGCAACACCGCGCGACCAACCTGAACCCGGGCTCCGGTGGCATTCAGCGGCGGCACTAGGTCGCTCGCTCAAGGCGCATCAGGGGATGACCGAAGAACTGATAGGCGAGCCAGGTGCCGGACTCGCCGGCAACCGTGTTCTTGAATTGCATCCGCTCCTCGCGCAACACCTCGGCGGGAGCCTCGCCATTGAAGACGCGCGCGTAGAACCGCTCCGCCAGCCCGCGCGCGATCGTGTCGTCGATCGACCACAGCGGCGCGATCACTCCGGAGGCACCGGAGAACAAGAAGGCCTGAGCCATGCCGGCGTAGTCGCCAAGGGTCAAGGCTCCCTGTCCGACCTGGCAGGCATTGAGGAACACGAAGGGGCTCTCGCTCAGGCTGATGCTCATGACGGATTCAGGTGCGAACGGCTGACCGTCGGCCAGGAACAGGCCGTTGTCGGTGCTGTGTTCGTCGAACTCGCCGTGGCAGGCGAAGTGGATCAGATCGGGTGCCCCTTCAAGTGCGGTGATCACCGCCTCGGTATCGGCGTTGACGGCGCTGGCTTGCCAGGTGCCGGCCAGAGTCCCAGCCTCGGCGGTCGCCTCGGGCAACGGGCGCCATCCCGGCTGGAGGCTGTAGTCCCCGCTGACGACAAGGAAGCGTTTCACTACCGGTGGCTTCGGGGGTACCGGCTTGGGCCGCGCATTGGGTCCACTGTGACGATCGAACACCCAGTGTCCGAGGGTGACCTGAGCGGCCAAGAACGGCGGAGCTGCGGGGTCGGGAAGGGCCGCGGTGTAGTGAGGAGCGCTGAGCACGGCGAGATCCCAAGGCATGTACGGCTCCTCACACAGGAGCAACACCGACACCGGCCGGTCCTTCACTTGCATCGCGACGCTGGCCAGCAGTGGCCAGAATTCGTCCGGTATCTTCGTCGCGATCTTCTGGCCAACCCCAGCCAGATAGTTGTACAGACCCGGCTTGCCCTCGCGGCGATTCATGCCCTGCATCAAACCCCGGGCGAACTCGGCGCCACCCAGACCGAGCTCGCAGTACGCGGCCGCGTGAGGCAGCTGCACGCCGAGCGCGGGTGCCGCGTCAAAGGTCCACTCGAGGCGACCGCGGGTCGAGTCGGTGACCGTGATCGTGACGGTGAGATCGGCCGCCTGCGCGCCGGCGGGCACCTCGATGCTGGCCCGTGAGTCTTGCGGCTTCGGAACCACCGTCGCCAGCTCGGCTGCGCTGCTGGCGACTGCGACCGAGCGGAGCGCGAACCCGATCGGCACTCCGGCGATCGCGTATTTGACCTGAATTGCGCGCCAGTCGATCGAATGCGCAACCTGCGCCGTCAGGTGGACCGAGAATTTCGGGTACGGCTCGTCGGCGGTGACTCCGACCTCGCGGCGCCAAGATTCACCGGCGCGTAACGCGAAGCCGTCGGCGGTGATTTGAATGTCCAACTTGTATGGACCTTGGCTCGAGGCTGGACGGGTCATCTCACCGCCCGCGACACCACGCTGCGGCTCGGCGCTCAGTCCAACGTTGACCTCGAACTCGTCGCCAGCAACTACCGCGTCCGGTGAGTCGATGAATCCGTAGGCAGATCGTGGCGGATCCGGCGCGCGGGACGACGGTGCCACCGGTGCTGCGGGTGCCGTAGGCCGGCTGAGAATGCCGTCTGATTCGCGGGCGGCCGAGGAAGGCGGCTTCGCGTGCGAGAGGATGTCGGGACTTGGTCGGGCTGCCGCCGAGGTCGGCTCCGTCGGCGCGGTCACGTCTGGAATGCTTCTCGTTGTTTCGGTCGGTGAGCCCACCCTCGTCCGCGGCGTCGTTCTGGGCCGTGGCGACAGAGCTTGATGCCTGCCGCGCCAATGCGTGAGCACGCGGGATGCACCGCCGATAAGGGCCGCGGATCCGGTGGCGATCCCCCACGATGTGCCATCGAGAGCTAACGCTCCGGATTGCTGCAGCAGGAGGGCGATCCCTGCGCCCGTCGGCAACGCGCCGATTAGCGCCCACCGGGATCCACGGAGGACGCCGGCGACCTGGAACAGCAAGCCGAGGCCGAGAATGATCGCCGCTACCCTGCCGGCGAGCGACCCTAGTGGATCGCCTTCGATTCGGATCCATCCGCCCGCAGAGCATCCGGTGTCCGTGGTCGCCTGTACGTAATAGAGCCCGACTCCGGTCTGGTAGTCCGCTGGACTCACGCTGGCCGTCCAGCCGCCCCCGCCGCGAACTGCAGGTGTGCTCACCGGGATCGCCAGAGGCCAGAAGACCAGTTTCACCTGCACGGACGTTGTCCCCGGTGGGACCGCTCCGGAGAACGGCAGTGGTCGCTGCAGATCGGTGACCCGCAGGGGCTCCGTCGGCCGGGCAAACCCCGAGGCGTCCAAACCATCGATGTCGACGACGCAGTCGGCCGCGCCGTTGGTCACCGTGGCGCCCACGATTGCTCCCAGTAGTAGTCCGATGCTCACCAGCCAAGCCTTGACGCGCGAACGATCGACCGAGGACAACTTAGTCATCCCCGGAACCGATGGCGTCAGTGACTCAAAGGTCTCCGCGACAAGCGTTCTCGGAGTGGTGTGACGCGGCCGCTGTAGGTCCACTCGGTCGCGGAACGTACGTCCCCTCCCGCGCGGCTTAGCCGCAAAGCGCCGCCAGCTACTTGGACAACGGGCGATGCTCCGCCCCAAGAGACTATGTCTTGGACGCTTAGTATTACTTAGTCTGAATAGACCCACAACCTGGATTCGCTTTCGCCCAAACGCCAGGGCGATTCACCTCCGACTCATTCATTGGCCGGTGTCACCTCCCCGCGGGACCATTCGATCGAACGCAGGCTGAGATCGAGGTAGCGGGCCGAAGCTGACGCCAATCGAATCACGAGTCCCGCCTGCGCGGGTCGACGGTACGACGACGACCTTGGTCATGAAGCGCGAATCGGCCGGGGAAAGTTCTTAGGCAGACATATTCCC
>DATCNE010000136.1:0-2090 GCA_036565395.1 Dermatophilaceae bacterium
ACCGCCTGCGACTGGACCGTCGGCTCGATCTTGAAGGCCACCGCGATCACACCGTTGTCGAAGTTGTGGCTGACCTCGTACCCGGCGTCGTTGAAGACCTGGATCATCTTGCGGTTCTGCGGCAGGACGTCAGCAACGAACTTGCCCACCCCCCGCTCCTGGGCGACGGCCGCCAGGTGCTCGAGGAGCACCGACCCCACTCCCCTGCCCTGAAACGCGTCGGAGATGTTGAAGGCAACCTCTGCCGTCGACGTGTTCAGCCTGTCGTAGCGAGCCACCCCGATGATCTCACCGCGCACCGTGGCTACCAGAGCCACCCGGCTGTCGTAGTCCACCTGGGTGAACCGGGCAACGTCCTTGTCGCTCAGCGTCTTCAGCGGCGCGAAGAACCGAAGATAGATCGACTCGGCGGACTGACCCGCGTGGAAGCGGCGAAGGCCGTCACCGTCGTCCGGCACGATCGGACGCACGTGAGCCACCGACCCGTCCTTGAGAACGACGTCGGCCTCCCACTCTGCCGGATAACCATCAGGTCGCGAGGCCGCATCGATCATGGCCTCAGGATGTCAGACCCACCTTGGTCCAGGTCTCTCCGCTGTCGTCGCTCTGCCAGAACTCCGGCACCGCATCAGCCGAAATTGCGTAGTACGTCTTCCCGCGGGGGGCACCGACCCATGCCCAGCCATTGGTAGGCATGGGGGGCGGGGAGCTTGGGGAGTGCCAGCTCCTGCCGCCGTCGTGGCTGACCTGAATCGAACCGTGCAGGGCCGGGTCGCCGGCGGACACCGCAATAAGGTCATGGGCGTTGGCGGCTGCAAAGGACCGGGAACCCGAGTTGACCAGGATCAGCGCTCCCGAGCTGACCGGCACCCACGACTTCCCCTCGTTGTTGCTGATGAACACATCCATGCCGCTGGAGCCCGCCGCTCCGCCGCCCAAGGATGGGCACAGGGCGAACAGCCCGCCCTGTGGGTCAGCGGTCGCAATGATGTCCGGGTTGCGTCCTTCACCACACCTGACACCCAGTGGACCCAGAGGCTGGAGGCCACCGGATGTGATCCGCTGGGGTTCGAACCCACTCGTCGGGGGACCCACCCACTGCGGTGACAGGTAAGCCTGTTTCGCGTCGAAAACAACCCGCAGAGTGTCGAGGACAGCTCCGGCGACGCCGGTGCCGACCTCTGTAGTGGCCGCAGCAGCACCGATGCTGGCTCGGGCGACGTGGTAGGCGCCGGTGCACGGCCTGGTCGCACACCCGTCGGCACTGGCCACGATGACCTGGCTGCCGTCGGTCTCAACATCCGTCACGTCGTGGCCGAGGTGGCCATAGGGCCGGAAGGTCTTGCCGCCATCTGTCGTGTACTGGACGTCCGCACCGAAGACCCAGCCGATCTTTGCGTTGGCGAATCTCACCTGGCTCAGGCCGTGCATCTGCATCACCACACCATCACGGGTGGGTGCGTCGGGCACCGGGCTGGACTTGAACGAGCTGAGCAGCTGCCAGGTCCGGCCGTTGTCCGTGGAGCCGACGAGCACCGGGCAGCGACCAGCGCTGCCGCAGTTGCTCGAGCCGAGGACAAAGATGTTGCCCTGGCCGACGTTGCTGATCGACATGGTCGCAAAGCTCTTCAGCACCATCGCCTCCTCAGCCGCCGCTCTCGCATCGGCCGCAGCTTTCGCCGCAGCTGCTGCGGCTGCGGCCGCTCTTGCCCTGGCCCCCGGTGTTGGTTCCCCGGTCGCGATCGGTCGGGGAGTCGAGATCGCGGTCCGACCGCCGTTCGTCGCGGGGTTCAGGGGGGCCGCGCGGTTGTGCAGGACGGCGCCATAGGTGATGCCACCAATGACCAGACCGGCAGCGGCCACGCCGGCGGCATACCCGAGGAGCCTGGAGCGGCGATGGGCGCGGGCTTGGCGGACGATTCCCTGCCAGTGCACGTCGTTTCCGTGCTGGGAGACGATCTGGTTGCGCTCACGCTCGAAGAAGTCCTCGACGGGATCGCGGTCGGAGCTGTTCATCGCGTTGCCTCCAGCCGGACGGCCATTCTTGCTCTGGCGTCATACAGGTCTCGTTTGATCGTGCCCTCGGACTT
>DATCNE010000137.1:0-10316 GCA_036565395.1 Dermatophilaceae bacterium
ATTGGAATCGGCACCTATTAGTTTGCAAGGATCGTTAACGAGTTAACCCTGCGTCCTCGACCCGCTTCTCCTGGAATGACGATCAACGTCGAAACCGATCACCCCCATGGGGTGGCACACGTCGCACTGTTCACTTGTCAACACCGACCTCACGGCCGGACCGGCCTTGCGACCGGTTTCTATCAGTCTATCTGAGCAACCGGACAGACCGCGAGAACATTCCGCCGGTGAGCGCCCGCACGTGACCGACCGGAGTCAGTGTGAGGATGGCTGCATGACCTTCAGCCGCGAATGGCACCTGACACGCCGCCCCCAGGGAGTCCCCGTCGATGAGGACTTCACCCTTGTCGATGTTGAGCTCCCCCCTCCGGACGACGGCGAGATCCTCGTCCGCAACACCTTCCTGTCCGTCGACCCCTACATGCGCGGCCGGATGAACGACGCGAAGTCCTATGTCCCGGCCTTCCAGCTCGACCGGCCGATGGACGGCGCTGCGGTGGGTATCGTCGAGCAGGCGGGGAACGGTGCGGTGGACAGCAACGGCTCGCCCGTTGCCAGCGGCGACACGGTGATCCATGGGCTCGGTTGGCGCACGAGGTCTCTGCTCCACGGCAAGACAGCTCGCATCCTGAACACCAGCGTTGCGCCCGCGCAGGCCTATCTCGGCGTTCTCGGTATGCCGGGCCTGACCGCCTACGCCGGCCTGCTCCGCATCGGCGAGCTCGCCGAAGGTGACCGCGTATTCGTGTCCGCTGCGGCGGGGGCGGTCGGGTCACTGGTCGGGCAGATCGCCCGTCTCAAGGGCGCTTCGTTCGTCGTCGGCAGCGCGGGCGGGCCTGACAAGACCGCCTGGCTTCTGGATGAGGCCGGTTTCAACGCGGTCATCGACTACAAGGCGACGCCGATCCGCAAGGGTCTGGCCGAGGCTGCACCCGAGGGCATCGACGTCTACTTCGACAACGTCGGGGGCGACCATCTCGAGGCCGCCATCTGGGCGCTTCGACCACGAGGCCGCGTCGCCATCTGCGGGATGATCTCGGTCTACAACGCCACCGAGCCGACGCCCGGCCCTCGCAACATGCCGATGATCATCGGCAAACGTCTGACCCTGCGCGGATTCATCGTCTTCGACCACGAGGACCTTCGCCCGGCATTCGAGGCAGAGGTCGGTCAGTGGCTGGCCGAGGGCAAGATCGTCTGGCGCGAGACAGTTGCCGATGGAATCGACAATGCTGTCAACGGTTTCCGGGACCTCTTGGCTGGCGCCAACACCGGCAAGATGCTCATCCGCCTCTGACCAGGAGGGCACCCGTCCACTACCAGGAGCCGCCGCCGCCTCCGCCGCCGCCGCCACCGGCGAACCCGCCACCGCCGAAGCCGCTGGCGCCTGACGAGCCCGGTGTGCTGGTGAACGTGCCACTCGCCATCGTGGAGAACGAGTCGACGCCCGAGGCGATCCCCGAGAAGTCCCCGAAGCCGCCACTACCCGCGAAGATGTACCAGCCCGGCATACCGATGGACTGACCTGCAGCCGTCGCCGCCTCGGCGACCTCGGAGAAGGTGCCCGCCCAACGATCGGCGACGCCATACACGATCGCGTAGGGCAGGTAGCGACTGAAGATGTCCTGCGCCTCCTCGAACCTGATCTGACGTGCTTCCGCGGTCACGAGATACTGCTTGAACCCCAGCGACTGGGCCAGAACCGCGCTGCCGGCCGCGGTCTTGGCCGCCATTCGCTGGCCGAGCAGAAAGACGATGGCGCCCGCGATCAGCAACCCGACGGCCAGGACGATGCCCGAAGGGATGCCGAGGCTGAGTCCGCCAATCCGGTCAGTCTCAGCGCTCTGGATGCCCAGGAACCAGCCCGAAACCAGGCCCGCGCCCATCACGACGAAGCCCAGTGCGGTCCACGCTCGCCGAACCTGATCTGGCGACTTGCGGAACCAACCGCGACGGGTCCCCTCGGCGTACATCTGCGACTGGACCGTGGTGAGCGTGGTGTGGAACTTGTTCTTCAGGCCCGAGAGAAGCACCGGGTTGGAGTCAGCGAAGATCCCGGCCAGCAGGGTCTCCTCGAACGGCAACAGCGCCTCGGCCCGCTCAGGGGGCACCAGCTTGGTGAGCTGCCAGTCCGTGCGCTTGAAGAGACGGCCGGACTCGACCTCTTCGATCCTCAGATAGCCACGGACGGCAAGGTCGACCACCGTCGCGGAGACGTCGATCGTGTTGGCCTGTTCGTCGATGATGGTCCCGACGAGCCCCGGGCGAACTCCCTCGGGCGGAGCGAACTGCACTGCCACTGGCCCGCTTTGACCGTGGGTGACGGGGCCGGACGCGCCGGCGACCGGGGTGAGCCCAGGCGTCAGACCGGCATACTGCTCGTCGCGCCCGCGCTTCCAGAACAACGTCCCCATCAGGCCGGCAGCCAGGACCGGGATCACGAGCCCGCCACCGTAGCCAAGAATGCTCAGCGTCTTGGCCATCGATGACGACATCGGCGAACCCGCGGCGCCGCTGAATCCGGTGTCGCCGTCACGCAGATCGGGGGTTGTGTCGGTCACCGCTGACGCCGGGAACGACGCCACGATGGTCATCTGCTCGTTCGGGCCGAGACCGGTTGCCGAGAAGGTGGCGGTCGGCCCGGCGCTGGCCAGACAGGGGTCCGCCGAACGGTCAGCACCCTTGAAGCACAAGGCATCCGTCACTGCAGCGGGTCCGTCCACAGTGGCCTTGACCGAGTCCAAGGGAATGTCGAAGCCACCGCCCGTGACATTCCAGTAGAGCTCCGCATGGTCCGGGAATCCGTTGGCGACGTGAGCCAGCCGGTACTTGATCACATAGGTCTGGCGCTGAGCCCCGTCGAACGGTTCGTTCGGGCTGCCGATCCGGATGACGCTGTCGGCACCGAGGTCAGAGACGTAGACGTCGGTGTTGGCCCCGGTGGGGCTGCTGGCCGTGACATCGCTCATCTCGTAGACGCGGTACTTCCCCGGCGGGTCCGAGACACCTTGTCGCACGGTGATGTTGCGCTTGATTCCGTGATGCTCGCCCGGACCGAACTGCCAGTCGATGGTCTCGGTCACCCCCATGGAACCGTCACTGGCCAGGTTGTAGTCCGCGGTGAAGGACACGACGCGCTCGCCCTCTGCCGCCTGGGCAACGGACGAGAGCCCGAGCGCCAGCCCCAACGCCGCAAGAACCGCCAACAGCACCCGAACCTGCGACCGCAGCCGCCCCCGTAGCTGCACCAGAGTTACCTTTCCCGACGTGTCGAGATCGCCCGTTGCGCCTCGCGCTCATCCTGCTTCGCCCGCAGCGTATGCCGCTTGTCGTACTCGCGCTTGCCCTTGGCCAAGGCGATCTCGACCTTGGCGTAGCCGTCCTTGAAGTAGATGGACAGCGGAACGATGGTCTGGCCGCCTTCCTTGGTCTTCTGGACAAGCTTGGCGATCTCCTGCTTGTTCAGGAGCAGCTTGCGCCGGCGACGAGGGGCATGGTTGTTCCAGGTTCCCTCGGTGTACTCGGGGATGTGCACGCCCTCGAGCCAGATCTCCCCGTCACGCACGGTCGCGAAGCCGTCTAGCAGCGAGGCCCGGCCCGCGCGTAGCGACTTGACCTCGGTACCGCTCAACACCATGCCGGCCTCGAAGGTCTCTTCGATCAGATAGTCGTGGTACGCCTTGCGATTGCGCGCCACGACCTTCTGGCCCTTCTCCTTGGCCACCGTCGCCATCCCCTCGTCAGATCACGTGTGCGTCGCGTGCGTGGATCAGCGCCGGCGCCATTGGGGCGATGATCAGGCGATGGTGCGACGTGAACCCTAACGCTACCGGTCGGAGGTGGCTCATGTGCACCAGCCTTTGCTCACTTCAGGCCGCTGCGGAGCCCGAAACCGGGGCCGCCAACCGGCCTCAACTGAGTAAACCGGCCTGAAGTGAGCAAACGGTTGTCTACAACCAGAGGCGCGGATTGACGGGTGTTCCGTCCTCACGGGTCTCGAAGTGCAAGTGACAGCCGGTTGAGGTCCCCGTCGTGCCGGAGTAGGCCACGAGCTGGCCTCGCGCCACGTGACCCGAGGTGACCACGAAGCTGGTCAGGTGGTTGTAGGTCGTCGTGAGATAGGCGCCACGCTGGTAGCCGTGGTCGATGACCAACCGGTTGCCGTAGCCGCCGGAGGCGTACTCCGGCGTGGCCATGATGACGTCGCCACCCGCCGCGGCGTAGACCGGCGACCCGCAGTTGGCGGCAAAGTCGATGCCGGCGTGCAGAATCCACTGCTGCCAGATGGGGTGGAAGCGCATGCCGAACTCCGAGGACACCGGGGCGTCGACCGGGAGGCTCAGGAACCCGTTGGTGCTGCCGAACGGCGCGTACTGAGGCACAGCTCGGTGGGCTGCACGAGCCGCAGCCGCTGCGGCTGCCCTCTCGCGTGCCGCTTTGGCCCGAGCGGCCCTGGCCCGTGCGGCCAGCACTCGCGCCAAGGCGTTCGACTGTGCTTGCATCGTCTTGATGTTCGTTATCTCGGTGGCCTTCCTGGCGGCCACCGTTGCGGCGTAAGCGGTCTGGGCCTCATTCATCAGGTCAAGCTTGGTCTTGGCTGCGGCTGCGACCTCGCGCGCTGCGTTGGCCTGGGCCAGAGCAGCCTCTGCCTCAACCTTCAGCGCTGCCACCTGCTGACGAACAGCGACCAGGTGAGCCGTGACGGCCCTGCCCTCGGCCCGCATGGTGTCCAGCCCGCGCAGCGTCGCACTGCGGACCCGCATGACGGTGTCCATCATGACCAGGCGGTTGGTGAAGTCTTCGGGGCTGGTGGCCTCGAGCGCGATGGACAGACCAGAGACCCCACCCTGTTGGTATGCGTCGCGGGCCATGTTGCCGAGCTGGTCCTGGGCCGCCTGGGTGTCGCGTGAGTTCTGGGCGAGCGCGTCCGCGGCCTTGGCCTCGTTGGCCCGGGCGACCGCGAGCGCCGTGGCCACGTCGGCGTTGTGCCGATCCGCCACGACTTGTGCGGCGTCAGCCTCGGTCAGCACCTGCTGTGCCCCGGGCAGCTCCGCCCTGATCCGTTGCAGCTCGACGAAGGCATTGGCAAGGATCTTGGAGGTGTCCTCGAGCGCGAGGCGCAGCTGGACGATGTCGGCATCGAGCTTCTTCTTGTCGCCGCTGGTGTCGGCCGAGCTCACGGGTGCCAGTCCCAGCGTGCTCGCGAGGGCGACGCCGACGACCATGCTCACCAGCCGGAACCTGGTGGAACGGCGGGCGGGTCGCGACGCAGTCAAGAGATGGCTCATATCACCACATTGGTACCACAAGCCCCTCGTGCAACACGGCACGTCGACGGCGCCACGGGCGGCGTGTCTGGAACCCGGTGTGCGCGATCAGCCCAGCGGTGCGCGATCAGCCCAGCGGTGCCAGATCGTACCCGCAGCGGGCCTCTACACCCGGAGGTAGCGGCGGAGCGTGAACCAGGCGGTAAGCATCGCCAGCCCTGCCGCGATCGCCACGAGCCAAGGACTCACCGTCAACACGTCGGTAGTGGTGATGAAGTTGATCGGCAGCTTGTCGGCCAGGTAGCCGACGCCGTACTTCACCATGGCCCACAGCAGGCCGATCGCCAGCGCCGTGCCAACCATGGTCGCCACGAGGGTCTCGAGGATGAATGGCAGCTGGATGATGAACGCGGAGGCGCCGACCAGCCGCATGATGCCGGTCTCCCGCCGCCGGCTGAACGCCGTCTGGCGGATGGTCGTGGCCACGAGCAGCACCGAGCACAGCACCATCAGACCGGCCAGGGACAGCGCCCCGTAGGAGAGCCCACGCAGCACGTTGAACAACGGGTCGAGGATCCGCCGCTGGTCCTGGACGTCACCCACGCCTGGCGCGCCGATGAACGAGCTGGTGATCACGTCGTACTTGGTCGGGTCCGACAGCTGCACCCGGAAGCTCTCGGGCATCTGCGCGGGCTTGATGTCACGGTAGCTCGGGCTGTCCTTGTACTGCTCCTTGAGACGGTCGTACGCCTGCTGTTGTGACTCGGGGAACACGCTCTTGACCAGCGGCTTCATCGCGTCGAGCTGGCTGCGGATCTCCTTGCGCTGTGCGTCGGTGACGGCGCCTGCGGAGCAGTTGGGCAGGTCGGACTTGGCGGTGCACAAGAAGATCGAAACCTGGACGCGGTCGTACCAGTAGTCCTTCATGGTGTCGACCTGCCGCTGCGAAAGGACACCCAGCCCGAGGAACAGCACGGACACCATCGTCACGAGCGCGACCGAGGTGGCCATGGACAGGTTTCGACGCAGGCCGATCCAGATCTCGCTGAGAATGAACTGAATGCGCATCAGCGCTGCGCTCCGTAGACGCCGCGACTCTGGTCGCGGACGAGCTCGCCGTTGTTGAGCTCGACGACGCGTTTGCGGAGCTGGTCGACGATCTCGTCGTCGTGGGTTGCCATGACGATAGTGGTGCCGGTGCGGTTGATCCGGTCGAGCAGGCGCACGATGTCGAGGCTGGTCGTCGGGTCGAGGTTGCCGGTGGGCTCGTCGGCCAGCAGGATCGCAGGCTTGTTGACGAAGGCCCGGGCGATGGCCACACGTTGCTGTTCACCACCGGAGAGCTCGTGCGGAAGTCGCTTCTCCTTGCCGTCGAGCCCCACCATCTCGAGCGTCTCGGGCACCACCGCCTTGATGGTGTGCCGGGACTTGCCCAACACCTGCAGGGCGAAGGCGACGTTCTGGAAGACGTTCTTGTTGGGCAGCAGCCGGAAGTCCTGGAAGACCGTGCCGATCTCGCGGCGAAGCTCTGGCACCTTGCGGTTGGGCAAGGTGGACAGCTCACGTCCGGCCACCAGCACGTTGCCGGCGGTGGCTCGCTCTTCGCGCAGGATCAGGCGCAGCAGGGTGGACTTGCCCGACCCGGACTGACCCACCAAGAAGACGAACTCCCCGCGTTCGATGTCAAGGGAGACCCCACGCAGTGCTGGTTGGCTGGAACGCGGATAGGTCTTGCTCACGTTCTCGAAGCGAATCATCTCAGGCCTCGTCACGCTCGGCGCTGCGCTTCCAGCGGATCCCGGCTTCGATAAAACCGTCGATGTCGCCGTCGAACACGGCGCTGGGGTTGCTCACTTCGTACTCGGTGCGCAGGTCCTTGACCATCTGGTAGGGGTTGAGGACGTAGGACCGCATCTGGTCGCCCCAGCTCGCCTTGACGTCACCGGCCATCGCCTGCCTCTCCGCGTGTTCTTCGGCCTGACGCATCAGCAGCAACCGGGACATGAGGACACGCAGGGCTGCGGCACGGTTCTGGATCTGGGACTTCTCGTTCTGCATCGAGACCACGATGCCGGTGGGAATGTGGGTCATGCGGACCGCCGAGTCGGTGGTGTTGACCGACTGTCCACCCGGGCCGCTGGAGCGAAAGACATCGACCTTGATCTCGTTGTCCGGGATCTCGACGCTGTCCGTCGGCTCGATCAAAGGGATGACCTCGACGGCGGCGAACGAGGTCTGGCGCCGACCCTGGTTGTCGAACGGCGAGATGCGCACGAGGCGGTGGGTGCCGGCCTCGACGGCAAGATTGCCATACGCGTAGGGGACCTTGACCTCGAAGGTGGCCGACTTCAGCCCGGCCTCCTCGGCGTAGGAGGTGTCCAGGATCTCGGTCGGGTAACCGTGCCGATCCGCCCAGCGCAGGTACATCCGCATGAGCATCTCGGCGAAGTCCGCCGCGTCGACGCCGCCGGCGCCGGAACGGATCGTGATGACGGCCTCGCGCTCGTCGTACTCACCGTTGAGCAGCGTGCGGACCTCGAGCTCACCGACGACCTTCTTCAGGCTGGCCAGCTCACGCTCAGCCTCAGCCATAGTGGCGGCGTCGCCCTCTTCGGTGCCCAGCTGGACCAGCACCTCGAGCTCATCGATGCGGTCATCCATCTCGACGATTCGCTCGAGCTCGGAGTTGGCGCGGGACAGGCGGCTGGTGACCACCTGGGCTTTGGCCGGGTCGTCCCACAGGTCGGGAGCGCCGGACTGCTCCTCGAGCTCGCTGATCTGGGTGCGTAGCGAGTCCAGATCGGTGACCTGGCGCACCGACTCCATGGTCGAACGCAGGTCCTTGAGCTCCAGTGCAAAGTCGACAGCCACGACAAGTCAGACTAGCCGACTGCTACCGAAGTCCAGACCGGGCGCGCGACTCGACGGTGATGTTTACGGAGCCACCGAAGGCCGAGAGAACGGCGGCAGCGATGGGGATGTCGGCGGTGCCCCGCAGACGGATGACCGCCGTCTGCCCGTCCGGACTGCCAGTGCCATCGGCCAGAACCCACGAGGAGATGCCATGGGGTCGCGGCTGAACGGCCAGGTACTGCGACGCGGACTGACGCACCGAAGCGTCGCTGATCTCCACCGCAGACCGCAGGCCGCCCCGGTATGCCGCCCCGCTGTCCAGCGCGTCGGAGGCGTCCAGAGCGGCTCCGTCGGCGGCATCGAGCATCCGGGCACGAGCCAGCTGAACCGCGGTCACGTCGACGCCGCCGATGATGAGCATGAGCGCGATGACGGTGAACCCGAGGATGAGCAGGCTGATCTGGCCTCGTTCGCGCTGTCCAGGGTTGACTGCTCGGCAGCCGAAGGCAGATCGCATCCGTCTCTTGCCGGCGCGGCGCAGACCACACCAGATCGTCTTCATCGCTGTCCCCCGAAGCGGTCAACGGTGGCCAGGTGGGTCGCCGACACCGGTATCTGCAACGGCACGATCGCGGCGAAGAATGTCGGGACCAAAGGCATCGGGACCCACAGTGTCGCCGTGATCTGGACGCGACCCTCAGGACGCAGGCAGGGCGTGCCGTCACACCGGATCTGGATGCTGCCCTCGGACTCAAATCCTTGGTCGGCAAAGGCCAGTCCGGCGGCTGAATGAGCCCGCGCAGGCGCTTGCTCGGACACCTTCGCTGTGACGTATGCCCGGCCGGCCTCGCGAGAGGCGGCGCTCACGGCATACGCCCCGGCCTGCAGACGGGCGAGCACCATAACGAGATAGAACAACGGGACCAGCATCAAGACCGCAAGGAAGACGAACTCCACGACGGCGCTCCCGGCCTGCGCGCCCTGCCCTGAGCTCCCGAGCTGACGCAGGCGACTCCGCAGCCCGGCGATCAGCCGGCGCCCCTTCGACCCCACGGTGATCACTGGTTCTCCGAGAAAGCTCGGGCCTGGACGGAGAGCATGTGATCGGGTCCGAGTGGTCCCAACACCGGCAACGGCGCCAGGACACGTACCTGAACCACCTGGACCCCGTCGACCGTTGTCGTCATCGCGGTGACATTGTCGGCGTATCGATCGGCCAGGCTCGCCCTGATCATCTGTCTGGCCCGTGCCACCCCGTCTTGTGGCGTAGCGTCGGCACGGGCTCCGAGACGTGCGCCTTCGGATGCGCACGAGATCAGGGTATTGCGAATGTGCAACGCCAGTCCCAGCTGGAAGACGGCAAGGAAGAGCAGGCTAAGCAGTCCGGACACCATGGCGAAATCGGCTACGGCGGAACCGGATTCGCGATCACCGGTCACCGGACCGTGACGAATCGGGTCACGGTGCGCCGGGTCCGGTGACGGTGTTCATGGCCGCCGTGAACAGCGCCTCCAGCTGGTCTGCGGCGAGCGCCCACAAGATCGTGACCAGCCCGGCGGTCATCAGCGTGATGAGCACCCAGCCAGGGACATCGCCGCGTTCGTTGTCGGATCCGCGCCGCCGGAGTCTTCCGAGAACGACATGGGCGACGCCGACGACGCTGGCCGTGGCGCTGACAGTGAATGACTGGATCAGGTTCATGCGGGGTCCTTCGGGTCGTGGAACAACAGTGAACAGCTGGGCGTCATATGGAGAGCTTCAGGAAGGCGACGCCGGGGTAGATGGCGAACAGCACGGTGACCGGCAACACGACGAAGACGACCGGAATCGCTAGTGCCATGCTCTACTTGTTCAAACATCTTGAACAAGCAAGATGGCAACACACATTGGGAGGCGCGACTTGAACCAGACCGAGACCGACCAGATGTTGGCTCTGCTCGCCCGGATCGTGGACCTGCTCGAGAGTTCCGTCGACATGCCCGCACGACCCGCTGACGGAGCAATGGACGTCGCGCCCGGCGCTGCCTTGGAGTCGTTGGCCTACTCCGCGCCCGACGCCGCCGCACTTCTGGGCGTCGGACGGTCCACGGTCTACGAGCTCATCCGGACCGGCGAACTGCCTGCGATCAAGATCCGCAGAACTCGTCGCGTCACCAAGGCAGCGCTCGAGGCGTACCTCGCCCACCGTGCCAACCC
>DATCNE010000138.1:0-1595 GCA_036565395.1 Dermatophilaceae bacterium
GCAGTCCTGCGTCACTCGGCCGCGCACGTGCTCGCACAGGCCGTCCAGCAGATCAACCCCAGGGCCCGGCTGGGCATCGGCCCGCCCATCCGCGATGGTTTCTACTACGACTTCGACGTCGAGGACCCGTTCACCCCCGAAAACCTCAAGGCCCTCGAGAAGGGCATGCAGAAGATCATCAACGAGGGCCAGACCTTCGTCCGCCGGGTCGTGACGGACGAGGCCGCCCTGAAGGAGCTGGCCGACGAGCCGTACAAGGTTGAGCTGATCGGGCTGAAGGGCGGAGCTGCGGAGGCCGTCTCGGCGGTCGAGGGCGCGGGTGTCGAGGTTGGTGCCGGGGAGCTGACGATCTACGACAACGTTCGCCGGGACGGGGAGCGTGCGTGGGGTGACCTGTGCCGCGGCCCCCATGTGCCGACGACCAAGATGCTGGGCAACGCCTTCAAGCTGATGCGCTCGGCTGCTGCCTACTGGCGCGGGTCGGAGAAGAACCCGCAGCTGCAGCGCGTCTACGGCACCGCATGGCCGACGAAGGACGAGATGAAGGCGTATCTCGACCGGTTGGCCGAGGCGGAGAAGCGTGACCACCGCAAGCTCGGGGCCGAGCTGGACCTGTTCTCCTTCCCCGAGGAGATCGGCTCAGGGTTGGCTGTCTTCCATCCCAAGGGCGGTGTCATCCGCAAGACGATGGAGGACTACTCGCGACTTCGTCATGAGGAGTCAGGTTACGAGTTCGTCTACTCCCCGCACATCACCAAGGGCAACCTGTTCCAGACGTCGGGTCACCTCGACTGGTTCGGCGAGAGCATGTACCCGCCCATGCACCTGGACGAGGAGCGCAGTGCGGACGGCGTGGTTCGCAAGCAGGGACAGGACTACTACCTCAAGCCGATGAACTGCCCGTTCCACTGCCTGATCTTCCGGGCGCGTGGCCGGTCCTACCGCGAGCTTCCGCTTCGGCTGTTCGAGTTCGGCTCGGTCTACCGCTACGAGAAGTCCGGCGTCGTGCACGGCCTGACCAGGGTCCGGGGGATGACCCAGGACGATGCCCACATCTACGTCACGCCCGCGCAGCTGCAGTCCGAGCTGAAGACGCTGATGACCTTCGTCATCGACCTTCTCAAGGACTACGGACTCGACGACTTCTATCTCGAGCTGTCGACCCGCAACGAGGAGAAGTACGTCGGCACGGACGAGAACTGGGCCAAGGCCACCGAAGCCCTCAGGGAGGCGGCGACCGACTCCGGCCTGGACCTGGTGCCCGACCCGGGTGGGGCTGCGTTCTACGGGCCGAAGATCTCGGTCCAGGCTCGCGACGCCATCGGCCGGACCTGGCAGATGTCGACGATCCAGGTGGACTTCAACCTGCCGGAGCGTTTCGAGCTCGAGTACCAGTCGGACGACGGCTCCCGTCAGCGTCCGATCATGATCCACCGCGCGCTGTTCGGCTCGGTCGAGCGTTTCTTCGGCGTGCTGACCGAGCACTACGCCGGCGCGTTCCCACCCTGGCTGGCTCCCGTCCAGGTGATCGGCATCCCGGTGGCGGAGGAGTTCAACGACTATCTCTTCGAGATCGCGGAACGCCTGAAGGCCAA
>DATCNE010000139.1:0-20246 GCA_036565395.1 Dermatophilaceae bacterium
AGCTGGTGCTCAAGCCCAAGGAGGCGACGTCTCTGGTGGCACAGGTCCGGGTGGCGATCGACGGCACCGAGCACGTCCCGCTGCGGGTTCAGGTCTTCGCCAAGTCGGTGGCAGATCCGGTCTTCGAGGTGGCGTTCAGCGCGGTGGACTTCAGCCGCCCCGACGCCGCTCAGTTCGGGTTCAACCCACCGCCGGGCACCACCGTGGTCGAGGGGAAGGCGGTTGCCGGCCCCGGGGCCACTGACCCCAAGGTGCATGCGCCGCAACCGGGCTCGGCCGACATGCCCACGGTGATCGGCAAGGGTTGGGGCACTGTTCTGGTGGCCAAGGTGCCGGTGCCTGATGCCAGAGCCACCACCAGTGGGAGCACGAGCGCCACGACCGACAAGACCATCGCCCAGCTGATGAAATTCGTCACGCTGCTCCCCAAGGTGTCGGGCAGCTGGGGCTCGGGGCACCTGATGGCCGGCACCGTGTTCTCGGCGCTGCTCACCGATGACGGTCGGATCGTGGTCGGGGCCGTGACTCCGGAAGGTCTGTACGCCGCCCTGGCAGCTTCGTGACTGAGGGCAACGAGTTTGCGGTCGCCACGGCGGGGCTGACCAAACGGTTCAAGGCTCAGGTCGCGGTCAACGCAGTCGACCTGCTCGTGCCGCGTGGGGCTGTCTACGGGTTTCTCGGCCCCAACGGCTCAGGCAAGACGACGACGATCCGCATGCTGCTCGGTCTGATCAGGCCCACGTCTGGTCATCACCGTCTGCTGGGCAAGGCAATGCCACACAATGCGGGACAGGTCCTTCCGCTCGTGGGATCCCTGGTCGAAGGGCCGGCGTTCCATCCGTACCTCACCGCCCGGGCCAACCTCCAGCGGCTGGACTCTGTTGACCGTCATGCCGATCCCCGCACGACCAAGGCGCGCGTCGATGGCGCACTTGACCGCGTGGGGCTCCTGGCGGCGGCGGACAAGAGATACCGCGCATACTCCCTGGGCATGCGGCAACGGCTCGCGATCGCCGGCACTTTGCTTGCGCCACGTGAGCTGTTGGTGCTGGACGAGCCGACCAATGGTCTTGACCCGCAAGGGACCCGCGAGGTTCGTCACCTCATCGGGTCTCTGGCCGACGACGGTGCCACGGTGCTGGTCTCCAGCCATCTCCTGTCAGAGGTCGAGCAGGTGTGCACCCACATCGGGGTGATGCATGTCGGCAGGCTGTTGACCCAGGGACCGATCGCCGAGGTGCGAGCGGTCAGCGAGCCACGCGCCCGGGTGGAGACCGACCGCCCAGGGGATGCGGCAAGGGTGTTGCGTGCTCTCGGCCTGACCGATGTCGCGGTCGAATCCGGTGTGGTGGTGGGGACTTTGGGCACGCTGGCCCCGGACAAGGTCGTCGCTGCGCTGGTGCATGAGGGTGTGCCCGTGACCGGGTTTGCCGTCGCGCAGCCCAGCCTTGAAGACCTCTTCGTGTCACTCACCGGGGAGGGCTTCAATGTCAGCGGCTGAACTGGCCACCTCACCCGCGGCCCGGCCGCTGCGGCATGTCTCGACCCGCTTCCTGCGATCCGAGCTGCGGTTGATCTTCGGCCGCCGACGCAACCAGGCGGGCTTGGGCATCCTGGCCGTGGTGCCGCTCATCCTTGCGATCACCGTCAAGGTGTCGACCCCGCGGCCGGGGCATGGGCCGGACTTCCTTGCCTCGATCACGTCCAATGGACTGTTCGTCGCGCTGTCCTCGCTCAGCATCGAGCTAGGCCTGTTCCTCCCGCTGGCCGTGGGCACCATTGCCGGGGACTCCATTGCCGGCGAAGCAAATATCGGCACTCTGCGCTATCTGCTCGCGGTCCCGGTTCATCGCACGAGGCTGTTGGCGGTGAAGTTCGCCGCGATCACGATCTTCTCGTTGGTGGCCACACTGTGGGTCTCGTTGGTGGGCGCGGCTGCCGGGTTGGCCCTCTTCGGTGGCGGCGAGATGACCATGCTCTCGGGAGGGCAGATCGGGATGGGGCCGGCCGTCCTTCGGGTCGTGATGGCCACCGTCTACCTGGGGCTGTGCTTCGCATCGTTGGGCGCGATCGGGCTGTTCATCTCGACCCTGACCGAGCAGCCGATCGGTGCCACCATCGCGGTGGTCATCCTCAACGTCATGAGCTTCATCCTTGACTCGATCCCGCAGCTGTCCTGGCTGCACGAGTGGCTGCCGACGCACTGGTGGATGTCGTTCGGCGACTTCCTGCGGGACCCGGTCGCCTGGGGCGACCTGACCCGCGGGCTGCTGACGGCTGCCGGATACGCGCTGGTGTTCTGGCTCGCCGCGTGGGCTCGCTTCTCGGACAAGGACGTCACCGGCTGACCCCGCCCACGGCCTCCGTCGGGGGGCGTGGTGTTGAGTGGGGCCATGTCCATCAATGATGACTACGTGCCCAGCCCGTCGAAGTGGGTCCGCGACCAGGTCCAGGAGTACGAAGGGTCTGGGGGCACATCCGGCACAACCATGCGGGACATGCCGGTGGTCATCGTGACCATGCGCGGCGCCACCTCGGGCAAGCTGCGCAAGGTGCCCCTGATGAGGGTCGAGCACAACGGCGAGTATGCCACGGTGGCCTCAAAGGGCGGCGCCGCCAAGAACCCTGTCTGGTACGCCAACCTGGTCGCCGACCCCCATGTCGAGGTCCGGGACGGCACGGTCGTCCAGAACATGACGGCTCGTGAGGTCACCGGCGAGGAGAAGGCGATCTGGTGGGAACGATGCGTCGCCGCCTTCCCTGACTATGCCGACTACCAGGCCAAGACCGAGCGTTCGATCCCGGTCTTCGTCCTGACCCCGGCTGTCGACTGACCATCGCGGTCGCAGCTCGGCCCGGATCCTCATTCCGCTCAAATCAGCGGGACCTTGTGCCCTGATCCGGTGGGTGCCCACTCTCACCAGTGGGACATAATTGGCGACGTGGATACGCAGCGAACGATCGGTGTCACAGAACTGGCCCTACGGGACGCGCACCAGAGCCTGATGGCCACCCGCATGGCGATGGAAGACATGGTCGGTGCCTGTGAGGACATCGACAACGCCGGCTACTGGAGTGTCGAGTGCTGGGGGGGTGCCACCTTCGACTCCTGCATCCGGTTCCTCAACGAAGACCCCTGGGAACGCCTGCGAATGTTCCGCACGCTCTTACCCAAGAGTCGCCTCCAGATGCTTCTGCGTGGCCAGAACCTGTTGGGCTACCGCCACTATGGCGACGACGTGGTTGACCACTTCGTCGAGAAGGCCGCCGAGAACGGCATGGACGTCTTCCGGGTGTTCGACGCCCTCAACGACACGCGCAACGTCGAGCGCGCCATCGCCGCCGTCAAGAAGGTTGGCAAGCACGCTCAGGGCACTATCTGCTACACCACCAGCCCCTTGCACACGATTGATGGTTATGTGCGCCAGGCTCGCGAGCTGGCGGATATCGGCGTCGACTCCCTGGCGATCAAGGACATGGCGGCCCTGCTCAAACCGCAGCCGGCATATGACATCGTGTCGGCCATCAAGGCCGAGGTCCCCGGCATGCAGATCAATGTGCACTGCCACGCGACCACCGGGGTCACCCTGGTCTCGCTGATGAAGGCCATCGAGGCCGGCGCCGATGTCGTCGACACGGCTATCAGCTCGTTGTCGCTGGGTCCTGGTCACAACCCGACCGAGTCACTGCAAGAGATGCTGGAGGGCACCGGCTACATCGCCGACCTCGACAAGGTGCGGCTGGGCAGGATCAAGGATCACTTTGCCGAGATCAAGCCCCGTTACAAGCAGTTCATGTCCTCGTTCAACGTCGAGACCGACATCTTCGACAGCCAGATCCCGGGCGGCATGATCTCCAACATGGAGTCCCAGCTCAAGGCTCAGGGCGCCGGTGACAAGCTGAAGGAGGTGCTCGAGGAGGTGCCGCGGGTCCGCAAGGCGGCCGGCTATCCACCGTTGGTCACGCCATCCAGCCAGATCGTGGGCACGCAAGCTGTGTTCAACGTGATGATGGGTCAGTACAAGGTGATGACGGGCGAGTTCGCCGACCTGATGCTCGGGTACTACGGCTTCACCATCGGCGACAAGGACCCCGAGATTGTCGCTCTGGCCAAGGCCCAGACCGGCAAGGAGACCATCACGGCGCGTCCGGCTGACCTCATAGCCAACGAATGGGCCGCCCTGCGCACCGAGGCCGAGGCCATCGAAGGTTTCGACGGCTCGGACGAGGACGTGTTGACCTACGCCATGTTCCCCAAGGTGGCGCCGGGCTTCTTCACCACCCGTGCCGACGGTCCCCTGAACCTTGGCAAGGACCCTGCCGAGCTCGAGGCAGAGCGTTGCGCCGTGATCACCGACCCCAAGACGGGTCCTCTCCGCGCCCCGATCAAGTACGAGATCACTGTCAACGGCAAGAAGAACTCCGTCGCAGTGAAGCCCCTCTAGGAAAGTTGAGTTCGGCTATGTCCAAGAGTCCAACCCGAACGAGGTCCATGACCATGCAGGAGCGGATCACTGAGCTGCGAACCCGCCGCGAGGAGGTCATCGCGGGAGGTGGCGAGAAACGGCACGCCAAACAGCACGCCGCTGGCAAGCTGAACGCTCGCGAGCGGATTGCCGAGCTGGTCGACCCGCTGAGCTTTGAAGAGTTCGGGATGCTCGCCCAGCACCGCACCACGTTGTTCGGGATGGACACCGCGGTCATGCCGGCCGACGGTGTGGTCACCGGCGCGGCAGCCGTGCTCGGCCGCCCGGTGCACGTTGCCAGCCAGGACTTCAGCGTCGCCGGTGGTTCCGCCGGTGAGATGCACTCGATCAAGGTGGCGACCGCGATGCGCGCCGCTCTGGAGAACGGCACCCCGTTCGTCTGCTTCAACGACTCCGGCGGCGCCCGCGTCCAGGAGGGCATCGACTCACTGTCCGGATACGGCAAGGTGTTCTTCCAGAACGTCGCGCTGTCGGGTGCGGTGCCGCAGATCTCGATCATCGCCGGCCCCTGTGCAGGTGGGGCGGCCTACTCCCCGGCGCTGACGGACTTCATCATCCAGACCGAGGCATCGCGGATGTTCATCACCGGCCCCGACGTGATCAAGCAGATCACCGGAGAGACAGTGACCGCCGAGGAGCTGGGCGGCCCCGGTGCCCACATGGCGCACTCCGGGGTGACCCATTTTGTGGCGGCTGATGACCACCAGGCCATCCTGATCACCAAGAAGTTGCTCAGCTTCCTGCCGAGCAACAACACCGAGGAGCCGCCGTTCATCCCCGGCCATGACGACGTGGAGCGCGACGAGAGCCTCAACGACATCATCCCCGATGACCCCAAGAAGGGGTATGACGTCCGCAAGGTCATCGTCAAGCTCGCCGACCTGGGTGACTTCCTGGAGGTCCAGGCGGGGTTCGCCCCCAACATCGTCGTGGGCTTCGGCCGGATCACCGGTCGTACGGTCGGATTTGTGGCCAACCAGCCGATCGCCTTGTCCGGGGTGCTCGATATCGACTCCTCCGACAAGGGCGCACGGTTCGTGCGGTTCTGCAATGCCTTCAACATCCCGCTGGTCACCCTGGTGGACGTTCCCGGCTTCCTGCCCGGGGTCACCCAGGAGTATGGCGGGATCATCCGGCACGGAGCGAAGCTGTTGTTCGCCTACTCGGCGGCAACCGTCCCGAAGATCACGGTGGTGTTGCGCAAGGCCTACGGCGGCGCGTACCTGGCCATGTGCGGCAAGGACCTGGGGGCCGATCGTGTGTTCGCGTGGCCCTCTGCCGAGATCGCCGTGATGGGCGCCCAAGGCGCGGCAAACGTGGTCTTCAAAAGAGAGATCGCCGCCGCCGACGATCCGGAAGCCAAGCGGGCAGAGCTCGTGCAGCTGTATCGCGACACCTTCGCGACGCCGTACGTCTCGGCTGCGCGTGGTCTGGTTGACGACATCATCGAGCCGTCCGACACCCGACGCAAGGTGGCTCGTGCGTTGGAGAACCTCACCGCCAAACGTGACCTGCGTCCGCCGAAGAAGTATGGACTGATCCCGCTCTGATCGTCTTCGCCCCGACTGAAGGAGCCACCAATGAGCGAGACCAATGAGCCCAATGAGCCCAATGAGCCCACTGACACCGTTGCCGAGCTGAAGGCCCTCGTGGCCGAGCTGGCAGCCCGCGTTCAGACGCTGGAGGAAGAGGCGGCCCAGCGCCATCCTGCGGTGGGCGACGACGTCTTGCTGGCCATCTCCGCCGCCTGTGCCGCCTATCTGGGCAAGCGCGCCACCATCAAGCAGGTTCACCTGCGCCGTGGCGGCGCGTGGGCCACTCAGGGACTCGCCACCGTCCAGCAGCAGCACGCCCAGCTGCACGGATACGGTGAACGGCAGGCCCCGCTGACACAGATTCCACGACGAGGGACGAAATGAAACTGCAGATCACCGTGAACGGGTCAGTCTTCGACGTCGACGTGGAGGTGGAGGAGGAGCCCCTGCCCACGCTGGGGTCCATCCTCGTGGGCGTCGGGTCTCCCTACGCCATAACCCCGAGCATGGCCAAGACCCCGGCAACCTCCGCCAACGCTCTGACCACACCGATGGCTGGCACGGTTGTCAAGGTGCTCGTTGAGGCGGGCGCTGAGGTGAAGTCCGGCGAGACCTTGCTGGTGCTGGAGGCCATGAAGATGGAGACCGAGGTGACAGCGCCAAAGGACGGCAAGGTCAAGTCGGTCGATGTGGCCGTCGGAGACGCTGTCCAGGGCGGTCAGGTCCTCATCGAGTGGGACGACTGACCCCAGCGACCTGACTGACCCACCGCCGCTTGCTGTCTTGACTCAGGCCAGCGAGAGGAAGAGCTTCTCCATTGCCTTGGTGTCCATGGAGTCTGCGCCGTCAGGCTCGGTCAGGCACTGCTTCAGGCCGCTCGCGACGATGGCGAAGCCGGCCTTGTCCAGGGCGTGGTTCACCGCGGCGAGCTGGGTGACGATGTCGGTGCAGTCGCGGCCCTCCTCGATCATGCGCAGGACGCCGCCGATCTGACCTTGCGCTCGGCGCAGGCGGTTGGCCACGGCGCTCATCTCTTCTGGTCTCAGCGCAACCATCGTGGCTCCTTGGGGTCGTTGTCGCGAGTGATGGTCAGGTCGCGGCGTTGGCGGTTTGTGACTCGGCAACCTTGGCCCTGATGTCATCCATGTCCAGCCCGCGGACGCCTGCGATGACCTGCTCCAAGGCGGAGGCGGGGAGCGCTCCGGGCTGGCTGAAGACAAGGATGCCGCCGCGGAAGGCCATCAGGGTGGGGATGGACGTGATCCCGGCGCCGGCGGACAAGGACTGCTCGGCCTCGGTGTCGACCTTGCCGAAGATGATGTCGGGGTGGGTCGTTGAGGCGTTCTCGAAGATCGGGGCGAACGTCCGGCACGGTCCGCACCAGGCTGCCCAGAAGTCGACGAGCACGATGTCGTTGTCGAGTACGGTCTGCTCGAAGGATGCCGCGGTCAGTGCTTGGGTGGTCATAGGGTTTCCTCTCGATGGATGAAGTATACCTCGGGGGGTATTAACGTGTCACCGTCAACAGACATTCCCGTGGCGGATGAGACATGCCCCGGGGTCTCTGGGCCCCTGAGCGGGCCGCTGCTGTCACGGCGCCGGAATGTCCCGACATCGGTTGACGTTGGCATCGACGGATACCCCCCTAGGTATCGGTACCCTCAGTCTCGATATCTCTCAACACAGACGGAGTCAGCATGCGTGAGGTCCCCGTGGCGGCATTCGCCGCCGCCCACTCCGACGGCGCGATCGTCGTCGATGTCCGCGAGCCCGGCGAGTACGTGGGCGGTCACGTCCCCGGCGCGACGCTCATCCCGATGGGGCAACTCTCGTCGCAGCTTCACGAGCTCCCCAAGGACAGACCGATCTATCTCATCTGCGCCAGCGGCAACCGCAGCCTCGCGATGACGAACTTCCTGATGCGCGCGGGCTATGACACGTACTCGGTCAGCGGCGGCACCGGCGCCTGGACGCGTGCGGGGCACCCCGTCGTGTTGGGCCGCCGGCCCAACGCCAGCTGACGCCGAACCGTCGCAACAAACCTGAGCTTGAGGGTGTCAGAGACAGATACCCCGGGGGGTATAGTAGAGTCGTCGAACAGAACCTATCAAGGAGTCACTTATGTGTAGTCCCGCCCGTTGCGCACGCTGCGGCAAGATCACCTGGTCCGGCTGCGGCATGCATGCTGACTCGGTCCTCGCGAAGATCCCGCCGGCACAGCGTTGCACGTGCCGCTGATCGGTCAGCGGCTCGCAACCCGCACAGTCTTCGCGAACGCGGCAGGCTCGTGGCCGTTGCGCAGGCTCGTGGCCGTCGCGGTGCTCTCCCCGCTGCTGTTCGTGCTGCTGATCGCTTCTGCCGGGGGTTGGGCGCCAGAAGCCTCGCTGGGATGGACCGCGATCATCGCCGTGATGGCTCTTGCGGCGGCGGCGACGCTGGCGACCTACCTGCCGCGACCCGGTGCCGGGCGCAAGCTTGAGCTTGGCTGCACGCCCTGCGCGGTGGTCGCGGCGTTGAGCGTGCTGGGGGCCGCCGTGGTGCTTGGCACCTCGCCGTACGACGTGTCCACTGCCGTCCTCGCGCTGGTCGTCGTGGGATTCGGGCTGGCTCAGCGGCTGACCAACCCGAGCACCTGTCCGGCGCCAGGTCCTCGCCAATAGCGGGGACACCCGGTACTAGGTAACGGTGAGCTCGGTGAACATCCCGGCACGGTAGTGCCCGGCCAGATTGCACACCAGCTCGTAGTGTCCGGGTGCCACAGTGATGGTCATCCAGCCTGAGGCCCCCGGCACGATTCCCTCGCCGGCACCTTCACCATTGGTCTTGGATGCTTCGCCGAGGCTCTCGGTCTCATCGACCTTGGCATCGCCGGCAATCGGGCGGGTGCCGGCGGCTTGAGAATCCGCAAGCGGCAGGACGACCATCTCGTGGTTGATGCTGCCGTCGTTGGTCACGAAGAACGACACGGTCCCGTGGGGCACGGTGGCATGGTCGGCGATCAAGCCCATGGAACCGCGACCCATCATGGTGTTGCCCTCGCCGCCCATCATCGGTCCGCCCATGTTTCGCAGGGAGACGGTCACGACGGTCCCGGGAAGCTTCGGTGCGTCGCGCAGAGAGCCGGCGAGGAATCCGTGCCCGCCGGGACCCACCCCGCCACGCAGGGCGCCGACAGCCACCGCACCCGATGCGACCAGGGCGACCACGGCTGCCACCAGCGCCCCAACCAGCAGGGGACGTCGCACGACGGTCACTTCCGGTCTCGCTGGGCGCCTGCGAGAGCGGCCCGTTGGGTCTGCCAGGCTGCAGTGTCGATCTCGCCGCTGGCCATTCTGCGGTCGAGGATCTCGAGTGTCGACTCACCGGTGCTGGGGGTCGTCCCGCCGCCGCTGCCACCGGGCAGCAACCGCATGACCAGCCACACGATCAGCCCGAGCAGGACGAGCCAGAACACGCCCATCCCAAGCCATCCGAGCGAACCCATTCCTGCGTTGCCATATCCACCCATCATGGTGAAGTCCTCCCTCGTGCGCACGTCCGCCCGGTTCCTCCGGGACACCTCCACCCTTGCGCCCGGTTGCTGCCATAGCCGCGAGGAACGATGAAGAAACGACGAAGAACCGCACGGGGGTCGGGCGCGCGGTTCCGCATCTCTGGTGCCTGAGAGGGAGGCGGCGATACTGTGCGACAGTCGGCCCTCGAACAGGGCGGGAAGGATTTCGCGTGGGCGACCTGATGCAACCACTGTCCTTTGGTCACCTGATGAGCTGGGCACTGGAAGAGCTTCGACTGGACGGTTCGATCTTCGGAGTGAAGGCGAACCAGTTCTGGCACCCCGAGCCCGGTCGTCTCATCACGGACTCCTTCGGCGCCCGGCTGGCATCACCCGTGGGCCCTGCTGCAGGGCCACAGACCCAGCTGGCCAACAACATCCTCGTCGCCTACCTGACGGGCGCCCGGTTCATGGAGCTGAAGACCGTCCAGACGGTAGACGGCGAGGACATGCGCAAGGCGGTCGCCAAGCCGTGCATCAATGCCGAGGACGAGGGCTACAACTGCGAGTGGTCCACCGAGCTCACCGTTGCCGAGGCGTACGACGAGTACCTCAAGGCGTACTTCGCGATCGCGGTGCTGGGCAAGGAGCTGGGGCTCGGCACGGTCGACGAGGTGGGGTTCAACATCAGCGTCGGCTATGACCTCGAGGGGGTCAAGGGTCAGAAGGTCAGCTCCTTCATCGACGCGGTGGTTGACGCCTCGAACACCCCAATCTTCCGGGAGTGCCGGGCCTGGATCGAGGCGCATCTTGGAGAGCTCTCCCACTTCACGCGTGAAGACCTCGACAACCTGAGTCCTCAGGTGAGCAGGTCAGTCACTCTGTCGACCATGCACGGGTGTCCGGCTGACGAGATCGAGCGGATCGCCATGCACCTGCTCACGGAGAAGCACCTTTGTACGTTCGTGAAGTGCAACCCGACCTTGCTCGGCTACCAGTACGCCCGGGACTGTCTCGACAGACTTGGCTATGACTACGTCTCCTTCGACGAGCACCACTTCACCGAGGATCTCCAGTACGCGGACGCGATCGAGATGTTCCGTCGCCTCACGGCAGTAGCGGGGGAGCGTGGCCTGTCGTTCGGCATCAAGCTCACGAACACCTTCCCCGTCGACGTGAACCGCGGCGAGCTGCCGTCCTCAGAGATGTACATGTCGGGTCGATCCCTGCTGCCTCTGTCGCTGGCCCTTGCCCTCGCGCTTTCCCGCGAGTTCGACGGCGGCCTGCCGATCTCCTTCTCCGGCGGGGTCGATGCCTTCAACGTCAAGGACATCCTCTCCACCGGCATCCAGCCGGTCACTGTCGCAACGACGATTCTCAAGCCGGGCGGGGTGACCCGGTTCCGTCAGCTGTCGAGCATCGCTGCAGAGGTTATGACGGACTACCACGGCATCGACGTCGACCGGCTCGCGGCGCTGGTCGACAACGTTCTCTCCGACGAGCGCTACCACAAGCGGTACCGCGAGAAGATCCGCTCGCGCAAGACGGACTCGCCCCTCCCCTTCACGGACTGCTACAAGGCCCCGTGTGAGGACGGCGGCTGCCCGATCCAGCAGCGCATCCCCGAGTACCTGAAGCTCACCGCGGCCGGCGAGCTCACCAAGGCGTTCGACGTGATCGCCTTCGACAACACGGCTCCGACGATCCTCGGCGTGCTGTGCTCGGAGCCGTGCCGGGATCACTGCACGCGCCTGGACGTCGACCAGGCCATCGACATGCGCGCCGTGAAGCTCGCTGCTGCCGACGGCGCCCAGGATGCCTTCATCGAGGCCACCGCGCCGCCCGCGCTGCTCACCGACCGGAAGGCGGCCATCATCGGTGCCGGTCCGGCCGGCATAGCCGCGGCGATGTTCCTGCGCCGTAACGGCATGGATGTCGAGGTGTTCGAGAAGCTCGAAGGGCCATACGGGATCGTGAAGTACATCATCCCGGGCTTCCGGATCACCCGTGAGCAGATCGAGCGCGACTACCAGCTCGCCGTCCACCTCGGGGTCCGGTTCCACTTCAGCTGCGACCCGGACTACTCCGTCGAGGAGCTGAAGAAGACCTTCGCCCACGTCATCATCGCCACCGGTTCGTGGGGCAGGAGCCCGAGCCCGGTCCGTGAGGGCCCTGACAAGACCGACCACATCCTCGACGCCCTCGAGTTCCTGTGGCAGGCCAACAACGAGGGTGGAGCCACAGTCGGCAAGCGGGTTGCCGTGATCGGCGCGGGCGACGTCGCCATGGACTGCCTCCGCACCGCGCAGAGAAGCGAGGGGGTCGAGGAGGCGGTCCTTGTCTACCGTCGCACGGAGCCCTACATGCCGGCGACGCAGCACGAGGTCAACCTCGTTCGCGCCGAGGGGCTGACCATGCACGAGCTGCTCGCCCCCGTCGCATACGACGGCACCACCTTGCACTGTGAGGAGATGAAGCTCAGCGAGCAGATGAGGCTCAGTGACGAGGACGCCAGCGGCCGGCGCACGGTGGTCGGGCTCGGCACCTTCGTGGACCTGCCCTTCGACACGGTGATCGGCGCGACAGGGGCAACGGTCGAGACCGGCCCCTACGCGAGGAATGGACTGGCGCAGAACGCTCACGGGCTGGCCGAGGTCGACGCGAACTTCCAGAGCTCGATCGACGACGTCTACGTCATCGGTGACGGGCGCCTCGGCCCCAGCACCATCGTGCACGCCGTGGCGGACGCGAAGACCGCCGTCCGGGCCATCCTGAACAAGGAACACCTCTCCGTCGACTACGACACGAGGCCGGCAAAGGTCGAGCGGGACCAGCACGAGGTGCACGCACGGCGAGGGCTGCTGATCGCGGCGATCAACGGAAAGGCCGAAGGAGACCGCTGCCTGACCTGCGACGTCATCTGCGAGGTGTGCACCGAGGTGTGCCCCAACCGGGCCAATGTGGCGATCACCGTGCCCGGGTTCGCCGACCCGCGCCAGATCGTCCACCTCGACGGTCTGTGCAACGAGTGCGGCAACTGTGGCACGTTCTGCCCGCACGCAGGCCTGCCATACAAGGACAAGATCACGATCTTCTGGACCCGAGCAGGCTTCGACGACTCGACGAATGCGGGGTTCCTCCCGCTCACCGCAGGCACATACCTCACCCGTATGCCGGACGGCTCGGTTCGTGAGCACCGGGCTGGTCAGGTGGATCTCCCCGAAGGGATGAGCAAGGTGCTGGCTGCCATCGAGAAGGACCACGCGTTCATGTTCGGCGCACCCGTGGGAGCCCAGTCATGATCATCAGCAACGGACCGGTCATCACCAACGATCCGGCGAACCCCTTCGTCCCTGATGGGGCGGTCGTCGTCCAGGGCGACAGCATCGTGGCGGTGGGTCCCGCGGCCGAGATCCGGGCCACCCACCCGGGCCAGGAGACGATCGACGTCGGTGGCCGGGTCATCATGGCGGGCCTGGTCAACGCCCATACCCACGCGTACAGCGCCTACGCGCGCGGGATGGCGGTCCACCAGCCGACCCGTGACTTCACCGAGATCCTCGAGAACCTGTGGTGGCGGCTGGACCGGTTGCTCACCCTGGAGGACGTCGAGCTGAACGCCGGCACGACGTTCATCGAGTGCATCCGCAACGGTGTGACAACGGTCTTCGACCACCACTCAAGCCCCAACGCCGTCTCAGGGTCGCTGCAGACCATGGCGGACGCCGCCGGACGCATCGGCATCCGCACCAGCCTGTGCTACGAGACCTCGGATCGGGACGGCGCCGGTGTCCTTGCCGCTGCCATCGAGGAGAACGCCTCGTTCATGAAGAAGGTGAACACCGGCGATCAGGACATGGTCAAGGGCCTGTTCGGGCTGCACGCCGGCGTCACCCTCTCCGAGGAAAGCCTGGATGCCGCCTGCGCGGCGAAAGAAGGCATCCCCGGTGGCTTCCACGTCCACGTCGCCGAAGGCGCGAACGACGAGCCGGACTCGCTGGCGAGATACGGCAAGCGCATCGTCCAGCGCTTCGACGACCACGGGATCCTCGGGCCGGAGACGATCGCGGCGCACTGCATCCACACCGACCCCGACGAGCTCGAGCTCCTCAAGGCCACGGACACGACCGTTGTCCACAACCCGCACTCCAACATGGGCAACGCGGTCGGGGTCGCACCCGTCGTCGACATGCTCGCCCGCGGCCTGCGTGTCGGCCTGGGCACTGACGCCTACACCGCCGACATCCTTGCCTCCGCCCAGGTCGCCAAGATCCTGCAGAGCGACCACCTCGCCGACCCGACCGTGGGGTTCGGGCAGGCGCTGCAGCTGGCATTCATCAACAACCCGAAGATCTGCGCGCAGTACTTCCGCAAGGACCTTGGGGTCCTGAAGGCCGGGGCGTACGCCGACCTGATCGTCGTGGACTACCGTCCCTTCACGCCACTGAGCGCCGAGTCTGCGGGCGGCCACATCCTGTTCGGGATGAGCGGCTCCCAGGTCAACGACACGATGGTGAACGGGGCGTGGGTGATGCGCGACCGTGTCATCCTCACCGTGGACGAGGCGGCCATCTTTGCGCGGTCGACACAGAGAGCGCCACGCATCTGGGCGAAGATGTAGGGCGGGGCGGACTCATGTCGGTTTTCCTGCGCGGTGGGATGGTCACCACTGCGACGCAATCACGGCTCGCCGCCCTGCGGTTCACTCACGGGCGCATCGTCGAGATCGGTGACCTGGCGCCTCGGCCGGGTGAACAGGTCGTTGACTGCAGCGGGTGTCTCATCCTGCCCGGCGGGATCGAGACGCACAGTCATCTCGACCTTGAGGCGATGGGGATGGTCACGGCCGATGACTTCGCCACCGGCACGCGGTCGGCCCTCGCCGGTGGAACCACGACAGTCCTGGACTTCGCGACCCAGTTCCACGGCGAAAGCCTCATGGACGGCGTGCGCAGGTGGCACGAGAAAGCCCGGGACCGCGCCGTCACGGACTACGGCTTCCACCTGGCGATGACGCAGTGGCGCCCCGAGTTCGCCGACGAGATGGCCGAGGTCGTCGAGGCCGGGATCACCTCGTTCAAGATGTATATGGCCTATCGGGACTCGATGATGGTCGACGACGACGAGATCTATGCCGCCCTCTCGGCAAGCTCTCGTGCGGGTGCCACCATCGGCTTCCACTGCGAGAATGGGTTGGTGATCGATGCACTCGTCCGCGAGGAGCTGGATCGCGGCCACTCGGGCGCCTTCTACCACCAGGGCACCAGACCGCCGGCCCTGGAGCGCGAGGCGCTCAGCCGGCTGAGCACGATCGCCGAGCTGCTCGACGCCCAGCACTACATCGTCCACCTCAGCGCTGGAGAGACCATCGAGGAAGTACGTCGGGCGCGTCTCCGGGGCGCCAAGGTGGTCGCCGAGACCTGTCCCCAGTACCTCCTGCTCGACGACAGCCTCTACGGCACAGCCGAGAACGACGACCTGGAGGTCAGGGCGTACGTCATGAGCCCACCGCTGCGCGCTTCGGAGAATCTCGACGCACTCTGGGCCGGGCTCGCCGACGGCGACATCCAGTTCGTCGGGACGGACCACTGCTCGTTCAACCTGCACGGGCAGAAGGACCAGGCGACCGACTTCACCCGAATCCCCAATGGTGCGCCGGGAATCGAGCTACGGCTCGCGCTCCTCTACACCTACGGCGTGGCGGCGAAACGGATCTCGGCGGAGCGATTCGTTGCCGTCACGGCGGAGAACGCGGCGAGATACTTCGGCCTCTATCCCCGGAAGGGGACGTTGCTGCCTGGCAGTGACGCCGACATCGTCGTCTACGACCCCCGACCACGCTGGACCGTCAGTCATGACCAGCTCCATGACAACGTGGACCACACGCCATACGAAGGCCTCCAGATCCAGGGTCGGGTGCGCGACGTCTTCCTCCGCGGCCACCACGCCGTTCGCGACGGGGCGCTCGCGGACGATCTGGCCCCCGGGGAGTTCGTGGCCTGCGGCCCACCCGACAGCGACATCAGATAGCAAGGGAGCAGCGCCGTCATGAAGATCAGCGTCAATGGCCAGGACTACTTGGTAGCCGGCGAGAAGCCATTGCTCTCGGTCCTGCGCGACGAGATCGGGATGCTCTCGGTCAAGGAGGGCTGCGACGACGCGACGTGCGGGACGTGCGTCGTCATCGCCAACGGCAGGCTCGTGAAGTCCTGCTCGCGCAAGACGTCCACCTTCGAGAACCAGGAGATCATCACCACCGAGGGACTCAGCGAGCGCGAGAAGGATGTGTACGTCGAGGCGTTCGGCGAGTCGGGAGCCGTGCAGTGCGGTTTCTGCATCCCGGGCATGGTCATGGCGGGCAAGGCCCTCCTGGACAAGAACCCCGACGCCACCCGTGACGACGTCTCCAAGGGCATCCGCCTGGATGTCTGTCGCTGCACCGGATACAAGAAGGTCGAGGACGCGATCCTGTCGGCCGGGCAGATGCTCCGGGACGACATGGCGATTACTGCCTCGAACGCGCGCATCCGGATGACCGACCGGGCGCACCGACCGGACGCGGCCGAAAAGACCCTGGGCACGGGGCTCTTCGCCGACGACGTCCGTCTTGACGGAATGATCCACGCCAAGGCGCTGCGCACGAAGTATCCCCGCGCCCTTGTCAACGCGATCGACACGAGCAAGGCCAAGGCCCACCCGGACTGCGTCGCCGTCCTCACTACCGAGGATGTCCCGGAGAACAAGATCGGCCACATCGTCGACGACTGGGACGTGATGATTCGCGTCGGCGACACCACGCGCTATGTGGGTGACGCCCTCGCCCTGGTGGCGACGGCGGACGAGGACAAGCTCGACGAGCTCCTCGCCCTGATCGAGGTGGACTGCACCGAGCTCGAACCCGTGACCACGCCCCAGGACGCCCTGCGAGGGGACGCGCCGATGATCCACGAGCGGGGGAATGTCTGCGCGTTGGAGCACCTCAGCCGCGGTGATGTCCATGGCGCGCTGGCCAGGTCGGCCCACGTGGTCACGCGCAAGTTCACGGTCCCGTGGCAGGAGCACGCCTTCCTCGAGCCCGAGTGCGCAGTCGCCGAGCCGGTCGAGGACGGACTGAGGCTCTACACCAGCTCCCAGTCGGTCTACGACGAGCAGCGTGAGGTCTCGCGAATGCTCAAGCTGCCACCCGAGAAGGTGCGCTCCACCGCGACGCTTGTCGGCGGCGGGTTCGGTGGCAAGGAGGACATGTCGGTGCAGCACCACGCGGCGCTGATGGCCTGGCACACCAAGAAGCCCGTGAAGGTGAAGTTCTCCCGTCAGGAGAGCATCGACTACCACGTCAAACGGCACCCGATGGACATGGAGTTCACCGTCGGCTGCGACGAGGACGGGCGCCTCACCGCCCTGCGAGCCATCCTCATCTCGGACACCGGGGCATACGCATCGCTGGGCGGGCCCGTCCTCCAGCGCGCCTGCACGCACGCCGGCGGACCGTACAACTTCCAGAACGTCGACATCCTGGGTCTGGCGATGTACACGAACAACCCGGTCTCCGGCGCGTTCCGCGGATTTGGGGTCGCCCAGAGCATCTTCGCCATGGAGGGCTGCGTCAACGAGCTCGCCGAGATGTCCGGCCTTGACCCCTGGGAGTTCCGCTACCTCAACGTGGTCCGACCCGGGGACGAGCTGCCGAACGGCCAGATCGTCGATGACGCGGTGGGCATCGCCGAGTGCCTGGAGTCGCTGAAGGGTGACTTCTACAGGTACCCCGGGGCCGGCCTCGCCATCGGGATCAAGAACACGGGCCTCGGTGTCGGCCTCGTCGACACCGGGCGATGCATGCTGTCCGTCGAGGACGGGAAGGTCCACATCCGCACCTCCGCGTCCTGCATGGGCCAGGGCATCGGCACCGTCGCCGAGCACATGCTCAGCGAGACGGTCGACATCACTCCTGACCGGATCGTCTTCGAGCTGCCCGACACGGCGCGCACCCCGGACTCCGGGACCTCGACCGGTTCCCGGCAGACGCTCTTCACCGGTGAGGCGGTCCGGCTTGCCGCCGAGCAGCTGCGCGACGCGCTCGCCAAGGTCGACAGCCTTGACCGGCTGGAGGGCCGGGAGTTCTTCGGTGAGTTCTCGCCTCCCACTGACGCGATGGGCACCAGCAAGCCGAACCCGGTCAGCCACGTGGCATACAGCTATGGTGCGCAGCTCGTGGTCCTGGATGACAAGGGCGAGGTCGAGAAGGTCATCGCGGCCTTCGACGTGGGCACGGTCGTCAACCAGCAGGCTGCCGAGGGCCAGATCGAGGGCGGCGTCGTGATGGGCCTCGGCTACGCGCTGACGGAGGAGTTCATCGTCGAGGGCGGCTACCCGAAGACCCGCTTCGGCCAGCTCGGGCTCCTCCGGTCGAACAAGACCCCGGAGATCGAGGTTCGGTTCGTCAGGTCACCCGGACTTGTCCCCTACGCCTACGGGGCCAAGGGAATTGGCGAGATCTGCTTGGTTCCGACTGCCCCCGCCTGCGCCCAGGCGTACTACAACCGCGACGGGTTGCGGCGATACAGCCTGCCCCTGAAGGACACGTACTACAAGCAGGCCCGCGCCACGAAAAGCTGACGCCGTTGACTGATGCCGTTGGAATACCCGTTGGAAACCAAATCGATGATTGGCTGATGTTGATGACTGCTCCGCGCCTCACCCGCAATGCCCACGCCGACCGCGCAAGCGTCTCGAAGGCGGGGATCGCTGACCCGGCATTCCACCCGTCGCTGCCGGGCTTTGCCTCCACCCCGCTGCGGCCGGCACCGAAGGCGGCACAGCGTCTCGGTGTCCGCTCCGTTCGGGTCAAGGACGAGTCGCATCGTCTGGGCATGCCCTCCTTCAAGATCCTCGGGGCGTCGTGGGCGACCTACCGTACGGTCATGGCGCACCTCGGGCAGCCTGTCGCCGCCCAGCCGACCCTCGACGGGCTGCGCGAAGCCGTGGCGGCCCACGGGCCCGACCTCACCCTGGTGGCAGCGACCGACGGCAACCACGGCCGGGCGGTGGCCCGGATGGCCAAGCTCCTCGGCCTGCGCGCGATCATCGTCGTTCCGGCCGGGACGGTCGTGAGCCGGATCGAGGCGATCACCGGCGAGGGGGCCGAGGTGCGAATCGTGAGCGGCGGGTACGACCAGGCGATCGCGGCGAGCGCGGCGCTGAGCGACGACAAGCACGTCGTCATCTCGGACACGTCATGGGAGGGCTACACCGACACCCCCGGCTGGGTGATCGACGGCTACTCCACGATGCTCATGGAGATTGTTGAGGAGATCGAGGCCGGGCACGCCGCCGAGCCGACGGTCGTGGCCGCCCAGATGGGGGTCGGGGCCTTCGGCGCCGCGGTGACGCGCCAGTTCGCCTCGCGTCCGGCACGGCTGCTCGTCGGGGTCGAGCCGACCAGAGCCGACTGCATCATCACCAGCGCTGAGGCGGGCAGGATCACGACGATCTCCGAGCCGCAGGACTCGATCATGGCCGGCCTGAACTGTGGCACCCCGTCGATCGTCGCGTGGGATGACGTACTTCACGGGTATGACGTCTTCGTCACCGTCACCGACGACGACGCGCGGGACGCCATGCGGCTCCTGCACGACGACGGGATCGAAGCCGGTGAGAGCGGCGCTGCCGGACTGGCCGGCCTGCTCGCGCATGCCGAGGGTATGGGCCTCGGCCCTCAGGACGACGTCATCATCTTCGTCACCGAGGGCATCACCGACCCGGTCGCCTACCGGGAGATCATCGGCACTGACAGCTGATCCGGTCCCGCCTGGTTTCGCAGCGTTGGCCCCGCAGCGCTGCCCATACTCCGACAGGTTCCTCGCTGCCCGGCGCTCGCGGTGGCCGCCACGGCGAACATCGCGACGGGGGGTAGGTTCGGGATGGCGGTGTCGCCCAACGCTGGTGTAGTAGCCCACACGAAGGAGTCCCCCATGCAGGCACTTGGACTTGAGCGCGACCTCGTCGACGAGTCCGTCTACGACAACACGGTCGCCCGGTTTCGTGAGGCTCGCATCGCGCTCCCCACGTTCTCGCAGCTCGCCGACCCCTCTCGGGTCCCAGCGAAGGTTCGCGAGGCGCTGGCCGGGGTCGGACCGGACGATGCGCACCCCCTGAACCTGTTCCGGGTCAACTGGTACAACGACGACTCTCGCCGAGGCCTCGCGGCGGTCCCTGCACACGTCGTGCTCCCGAAGGCGCTCACGGGCGTCGACGCGCGCATCGTCGTGGCCTTTGGCAACAGGTTTCCGATGATCGGCGCCCACAAGGTGCTCGCCGCCTACGGATGCCTGGTGCCACGGGTCATCACCGGGCAGTTCGACCCGACGCGCCACCGCGCGATCTGGCCGTCCACCGGCAACTACTGCAGGGGTGGGGTTGCGATCTCCCGGATCATGAACTGCCGTGGCGTGGCCGTGCTGCCGGAGGGCATGAGCCGCGAGCGCTTCGCCTGGCTGGAGGACTGGGTCGCCGATCCGTCCGACATCATCCGGACGCCAGGCACCGAGAGCAACGTCAAAGAGATCTACGACAAGTGCAAGGAGCTCGCCCAAGACCCGGAGAACGTGATCTTCAACCAGTTCTCGGAGTTCGGGAACTACATCGCCCATTACCTCGCAACCGGGTCGGCGCTGTTGAACGTGTACAACGCCATGCGCGAGGAGGAACCGGGTCTTCGGCTGCGGGCGTTCG
>DATCNE010000140.1:0-1563 GCA_036565395.1 Dermatophilaceae bacterium
GGTCAGCGCCTGGCCGAGCGAGTGGGCGATCTCCTTGCAGCCGTTCTTGAGGATCACGTGCCAGTCGGCCATGGTCAGGGGGTCCGCGTATCGGACATTGATTTCCTCCTGGCCCGGTCCCCATTCGCCCTTTGAGTTCTCTACCACAATGCCGGCTCCCTGCAGCCCGTTGCGGATTGCCCGCATCACGCCCTCCTCCTTGGTCGTCTGGAAGACGTGATAGTCCTGGATGTAGCTGCCGGTGGTCTTGATATCGCGCCAGGATTTGGCCTGCGCCGACTCGTAGGTCTCGTCGAACAGATAAAACTCAAGCTCCGAAGCGAAGTACGACGACATGTTCATCGCGGCGAGTCGCGCGATCTGCTTGCGCAACATCGCGCGCGGGCCATGTGCGACCGCCTCGTGATGGTGATGGTCGACGATATCGCACAGAACCAGCGCGGTTGCCGGCAGCCACGGTATCCGCCGCAGCGTCGCAAGGTCGGGCTTCATGACGAAATCGCCGTAGCCCTTCTCCCAGTTGGCTGCGGCATATCCCGGCACCGGCTCCATATCGATGTCGTTGGCGAGCAGATAATCGCAGCCGTGGGTTTCCTCGTAGGCGCTTTCGAGGAAATTCTCGGCCTGGAAGCGCTTACCGACGAGCGTGCCCTGCATGTCGGGGAAGCAGACCACGACCGTGTCGATCTCGCCGGCGGCCACGGCCTCCTGCAGCTCTTTCAATGTCAACATGCCGGGCATCGGGAAGGCCTTGTTGTGAAATGAAGGGCCGGCCCGTTCAAAAACGGGCCGGCATTGACGAAACTCGGTTTCGCGCCGTCCATAGGCCGCGAAGTAGAGGATTGCAAGCGCATACAGATCAACCACGCCGACAACGCCGATGCGGCATCGAGGATCGGCGGCGAGCTGGAAGCCTATGGTCACAGCGCGATGATCACGTGAGCGACGCCTGTGTGTACCGAAAATTCGATTCGGCGTAGACGCAGGGAACGGACGGGGTAAGCTCGCGGCCTGATGACTGATCTGCTCAAGCTGATTCTTGGCGTCCTGGCTTCGCTCTTCAGGTCGAGAGCAAAGCTGGAGGCAGCAAACCTGGTCCTGCGGCAACAGGTCAATGTGCTTCGCCGGCGAACGCCGAAGCGACCGCACCTCAACAATACGGATCGTTTTCTATTTGTTTGGCTCTATCGCTGGTTTCCGTCCGTCCTTGAGGCGGTTGCAATTGTCAGGCCGGAGACCATCATTCGCTGGCACCGTGCTGGGTTTCGGGCGTATTGGCGCTGGCGATCCCACAACCGTGTTGGCAGACCGCAGGCCTCGGCTGAGCTGCGCACGCTCATTGGCGAGATGAGCCGTGCGAACGCACTTTGGGGCGCGCCGCGTATTCATGGTGAGTTGCTCAAGCTCGGCTTCGAGGTCGCCCAGTCGACGGTCGCTCGGTACATGTGCCGCCACTCGCGGCCACCGTCTCAGGGCTGGCGGACGTTTCTCAGCAATCACGTCGACGGCATCGCGGCGATCGACCTCTTTGTCCTGCCGACGATCGCATTCCAAATTCTGTAT
>DATCNE010000141.1:0-2116 GCA_036565395.1 Dermatophilaceae bacterium
CGTCGTCCTCCGAGCCACCTCGTGCCGAGACGGAAGTCACACAGGTTCTCGCTGCTGGGTCGCGACGGTGAGTTGGTTGGCGGGCAGGTAGACCTCGGCTCCGGCGGAGGTGAACTCGGCGGCCTTGTGGTCCATGCCGGCCGCGAGCACGCTCTCCTCATCGAGCCCGTGCTCGGTGGCATACCGGCGGACGTCGCGGGTGATCTGCATGGAGCAGAACTTGGGCCCGCACATGGAGCAGAAGTGCGCGGTCTTGGCCGCTTCGGCCGGCAGTGTCTCGTCGTGGAAGGAGCGCGCGGTGTCGGGGTCGAGGGAGAGGTTGAACTGGTCGTTCCATCGGAACTCGAACCGCGCCTTGGACAGCGTGTCGTCCCAGAGCCGGGCACCGGGGTGGCCCTTGGCGACGTCCGCGGCGTGCGCCGCGAGCTTGTAGGTGATGACCCCGGTCTTGACGTCGTCGCGGTTGGGCAGGCCGAGGTGTTCCTTGGGCGTGACATAGCACAACATCGCGGTTCCGTGCATCGCGATCGTGGTCGCCCCGATGGCGGAGGTGATGTGGTCGTAGCCGGGGGCGACGTCGGTGACCAGCGGACCGAGCGTGTAGAACGGCGCCCCGTCGCACCACTCCTGCTGCAGCCGCACGTTCTCCTCAACCAGGTGCAGTGGCACGTGCCCGGGCCCTCGACCATGACCTGCACGTCGTACTGCCAGGCACGCTTGGTCAGTTCGGCCAGGGTGCGCAGCTCGGACAGCTGCGCCGCGTCGTTCGCGTCGGCCACGCACCCCGGACGCAGGCCGTCCCCCAGGCTGAACGCCACGTCATACTGCGCGAAGATCTCGCAGAGCTCGTCGAAGTGGGTGTACAGGAAGCTCTCCTGGTGGTGGGCCAGACACCAGCCGGCCATGATCGACCCGCCACGACTGACGATGCCGGTGATCCGCCAGGCGGTCATCGGGACGTAACGCAGCAGCACCCCGGCGTGGATCGTCATGTAGTCCACGCCCTGCTCGCACTGTTCGATCACGGTGTCGCGAAAGATCTCCCAGCTGAGCTTGCTCGCATCACCGCCGACCTTCTCCAGCGCCTGGTACATCGGGACGGTGCCGATCGGGACAGGGGAGTTGCGCAGGATCCACTCCCGGGTGGCGTGGATGTCATCGCCGGTGGACAGGTCCATCACCGTGTCGGCCCCCCACCTGGTGGCCCAGGTCAGCTTGTCGACCTCTTCGGCGATGGAGCTGGTCACCGAAGAGTTACCGATGTTGGCGTTGACCTTCACCAGAAACGCCCGGCCGATGATCATCGGCTCGCTCTCGGGGTGGTTGATGTTGGCCGCGATGATGGCCCTGCCCGCTGCCACCTCGGCACGAACGAGCTCGACGTCGCAGCCCTCGCGGATCGCGACGAACTCCATCTCGGGCGTGACCTGGCCCTGCCGGGCGTAGTGCATCTGCGTGACCCGACGGCCGGCCTTGGCGCGCAACGGGTTTGCCCGCTGACCCTGCCACTCCCGCGTGGCCGCGCCGCGGCGCTGGGCGGAGCGACCGTCATCGGCCAGCCTGTGCCCGCGACCCGAATACGGCTCAACGTCATCCCGACCCTGCACCCAGGCCGCACGCAGCGCCGGCAAGCCCTGCTTGGGGACGCCGCCCGGGCCGGAGGTGTCGTACAGGCGAAACGGTGCGTTGGGCTGTGGGCCCGTCGGGCCGGGGGAGTCGTTCAGGTGCACCTGCGTGAATGGCACGCGCACGTCGGGGCGCTCGCCATGCGTGTAGACCTTGGTTCGGGCGGAGTTGGCGTCGGTCATGAGGTCCTCCGGGTTCTGGCGTGAAGGGGTGGTGGGGCCAGGGTCATGCCCCAGGGTCGTTATTGCAGCTGTCGAATCTTGCTGGTCTCAGGGCCGGTCAATCCACCGGTCAGCACCAGCAGGCCAGCAAGGATGAGGAGTATGGCGATCGCGCCGTGCTCCCCAAGCATGTTCTGCAGCGGGGGAAGGTAGTACGGGTAGAGCGCCGGGAGCACGATCGAGAGGCTATAACTCATCCCGTATCCGCTGGAGCGAACCGCGGTGGGGAAGCGCTCGGCAAGATACGCGCCGACGGGGCCGTATCCGGA
>DATCNE010000142.1:0-1943 GCA_036565395.1 Dermatophilaceae bacterium
CTAGTACTACAGCCGCACTTATGGAACGGCGCCTCGGCTGGCGTAGTGACATCGTCGGGCGCGTGCTTGATGTCGACGTCGCCAGTGTGACCAGTCCAGGACCGCGTGTGTGTCTGGTCGATGCTGCCAGATCAGTCCGGCGAGCAGTCGCCTGACCTCGGGCACGGTGAGCGGGATCAGGTCCTCGGCGGGGGTCTGGGGACCCCCCTTTTTGCGCCGGCGTCGGCGCTGGTGACGGTCAAGAAGGCGTGCGCGAGCATCGCCAAGGTGATGTGTCGATACCAGGAGTCGTAGCGACGGACCTGGTACTGGTCGAGGCCGACTTGGCCTTTGGCGGTCTGGAAGGTCTCCTCGATGGCCCAGCGTGCGCCGGCGACGCGGACCAGTTCACGCAGCGGGGTGCGTTCGGGGCCGTGGCACAGGTAGTAGGCGAGGTCGTTCGGATCGGCCAGGTTGCGTCGGACCAGCAGCCAGTAGCTGTCATCGTTTTCCAGCGGTCTGATCGCGGCTCGGGCCCAGTGGTAGAGCCGGGGGCCCTTGGAGCCGGCACCGGCGGAGATCTTCTTCCACGCCTGCGCGGGCAGATGCGTTGCGAGGGCGTCCGCGCGTAGTTCGCTCACGCGACCCTCGATGGTGGCGATCACCCGCTGATTGACCGGAACCGCAAGCACGTAAGGCATCTGACGCTCTTCGAGCATCATCCGAAGCTTGGAGTGCTGGCCGTAGACCTCGTCCCCGGTGACCCAGCCAGCCGGCACACCCGCGTCCAACGCACGCCCGATCATGGCCATCGCCAGCTCCGGCTTGGTCGCGAACTCCACATCCTGGCCGACCCACGCCTCGGCGCGACGTGACCGGTCGGTGGCCCACTCCTTGGGCAGGTAGAGCTCGCGGTCCAAGAACGTCCGTCCAGCAGGCGTGGCGTAACCGAGGAAGACCCCGATCTGACAGTTCTCGATCCGACCCGCGGTCCCCGAATACATCCGGGCCACCCCGGCAGACTTGGTGCCCTTCTTCAAGAACCCGGTCTCATCGACCACCAACACCCCAGCCGCCTCGCCGGGTCCAGGAGCCAGGTGCTCGACCACGTAGTCACGCACATCATCGCGCACCGCCTCGGCGTCCCAATCGGCGTAGGCCAACAGCCGCTGCATCCCGTCCGGGATCGCCTCCCCGGCCCGTTCGGCAAGCGTCCACGAGTTCTTCTTCTCCAGCGGCGCCAACAACCCCCGCACGTAAGCCAGCACCCGCTCGCGCGGCTCCGAGCGCGCGAACCGCGGCGCGATCCGGGCATGCACCTCCGCCAGCCCCGACGCCCACGCCTCCACCTCGGCCACATCCACCTCACCAGTCACACAACCAACATGCCGGTGAATCCCAGTCTCACACAGACGACACGCTCACCGAGCCTAGAATAAGTGCGGCTGTAGTACTAGGGCGTGTCTCCCATGTTGAGCGGGGTTCCGGCTCGATGATCGAGTGATGTCGCGAACTGTTGTGCTGTCTGACGAGATGTGGGCTCGGATTGAGCCAGAGCTGCCGCCCCTGAAGGGCGTGATGGGCAGGCCGATGACGCCTCACAGGCTGCTGGTTGAGGGGTCGATCTACCGGCTGCGGGCCGGCCTGGCCTGGCGGGACTTGCCGGCGGAGTTCGGCCCTTGGCAGACGGTCTGGAAGCGGCACGCCCGCTTCTGCAAGGACGGGACGTGGGACAAGGTTCTGCTTGCCCTGCAGGTCCAGGCGGATGCCAACGGCGAGATCGACTGGAACGTCTCGGTCGACTCCACGATCGCGCGTGTTCACCAGCACGGGGCGACCGCTGCCAGGTCTGAGCTGAAGGCAACGGCGCACACAGGGGGCTCGGTCGAACTACAAGGAATCGCTGGGTAGCGGGGACGAACCCGACGATCACGCCATCGGGCGCTCTCGTGGCGGCCTGACCA
>DATCNE010000143.1:0-15181 GCA_036565395.1 Dermatophilaceae bacterium
GCGGCCGACCTCGCCCATGAACCGTCCCAGCAGTCGGTTGGCGATGAAGGAAGGCGAGTCATTGACCAGGATCGTCGTCTTCTTCAGCAACGCCCCCGTGGCGAAGGCGGTCGCGAGGCTGGCGTCGTCGGTCTTCTTGCCCTTGATGATCTCCAGCAAGGGCATGACCGCGACCGGGTTGAAGAAGTGGAAGCCCACGACCCGCTCGGGGTTCTGCAGGTCCGCGGCCATCTCGGTGATCGGGAGCGAGGACGTGTTGGTCGCCAGCACGCAGCCGGCACCGACGACTGCTTCGACTTCAGCGAACACCTGCTTCTTGACAGCAAGGTCCTCGAACACCGCTTCGATGACAAAGTCGGCATCGGCAAAGTCGTCCTTGCTCGTGGAACCGCGAACGAGTGCCTTGAGGCGGTTGGCACGGTCGGGTCCTATCCGACCTTTGGCGAGCAGCTTGTCGATCTCGGCACCGACGTAGCCCACGCCCTTGTCGATGTGCCCCTGGTCGAGGTCGGTCATCACGATCGGGACCTCGAGCCGCTGAGCGAAGAGCATGGCCAGCTGGCTAGCCATCAGCCCCGCGCCGACGATCCCGACCTTGGTGACCGGGCGGGCTAGTGAGCGGTCGGGCGCCCCCGCAGGACGCTTGGCCCGTTTCTGCACGAGGTCGAAGGCGTAGAGGCTGCTCCTCAGCTCGTCCCCCATCAGCAGGTCCGCGAGCGTGGCGTCCTCCGCAGCGTAAGCCTCTTCGCGCATGACGGTGCGAGCCGCGGATACGAGCTGGAGGGCACGCAGCGGCGCGGGCGCAGCGCCACCGGTCTTGGCCTTGACCAAGCCCCTGGCTGCCGCGACAGCTCCTTCCCATCTGGCATGGTCGCGGTCGATCGCAGGGCGGTCCACCACGATCACGCCGGTGATGATCTCGGCGGCCCAGGCCAGGGAGTCCTCCAGGAAGGTGACCGGCTCGAAGAGCGCGTCGGCGATCCCGAGCTCGAACGCCTGCGGCCCCTTGAGCATCCGGTTGGTGTTGAGCGGGTTCTCGATGATGACCTTCAGAGCATTCTCGACTCCTATGAGGTTCGGCAGCAGGTAGCAGCCGCCCCAGCCGGGCACCAGGCCCAGGAAGCACTCGGGCAGAGCCACTGCGGGCACGCCTGAAGAGATGCTCCGGTATTCCGCGCTGAGCGCGATCTCGACGCCGCCACCCATGGCCGCGCCGTTGACAAACGCAAAGGTCGGGACTGGCAACGTCCGGAGCTGCTCGAACGTTGTGTGCCCGAGCTGTCCTATGGCCAGCGCCTGGTCGCGCCGGGTCACCTTGGGAACTCCGGTCAGGTCTGCGCCGACCGCGAAGATGAACGGCTTGCCGGTCACACCGACTCCGACGATCTCGCCAGCCTCGGCTCGATCGCGCAGCGTGTCCAGCACACCGGAAAGACCGGCCAGGCTCGCGGGGCCGAAGGTGTTGGGCTTGGTGTGGTCGAAGCCGTTGTCCAGGGTGATCAGCACGAACGTGCCGGCACCGCGGGGCAGTGCGATGTCGCGTGCCAGCGCCTTGGTAATGACCTCGTCGGGGAAGATGGAGGCGAAGCTGATGGTCTCCGAGTCGATGGTGCTCGCGTCGGTGTTCGTGGTGTTGATGCCCATCAGGCCACAGCTCCCTGGGTCGTGTGAGTTGTGGAGGCGAGCTCCTTGCCATAGTCGCTGTGGTGAGGGTTCTCCCAGATGACGGCGCCGCCCATGCCGATGCCGATGCACATGGCAGTGAGGCCGTAACGCACGTCAGGGTTCTCCTCGAACTGGCGGGCGAGCTGGGTCATCAGCCGGACGCCGGAGCTGGCCAAGGGGTGACCGGTGGCGATCGCGCCGCCGTACTTGTTCACCCGGGGGTCGTCGTCGGCGATGCCGAAGTGGTCCAGGAAGGCGAGCACCTGGACGGCGAAGGCCTCGTTGAGCTCAAAGAGGCCGATGTCCTCGATGGTGAGACCGGCTTGCGTGAGGGCCTTCTCGGTGGCGGGCACCGGCCCGATGCCCATCAACTCGGGCTCGACGCCCACGAACGAATAGGCAGCCAGGCGCATCCGCACGGGCAGCCCGAGCTCTGCGGCGGCGTCGGCGGACGCCATGATGCAGGCGGTCGCACCGTCGGTCAGTCCGGCGCTGTTGCCAGCGGTGACGTTGCCGTGGGAACGGAAGGGGGTCTTCAGCCCGGCGATGTTCTCCAGGGTGGTGCCGGGCCGTGGGGGCTCGTCCTTCGTGGCCAGGCCGTACCCGAGCTCGGCATGACGGGTGGCGACGGTGACCATGTCGGGCGTGATCCTGCCGTCGGCATACGCCTTCTCGAGCTTGCTCTGGCTGGCGACGGCGTAGGCGTCGCAACGCTCCTTGGTCAGACCCGGGAAGCGGTCGTGCAGGTTCTCGGCGGTCGCGCCCATCACCAGGGCGGACGGGTCGACGATGTTCTCGGAGAAGATCCGCGGGTTGGGGTCGACGCTCTCGCCCATCGGATGGCGCCCCATGTGCTCGACACCCCCTGCGATGGCGATCTGCGCCGAGCCGAACGCGATGGCGGAGGCCACGCTGGTCACCGCGGTCATCCCACCGGCACACATGCGGTCGATGGAGTAGCCCGGTGTGGTGTTGGGCAGACCGGCCAGCAGCGACGCCACCCGGCCCAGGGTCAGACCCTGGTCACCGATCTGGGTGGTCGCGGCGATCGCGACCTCTTCGACCCGGTGCGGCGGCAGCTCGGGGTGACGGCGCAACAGCTCGCGGATGCAGTTGATGACGAGGTCATCGGCGCGCGTCTGGGCATACATGCCCTTGTCGCCGGACTTGCCGAACGGCGTACGCACGCCATCGACGAACACGACCTCACGCAGAGTGCGGGGCACTGGGTCTCCCTGGGTTGGGCGAGTGGTTGGGCAGGTGGTTGGGCAGGTGGCCAGACACTGTCGACAGGCGATCGCGGGATCGCACTGCGGTTGACGAGAGCGATGCTACTCGTCAGTAACTTCCACCGTAACCCCGCCAGCCACTTCGGTCGCAACCTCGACGGGCCGGTTGATGGCCTCCTCGAGGATGGGGCCGGCGATGTCGATCTGCCAGTGACGGGCCCCCAGCGCGCGCAGCTCCTCGGTGAGGGACTCAAGCGTCGGGTCAGGTGGGGGAGACCACAGCACCCGGCGGATCGAGTCGGGGGACACCACGTTCTCGATCGGGATGTTGCGGGCTAGTGCGAACTCTCCCAGCGCTGCTCGGGCCTGGGCCAGGCGAGCTGCCGCGACGGGATCGCGATCGGGCCAGGCACGGGCCGGTGGCGGGCCGTCCGAGCGGCGGGCGAGAGCTGGCAGCTCGGACTCAGGCACATGGCGTGCCCGTTCGAGTGCCGCCAGGAGCTGTCGCTGGTATCGGCGAACGGACCTCGCGCTGGGGCCGTCATGGATGTCGGCGTCCGTCTTCGGGGATTTGAGCGCCAGGTCGATCAGTGCGGCGTCGGGCAGGACCCGGCCGGGCGAGACGTCGCGTTCCATCGCGATCTCTTCCCGCGTCTGCCACAGCTCACGGACCATGGCGGCACCGCGGCGGTTGCGGACCTTGTGCATCCCCGACGTGCGACGCCAGGGTTCGAACCGAACTGGTGGGCCGGTGAACCGGGTGAGTGCGTCGAACTCCTGCTCGGCCCACACCATCTTGTCCTGAGCCGCAAGGTCGTCGGCCATGAGATCGCGGACCTGGCCGAGTACCTCGACGTCGAGGGCCGCGTATCGAAGCCAGGGCTCCGGCAGTGGCCGGGTCGACCAGTCGACAGCCGAGTGCTCCTTGGCAAGGGTGAGCCCGAGATAGTGCTCGACGACGGCAGCGAGCCCGACCCGCGGCAGACCGATGAGCCGTCCAGCGAGCTCGGTGTCGAACAGCCGCGTTGGATGCAGGCCAACCTCCGCCAGGCACGGCAGGTCCTGGGTGGCGGCGTGCAGGATCCACTCGACATCGGTCAGGGCGTCTGCGATGGGCGAGAGATCGGGACACGCGATCGGGTCGACCAGCCAGGTGCCCGAGCCTTCGCGCCGGATCTGGATGAGATATGCCCGTTGGCCATAGCGGTAGCCGGACGCGCGCTCCGCGTCGATCGCCGCCGGACCGGTGCCAGCAGCGAGGAGCTTGGCCGCGCGGACCAGTCCACGCTCGTCCACGACCACGTCCGGGACGCCACCCGCGGGCATGTTCAGGGCAACCAGGACCGGAGCGATGAGCACGTCCTCACCGGCGAAGTCGGCATCGCGCTCGATGGCGCCCACCGACGAGTCGGCTGGCTCAGGGAAGGCGCTGGATCCGGTGTTCACGAGGCCAATCTATTTGACGTGCAGGGGCAGGGACTATTTGACCTGCGGGCCAAGAGCGTCGGTCGGTAGCACTTGCCGTTGTTCAGCGGCGCCGTCCCGGTAGCGCCACGACGCCCTCGGGCAATGGCGGCAGACCGGCGATCATGCACAGCAGATCGGACCAGACCTGCAGATGGACACCGAGGTCGGGGCCGGTCGGGGTCCAGGATGCACGGATCTCCATCTCCACCGTGGCTTTGCGTTCCCCCAGGGCGGCGAAGCTCTCGGACACGACGCGGGTGACCGTGCCACCTTCGGCGGCATAGGGGGCGTCGCGCGCCTTGAGCGCGTCCATCAGCCATGACCAGCCGACGCCGCCGAGCATCGGGTCGTTGGCCAGCTCGGGCTCGAGCTCAGCGCGGGCGAAGGTGACCACGCGCCAGACCCCGTCCCACGGCTCAGGCGCGGACGGGTCGTGCAGAAGGACAAAACGGCCAGAGGCCAGCTCGTCACCCTCGGCGGGGAGGCCGGCGGTGACGACCTCCGCGGTCAGGGCCACGGCGTACGGGGCGATCCTGCTGGGCGCGGGGACCTCTTCGACGCGGACCTCTGGGCGCAGCTGGACCTCGCGCAGGGCCCGCAGGGCCTGAGTGAATTCGGCGGGATTCTCGCCGGGGACGCTATGAGTGCCCACCACTCGAGCCTATGTCGAGAGGTCCCGGGATGGCGTTCCGGCACGCCGGGATACGGTGCAGCGATGTTGCCTCTGCTCGCCCTGCTCTCCAGCGCATGCTGGGGCACCTCGGACTTCTTCGCGGGGCTCAAGGCCCGGACCATGTCGCCGCCCGCCGTGGTTGCCGTCACCCAGGCCTTCGCCCTGGTCGCGCTGAGTATCATCCTGCTGGTGCGACACGAGGGTCTTGCCGCATCCTTCACCGGCAATGGCGCTCTCTGGTCCGCCACCGCTGGCGCTGCCGGCGCTGCCGGTCTGGTCTGCTTCTACACGGCGCTGGCCTCCGGGACGATGGGGGTCGTGGCACCGATCTCATCCCTGGGTGCCCTCGTCCCTGTCCTGCTCGGTCTGCTCACCGGAGAGCATCCGAGCACCACCGCGTGGTTCGGCATGGCGATCGCGGTGACAGGTGCGGCCCTGGCGTCAGGGCCCGAGCTGGCCGGCGCTGTGCCACCGCGACCGGTGATCCTGGCTGCGGCCGCCGCGGCGTTCTTCGGGGTGGCGCTCTTCAGCCTCGACCGCGGGGCCCGCTACGCGCTGCTGGAGACGCTGTGGGGCATGCGGTTGACCAGCGTGGCGATGTTCCTCGTGGCGGGGCTGGTGGCCCGTTCGGTGGGCGGCACCCGCGTGCGTGAGCTGCCGGTGCTCGCGGTCATCGGGCTGGGCGACGTCACCGCGAACGGTCTCTTCGCGTTCGCCTCGTCGCGCGGCATGGTCAGCGTGGCCAGCGTGCTTGGGTCGTTGTACCCCGTGGCGACCCTCTTCTGGGCGAGGCTGCTCCTGGGCGAACGGTTGCGCCGCGTGCAGGCCGTCGGTGTCGGGCTCACCTTGGTCGGGGTGGTCGCCATCGCGGTCTGACTCGTGGGTCGTCCGTGGGAGGATCTGCACGTGACGAACTCCCCGAACAGCCCCCACGACAGTGCACTGGTCCGCGCCGCCCGACGTCAGAGCGTGTCGCACACGCCGGTCTGGTTCATGCGGCAGGCGGGCCGGTCGCTGCCGGAGTACCGCAAGGTTCGCGAGGGCGTGGGAATGCTCGACTCCTGCCGTCGGCCTGACCTGGTCGCCGAGATCACGATGCAACCGGTTCGCCGGCATGGGGTCGATGCGGCGATCTTGTTCAGCGACATCGTGGTGCCGCTGGCCGCCGTCGGCGTCGATCTAGACATCGTCCCGGGGGTGGGGCCCGTGGTCGCCCAACCGTTCCGCACGCAGGCCGACCTCGACCGTATTCCGGAGCTGACGCCCGAGCACGTCCCGTACATCACCGAGGCCGTGGGGATGGTGCTCGCGGAGCTGGGCGCCACGCCGCTGATCGGTTTCGCCGGTGCGCCGTTCACCCTCGCGTCGTACCTCATCGAGGGTGGGCCGTCCAAGAACCACGAACACACCAAGGCCATGATGCATGGCGACCCGGAGCTGTGGCATGAGCTGTGTGGGCGTCTGGCACAGATCGCCGGCGCGTTCCTTCGCGTGCAGGCACAGGCAGGGGCATCGGTCGTGCAGCTGTTCGACTCATGGGTGGGCGCGCTGTCACGCGCGGACTACGAGACCTTTGTCCAACCTCACTCGCGGGTGGCGCTGTCGGCCGTGGCCGATCTTGACGTCCCGAAGATCCACTTCGGCACCGTCACCGGCGAGCTGCTGGCCTCGATGGGTGCCGCCGGCGCGGATGTCGTGGGCGTGGACTTCCGCACCTCCCTCACCGACGCCCGCGCTCGCCTCGGAGATAGGTATGCCGTACAGGGCAACCTGGACCCAGCCCTGCTCTTCGCGCCGTGGTCGGCTCTGGAGAAGGCCGTGCGATCGATCGTGGCCGAGGGTGCTCAGGCGCCGGGACACATCTTCAACCTGGGCCACGGCGTCCTGCCGGAGACCGACCCCGAGGTGCTGACCCGCGTCGTCCAGCTGGTCCACGAGGTATCCGCCCGCTGACCGGCTCTCACGGAGCCTCTGGACCGCTCGGCCCAGGAGCAACCGGTGCGGGAGCAACCGGTGCGGGAGCAACCGGAGCAGGAACAACGGGTGCGGAGGCGACCTGCGGCCGGCTCGTGCGGCGGCGGCGCAACCACCACACGAGTGGTGAGCCGACCAGGGCGAAGAATACGGCGAACGGCAGAACCGCACCGATGCCGGTGAACAGGCCCTCGGCCGAGGCCGCGAACGCGTCCCAACCTGAGCGCAGACCGGCGAGGAAACCGTTGTCTGTCACGGTCTCGTTCCCGGGCGTCCTCAGCGATACCGCCAACGTGGAGCGCTCGACGCTGTCCTTGAGTGCGGCGAGCTGTGACTCCAACGACTCCAGGTCCGCCTGTCGCCGACTCATCTCGCTCTCCAGCGCAACGACCTGACCGATGTCCTTGGCCTGGGCCATCAACGCGCGCACGCGGTCAACGCTGGCGTGCATCGTCTTCAGCCGGCTCTCGGTGTCGACGTACTGCGAGGTGACGTCCTGCGAGGACGTGTCGCGCGCCAAGACAGTGCCGATCTTCCCGAGCTGGTCGAGGGCCGTGTCCAGCTTGTCCGCCGGCACCGACAAGGTCAGGGTGCCGAAACCGAACGCGTCACCGGGCTGGCTGGAGGACCCTTCGTTGCCGGAGAGGGGCACCGGGTCGCCCGGGCCTCCCGTTCCGATCTGCTCACTGAGAACTTGGGCCTGCAGCCCGGTGGCGATGTTGCGCACTTTGGCTGCGGCGACGCTGATGTCCTTGACCCGCAGCTCGAGGCTGGCGCTCTTGGTCAGCTTGGGCCCGACGCTGACCGCGGCCGACCCGGGCTTGGCCGCATCGGCCGGGGCGCCTGGCGCCACCGCGCCGGACTTGGCCTCGGGAGCGCCGTTGACCCGCGTGTCCCCCTGGGCAGGCGCGCCGCCGCCTACGGCCGCGTCATGGCTGGTGCTGGACGAGCCGCCCGCGCTGCAGCCGGAGAGCAACAGCGCCGTGAGGGCGCCCGCGGCGACGATCTTTCCGGTGGGAAGATGAGGCCGTGTGGGATCAGCGTGCCGAGCGTGGCAGCGGGACTTGCTGAGGGGGAACGTGATCTTCATGGCAGACCTCCGGAGGACGATCGCTGTTCGTACGGTATTCCCGTTGGAGCGGCCGACGGCCCCGTTCGTTCCACTCCCGGCGGTGTCGATTCGGTCACGGGGACGAAGAAGGGCCGGGGGCGCCCCAGCCGGGTTCTGACCCACGTGTGAGACGGTCAGGTCGTCGGGTAGGAATGAGTAAGAATGACCAGATGAGCCCGAAGCCTTCAGCCAGCCAGATCCGCGAGATCAACGACAGCATCCGCTATGCGATGTGGTCGGTGTTCAAGGTCACGAGTCCCTTGCCCGAGGATCGCGCCAAGGTCGCAGCGGAGGTTGAGGCGCTTTTTGCCGACATAGCCGAGCAGGGTGTCGTGGTGCGCGGGGTCTATGACGTCGCCGGCCTCCGGGCGGATGCCGACTTCATGGTCTGGTGGCACGCCGAGGATGTCCGCACCGTGCAGACGGCGTATCACCGGCTCCGTCGCACCGAGCTCGGCGCCCACCTGGAGCCGGTGTGGTCGGTTGCCGCACTGCACCGTCCGGCCGAGTTCAACAAGGGACACATCCCGGCGTTCATGGCCGACGAATACCCCAAAGACTTCATCTGCGTCTACCCGTTCGTGCGCTCCTACGAGTGGTACCTCCTGGACGACACCGAGCGTCGTAACCTCCTGTCGGAGCACGGACAGATGGCGCGCGACTATCCGGACGTGCGCGCGAACACGATCGCGTCCTTCGCGTTGGGCGACTATGAGTGGATCCTGGCGTTCGAGGCTGATGACTTGACCCGCATCGTCGATCTCATGCGTCATCTGAGGGGCTCCGAGACCCGCCGCCACGTGCGCGAAGAGGTGCCGTTCTACACTGGCCCGCGGGTCGAGGTTGCGGCGTTGGTCGACTCCCTGCCCTGACTTGCCCCGCGCCGGCTACCTTGCGGCGGCTTCCCTGCGTTGACTGAGCTGAACGTGCTCAGTCGCCGGTGGCGCCGTCGATGCGCTCGCGGAGCAGGTCGGCGTGTCCGTTGTGCCGGGCGTACTCCTCGATCATGTGGACATAGACCCACCGCAACGAGATCGGGCCGTTCCTGCCGACAAAGGTGTCGTCGAGGGACCTAGTGCGGACGGCGTCATCAGCGGCCAGGCACTCGGCCTTGAACGTCGCGAATGCCTCAGGGACATCGGCATCTGCGACGTTGTCGAAGTCGCCGTCCTCGTCGTCATCGGCGCAGTACAGATCGGGCAGGTCGAGCCCCGCCGCCCGGCTGCGGAACCATGCCCGCTCCACCTCGGACATGTGCCGCAGCAGGCCGAGCAGCGTCAGGGTTGACGGACTCACCGCGGGGTTCTTGAGCTGGGGGTCGGTCAGCCCGGCGCACTTCCACAGCAAGGTTCCCCGGTGGAAGTCCAGCCACGCCTGGTACATGTCGCGCTCGTCGGCGACGCGGGGCGGATCGGTTCGGAACTGGTCTGCAGTGCTCATTTCGGCCCCGGCTCGAGTCGCAGGCTGATGCTGTTGATGCAGTACCGCTGGTCCGTCGGGACGTCGTAGCCCTCGCCCTCGAAGACGTGACCCAGGTGCGATCCGCAGTTGGCACAACGGACTTCGACCCGTTTGGAGCCCATGCTGTGATCCTCGAGGTACTCGACGCGGTCCTCGGCCAGCGGGGCGTAGAAGGACGGCCAGCCGCAATGGCTGTCGAACTTGGTGTCGCTGCGGAACAGCTCGGTCTTGCACGCGCGGCACGAGTACACCCCCTGGGTCCGGGTGTCGGTGTACTCGCCGACGTTGGGCCGCTCGGTGCCGGCCTCGCGCAGCACTTGGTACTCGGCAGGAGTGAGCTCCTCGCGCCATTGCTCCTCGGTCTTGCTCAGGGGATAGGTGTGGCCGTCGTTCATGGGAGTCCTCCTACGCAGGGCTGATAACCAGTGCCTTCGGTGTGGGTCCTTCACGCTTTACACAACAGCGCGGCCCGGGTGGACGTTCCCACCCGGGCCACCCCGGCATACCGGGCCTGTCAGATCTGGTTGGTCAGCCGATGCCACCTCGGATGGCCACGCGCACGACCTGAGGATCGTGGTCCGAGTCCTGGTCATAGAACTCGGAGTTGGTGTGCACGATGTCGTAGTCGTACGCCGGGTACTTGGCGCCGGGAGGCGCGATCGTCAGCGCCTTGCTGATCAGGATCTGGTCGAGCACCTGGCTGTTGCCCTCGTAGACGTAGGAGTAACGCTCGTTCACCGGCAACATGCGCGGCAGGTCGACGATGGCGTTGGCGCCGGAGCCGACCATGATGTCGACGGTCTGGCTGAACTCGAAGTCGTTGATGTCGCCCAGCACCACGACGTTCGCGTTCGGGTCAGCCGCGAGGAGCTCATCGAGGAACGACCGCACCTCTTGTGCTTGCAGGTGACGCCCCGCCTCCGAGAAACGCACCGGCTGCTGCCACTTACCGAAGAGCGGGTCGTCGCCACCCTTGGACGCGAAGTGGTTGGCGATCGCGAAGATCGTCTTGTCACGGAAGGTGAACTCGGCGACGAGGGGTTTGCGGGAGGAGCCCCAGGCCGCGTTGGTGGGCGTGATCCGTCCCGGGTTGAGGGCCAGGTGCGGCTTGCCGTCGATCATCGTCAGACTCTCTGCGGTGGTCGCGTCGCCAGCCGGTGCGTCCACGAACGCCACGTCGCGGTCGGCACGGTAGAAGAAGACCTGGCGGATGTTGCCGCCGGGCGCTCCACCGTCAGTCAGGTCCTGGGGGTTGACCCAGCGCGCCGTGTAGGCCGGGCCACCCGCCGCGACGATGGCGGCGATGAGCTTGTCCGTTGTCTGGGTCGAGTCGACCGTGCCGTCATTGGCCGCGCCGCTGTTGTCCTGGATCTCTTCCAGCCCCATGATGTCCGGGCTCTTCAGGTTGTTGACGACCTGACCGGCGAGGCGGTCGAACTTGATCTGGGGGTCGCCCGGCGCGAGGTTCTCGACGTTGAAGGTCGACACGGCCAGCTGGTTGTTGGACTGGGGCTTGGTGATCTCGCGCTGCAGTCCGCCAAGCGTCAGCACCGGCGTCGCGATGACCTCAAGCTTGGGGTTGTTGAACGAGTAGTCGATGACACCGACGGTGTCGCCCGGGATCGAGTCGCCCACGCTGGCCATCGGCATCGCGCCTTTGGGCAGGAGCGCGTCGTCGAGCTGCACCCGCATCGCGTTGGGGTGGTCGTAGCCGGAGTAGAGGACCCCGCCACGGGGCGTGATGATCGCGTCGACGTTCTGGCCGGGGATGACCGTCATCTCGCCGAAGGACTTGGTGGCGCCGACGACCTTGGCGTCGCGGACAGTGGCGAGCATGCCCTCGAGGGACTCATAGAAGTCGATCGCGTCGGTCTCGGGGCGGAAGAGCGCGGTCAGGTACTCCACGTTCAGGGGATTTCCCTCTTCAATGACCTGCTGCGGCGCGACGCGGTCGACGCCGAGGACAACCGGGGCGGGCAGCGCGTTGCCGGACGAGATGACGGTGACCCTCGGGCCGGTCAGCTCGGTGGTGGTCAGGTTGGTGCCACCGCCAGGACGGTACTCGGAGATCGAGCCGTCGATGCTCACGTTGTCACCGACGGCGACGGTGATCAGCGCCTTGTTGGTGTAGACGTACAGCCCCTCGCTGGTGGCTAGGTCGGCGTCAGGGTCGTGCTCTGGATCCAGAAGCCGTTGGGACCGACCGCGGTCACGACTCCGACGACTCCGTTGACCCGCTTGTCGCTGTATGGCGAGGGGTGGCTCGCGCCCTGGATCTGCGCGATCGTCTCGGGATCATCGACGGGCGGGGGGACAGCACACCCGGGAATGCCGACCGTGCTGTTCTCAGGAGTCGGGTCGGTCGCGCGGAAGTCCGTCGCGTCGTTGTCCGTGTCGACGCAGGGGCTGTTTCGGGTGGCCGAGGTGGTGTTGCTGAGGCCCGGGGCGGGGCTGCCCTCGAAGAAGGTCGCGGTGCCGTACCCGACCCGGTCGACGACGGTGGTGGTGTCCGCCAGACGAAGGTCGATACGGCCGCTCGTGCCGCTCATCGCTGCAGTACCGATCGCGTCGGGCGTGGGCAGTGGCGTGGCGAGGATGTTGGTGCCCGCGGCCATCTGCACGAGGTAGGAGTGCTTCGGCGCAATGGAACCGCTCAGGGTGGCCGTGCCACCTGCCGGCGATGTGCCGGCCGCGGAGTAGTACTGGACGACCCAGCCGGAGACGTCCACGGCGGCGTCCGAGCGGTTGTAGAGCTCGACGAAGTCGTTCTTCCAGGTGGCGCCGCTGTTGCCACCGCCGCCATAGACCTCGGAGATCACGACGTTGGCGGAGACCGCCTGCGCAGGGGAGGCGGTGAATAGCGCACCGCTTATGGCGAGAACGGGTGCGATGACGGCTGCACACGTTCGGAGATTGAAGGCCGACATTGACTGCTTTTCAGGGAGGTGGGTCAGATGGGGTCCGCGACCCTCGCCGACCGTATGCCTCATTTGCGAAGTTTGTGGTGGGTTCCCACCAACCCATACCAACGCGTGACCAACTCGCTCCTGGAGGATGGCGGATAGGCTCGCGCTCATGGCGAGCAGCGCGACAGTCCTTCACGTTCCAGGACCTGATGGGGCGGTGCGTGACGTCCGGATCTCCAACCCGGACCGAGCGATCTGGCCGGTCACCAATGACATCGGCAGCACCGAGATCACCAAGCTCGAGCTCGCTGAGTACACCGTGGCCGTCGCCGACGCGATGATGCGTGCTCTGGGCGATCGGCCGGTCACGGTACAGCGCTTCCCCAACGGCATAAAGGGGGAGGAGTTCTTCTCCAAGAACCCTCCGCGGGGAGCTCCAGAGTGGGCGCGATCGGTGATGTGTACCTATCCCTCGGGCCGAAGCCACCCGCAGCTGGTCATCGACGAGATCGCCACGGCCGTCTGGGCCGTGCAGATGAACACGGTGACCTTCCACCCGTGGCCGGTCCGCACCGCGAACAACGACAACCCCGACGAGCTGCGGATCGACCTCGACCCTCAACCGGGAACCGGCTTTGCGGACGCCGTGCGGGCGGCATACGCGCTGAAGGACCTGCTGGCGGAGATCGGGCTCACCGGTTGGGCAAAAACGTCCGGAAACCGCGGGGTGCACGTCTATGCGCGGGTCCTCCCCACGCACGAGTTCCTGGACGTGCGTCACGGAGTCATCGGGATTGCGCGCGAGCTGGAGCGCCGTATGCCGGACACGGTCACCACGGCCTGGTGGAAGGAAGAACGCGGGCAGAAGGTTTTCGTGGATTTCAACCAGGCCAACCGTGACCGCACGATCGCCTCGGCCTACAGCCCTCGACCTCTGCCAGGTGCGCCGGTGTCCATGCCCGTCCATTGGGAGCAGCTGGGCGACGTGTCAGCGCGGGACTTCACGGTGCGGACGGTTCCTGGCATCCTGGCCGCTCAGGCTGACGCCTGGTTTGGCATGGCTGAGGCAGTCGGGGATGTTGGCTGCGCGATTGCGTTGTGGGATGCGGACGTCCACGAACGGGGACTGGGCGAGATGCCCTTTCCTCCGGACTACCCGAAGATGCCCGGTGAGCCGCGGAGGGTCCAGCCCAGCCGGAGGCGTCCCGATCCCGACCTCCCCTGATCCATGGCGGCTCGAAACGGTCGATGGTGACCACGGCGCCGACGTCGCAGCTTGTCCCTGTCGTACGGTCCCCTTAGTTCGCCCTGCGCATGTCGCGCGGTGCGCCGTACGGCGAGAATACGTCTTTTGGGCGTAGCGGTTCTCCCACCCGCGTACGAGCATGATGCGATGAGCATTCAGTCACGGTCCGACCAGTCACTGTCGGTTTCGCAGCCCGACCTTTCACTGACTGTTCAATCGCAGCCCGGTCACCGGCGCTCTGGCGGGCTCCGTCAACGAACGAGGACCGTGACCGCTTTCTGCCACGCGTGTAACACCCCCTGGACCTTGACCTGCGAGCAGAGAGAAGGGGTCTGGGTGGTCTTCTGCACTCGATGTGGAGACGTGCGCCCACCCCGGCATGACCTGGTCGAGCCGTCTCCCTGGGAGTAGAACCGGTTCCTCGGTATCAGAGCCATCTCCTTGGCAGCAGACCGTTCGCGCACCGGCTCTCAGTACTCCGGACACTTCTCAGTGCTCGAGAACGTCCTCGAGGTCGTAACCCCTGGGTCGATCCACCTGAGCCGCGGTGCAGGACGCAGGGTCGCGATCCGGGCGCCAGCGCAGGAAGGTCACGGAGTGCCGGAAACGTGGGCCCTCCATCTGGTCGAACTTCACCTCGACCACCCGTTCCGGACGCAACCTGACAAAGGTCATGTCCTTGTTGCCGCTGAACCGGGAGCGGTCGGTCGAGCCCTTCACCACATCGCCATGTTCGTCGGTGACGACGAGTGGCGCGAGCTCATCGACCAGCTCGAGGCGCCGGGCGTCGGTGAATGCTGCAATCCCACCGACGTTGTAGACGGTGCCGTTCTCGTCATACAGACCAAGGAGAAGTGAGCCAACACCATTGCCGGACTTGTGAATTCGGTAGCCCAGGACCACTGCTTCGGCTGTTCGGGCGTGTTTGATCTTGAGCATGACGCGCTTGCCCTGCTGGTACGGCGCAGCCAGGTCCTTGGCAACGACGCCGTCGAGCCCGGCGCCCTCGAACCGTTCGAACCAGTCTCGTGCGGTGGCGGCGTCGATGGTGGACCTGGTCAGGTGCACGGGCGCGTTGGCAGGCAGCGTGGACAATACGGACTCCAGGCGCTGGCGGCGCGCGCCGAAGGGCATTGCGGTGAGGTCGTTGTCGCCGAGAGCCAGGATGTCGAAACAGACCAGCTCAGCGGGAGTCTCGCGGGAGAGACGCTGGACTCGGCTGTCGGCGGGATGGATCCGCTGGGACAGGCTCTCCCAGTCGAGTCGTTCTGCCCCCGGCCGGCCCGCGCGGACGACGATCTCGGCGTCAATCGCACAGCGCTGAGGCAGATGCTCACGGACCGCGTCGACGAGCTCAGGGAAGTACCGGGTCAACGGTTTGGAGCCTCGGCTGGCGAGCTGCACGTCGTCGCCATCGCGGAGCACGATGCAGCGGAAGCCGTCCCACTT
>DATCNE010000144.1:0-1771 GCA_036565395.1 Dermatophilaceae bacterium
GGGCCGCAGTGTGCGCCAAGTCCGGCGCGCTGATGAGCAGCACGTCCGCCAAGGCGAGCTGGACTGTGCGCTCGACGACGGCCATCCGGTCGTCGGCGGAAGCGAACCGAACGCCGTGGACCTGTCGCAACACCTCTGCGAAGACGTTGGCACGGGAGAAGGTCGAGCGTTTCTCGGCGACGACCTGGACGGCGATGACGCCCACCTCGGTGAGCATCTCGTTGGTGAGGTCGTCAGCGCGCAGCAGCGGCAGATCGTTGCGGTCTCTGAGAGTTGCGACCCATGGAACGGGGTCGGTGTCGAGCAGGAACTGCGCGCGCTTGCGCCAACCTTCTACCTGCTCCGCCAGCGGGTGAACGTGCTTGTCGGGTCGCGTCTCCAGGGTGGCTCGCTGTCGAAGCCTGAGCATCTCGGGGGTGTTCGGCATCCGCCCATGGGAGGCGACAAAGTCCGGAATCAGCGCGTTCGTTGCGATCTCGATGTCAGTCGACCGACTTGAGAACTCCTTCTGCAACTCCTTTGGGACGCCCGCAACTTCGTACTTCGGGACCTGGGAGTGGAGCCGTCTGGTCGATTCCCACCCCCAGCCCAGCGCCTGCGTGAGGAAGTCAGAGAGGACGCCGTTGTACATCTCGGACAGGCCCACCGTCGCGCGGAACATGCCCCGGGAATCCAGCGTCCGCCATACGCCGTCCTCGCTTTGTGCACGGTTCATGACGACCACGTGCGTGTGCAGCTGCGGGTCACCCGCGCGTGAGTCCCAGTGGTCGAACGCCGCCCCGACCACCCCGCGGATCTCCTCCTGGACCACTCCGTGCTTGCCCGATCGTGAGGTGAACACACACTGCTCGGCGTAACGCAGGACGTATGCCAGGGCCTGTTGGTGAGCCTCATAGATCACCGCCTGAGTGCCCCCGTCGGCCAGCGCCCACGCGACGCTGACGCTCTTGGGTGCGCTGAAGGTGAGGTCGAATCCGGCGACGGCACGGGCCATCTTCGCCTCGGCGGTGCGTTCCTCGCCCTTGATCTTGATCACTGCAGCGACCAGCTGATCGCCCGTGAGACTGGCCGTCTCGGCGCTGATCCGTGTCGTCACCCGCTCCGCTTGGGGCGGTTTCTGTGCCTTCGGGGGTCGGCCGAGCAGTTCTCCGGTGAGGGGGTCCTGGACCATTCCGAGCATCCGAAAGAGGTGTTCCTCGGTCACTTGGGCGCCGGGTTCGATGCCCAATCCGTGGCCCAAACCGGCGAGGCCTTGGCCGATGAATCGACCTGGTGGCGTTCCGGATTCGGCGTAATAGCGGGTCAAAGCCGACGCATGTTGGGACGCTCCGTCGGACTGCGCGACCGAGCCCATAAGGTACTTGTAGCCGCTGCCCAGGGTCATTCGCCGGATCGATACCGTCATCGTCAGTCGCTCTCGCCTCGTCATTCGACGGGCGTTCGACGCCCGCCAACTGATGGGGCTACTGCCGGCTGGATACACGATTTGCCACTGACTACCCATGTCAACTTAAACGCGATAATGCCCGTTCTGGCCTCGGGTGCCAGAGGTGTGACTCGAGTAGTTGTGCCTGAATCACGGGCAAGTCGGATGTGGCTCAGGGGCGAGGTCGGCTGAGTCGGATGCAGAGCAGACGGTGTCGGCAGACAGGATCAACGAGCTGGCAATCGGGGAGTGTCCGGATGGTGTACCTGGGAGCCGGTAGCCGATCGAACGGATCTAGCAAATCGACCCGATCTGTCGGACGGAAGGAATCACGATGCCCACCAC
>DATCNE010000145.1:0-2965 GCA_036565395.1 Dermatophilaceae bacterium
CGCCCCCGAGGACCTTGCGCGGGCCAGTGAGCAGGCCCAGGGCTTCGGACGATTCGTGCGCTCACTGGTGGGACTCGAGCGTGACGCCGCAGTGGAGGCGTTCTCACGGTTCCTAGATGACCGGACCTACAGCCGTGCCCAGATCGACTTCGTTTGGGTTGTCGTCACCCACCTGACCGAAGCCAGAGTCATGGACGCCGACCGGCTCTACGAGGCGCCCTTCATCGACCACGCACCCCACGGGCCCGAAGACCTGTTCAGCGGATCCGACGTCGATGAGTTGGTCGGCGCGCTCAAAGCAATCAGTGCGACAGCCGGAACCATCGAAGGCGTGGCTTGAGCGACACCAGTCCCACTCAACCACGTAGCCGCCGGGAAGAAACACCACCAACCACCCGGCCTTCACTGGCGCATGGGCCGCACGAAAAGGAACGTCACGCTGGCCTGCGAAGGCGCTGGCTGGACGCGTCGCTAGGCTGTCCATCCGTATGGGTTGTTCCTAGGGTTCTTCCTAGCGTTTTTCCTACAGTTGTTCCCATACCCCGGGCCTCTAGCTCAGTTGGTAGAGCTGCGGACTTTTAATCCGTAGGTCGTCGGTTCGAGCCCGACGGGGCCCACCACGCGTTTGTGCTGGTCACAGGCTTAGGATCTGCTTTCATTCCCCTACCGAACCGTCCTTGAGACGGGCCATGTGGCACATTTTGTGCCACATGGTGAGGGACAAAGCAGTCTGTTCATTTTCAATCCGCAGGTCATCGTTTCGAGGCCGGTGGCGCCAAGCGGTGTTTGCGCAGGTCATCGGCTTCGGCCCGGCGTCCTGATCTGGCGGAACCGACCCTGAGCACTGGTCCTGTGGCACAGTCGTGGCACATCGTGACGGATCTGCGCCGTGTTCCATGTGTTCCATGTGTTCCAGCTCAATGCCGCCGGAGCCGGACGGGGTAGTCGTCCCAGTCACCGCGACCGGTGATCCAGCAGAGGTTCGCGGATCCCGAGCAAAGGCGCGCGGACTGTGCCGTATCAGGATCCTTCGATCCTGATGCGGCAATCGCCGCTTCGATTGCTCAGGTTCGAGTTTGTCCGTCCGCGGGCCGTTCGACTCATGAAATCTGGTTGGACGCACAGGACCAGGCATCAACTGGCTGATCTCGGCAGTAATTAGTCAAGGGCCAGAACCGTCTGCAGTGCAGCATCGACGGCCTGCATCTCGATGCTGTTCAGCCGGCCGGCGAACTTACCCAGGCGTGCCTGGGGGTCGATAACTGTCAGCTGTTCGACCATCACGCGGGTCTTGATGCCGTCGATCTCGATCTCGGGACGGAAGGATGCGCCCCGACGTCCGGTCGAGGTCGGCGCGACTATCCACGTCGAGAGCGGGAGATCGTCGGATTGGACCACGACTGCGTAGCGAGCGCCGGCTTGTTCGTGACCGCGAACGTCCGCGGGTGCCTTCAGCCGGTATAGGTCACCACGCACGGATGGCGTCCATCTCTGCGGCCAACTCCCGCGATGCCGAGACATCGTCGGGGTCATTACGCAGTTGCTCAGCCTCGGCTCGCAGAAGCGCGCGCCGATGTGCTCGTTCGGCGGCCAGGATCGCAGCTCGCGTCGCCTCCGACCGGGACTGCCCCTCCCGGGTCAGGGACTCGAGAGCCTGCTCAACTTCAGCATCAGTGCGGATCGTAAGCGTCTTCATACAACAAATTGTAATACATCGTCCGATTCTCTGCCAGACGTCTTGTCGTACTTGATCCCAGCGGACGCTTGTTCACGAGAGTGCAAGTTACCTTGCACTGGGGTCAACGGCAGAGTAGTTTGGAGGTGTGCGCAACGAACCGAACCACCCCGGAAGGCGAGCGCAAGCACGCTCATCGTCCAGGCGATGAGCACGCGAGAAATTTCTGAGGAATGAGCATGCCACGCACCGTCCAAGACATCCTCGACCACGCTGACGAACTCGCCAAGCGTTTCGAGGACTACGAACCATCACCGACAGACGAACGCGACCCAGCAGTGTTCGCCGAGCTTCGCCGGGCTGTCCTGTCGCGATCGGATGCCGAACGCTCGATCAGAGACGCGGTCAAACACGCACGCGAGCGCGGCTACTCCTGGGCGTTCATCGGCTCTCTGGTCGGAACCTCCGGCGAAGCAGCCCGCCAGCGCTACGGTCACAGGCAGGACGCATAGGCCAATGGGTTCGGCTCGGTCAGTAATCAGTCAGAGGCACCCGTGGCACATTTGTGGCACACAAGGGTGAGAAACACCGTCCGGCAGGGTCACCCAGCGTCAACGAACCACGCACGAAACAGCGGATCACCAACCCTCCCAACGGGTTTCGGCCGCTCTTTTAATCCGTAGGTCGTCGGTTCGAGCCCGACGGGGCCCACCAGTGTTTCCGCAGGTCATCCCTGTAGGAGCGGGGCCGTGTCAAGACCTTGGTGACCCCGGGTTTGGGTTGTCTTCGTTAGCGGCGCGCACGTCGAGATAGGCGTCGGGGTCAAGGCTCGGGCGGAGCCCGACCGCGTAGCGGCCGGAGGGCCTTGAGGCTGGCGCCGTGGTCGGCAACGATGTGGGCGGCGGTGACAGTTCGGTTGGGGCGGTTCCTCAGTGTGAGTTCGGGTTTGGCGGTGCGCTCGTCAGGGCCGGGGGTCCGGCTTGGGTGGGCAGGCCCGGGTGGGCTGCCGGTCATCCCTTCGCCGCGGCAGGTGGCGGCATAGAAAGACGTTCTGCGTGTCGGTCCAGGACGTAGGAACGTCCTCCTGATGCGCTTGACGGGCTTGATGTCCCAATTCGCAGAGGAGGACGTTCGATGAACAACGGTAATGGAGTCTCCCGGGGTGACCGCAATAGGAACGCAAGACTGAATCGTCTTCGGGAACTGGTGCCGGTGACGCACGCGATCGTCGGGATCGATCTAGCCGATAACAAGCAAATGGTCGTGGTCACCGATCACGACTCGAAGGTG
>DATCNE010000146.1:0-7854 GCA_036565395.1 Dermatophilaceae bacterium
GATCTCGTTGATCTCCTCCTGCGGCGTGAAGCGCCCACGCGGGATCTTCGAGACGTCGATGATCTCGACACCCTCGCGCAGCCCGTCCAGGACTGCCAACGGCGCCAGCCGGTCGACGACGACGACATCGGCGTCCGCCAATGCCTGAAAACCCTTGAGTGTCAACAGCTCCGGATCCCCCGGGCCGCCGCCGACCAGAATCACCCTGCCCAATGACCCGGCAGCCTGTGCCCGGCGCTCGGCGGGCAGGCTGGGGTCCTGGCGCAAGGCGGCCTCCACCGCAGCGACAGCCACATCACGGAGGGCAGCCGCGGTGTGGGGGTCGCGGTTGCCGTGAACGCTGACGGTGGCTTGTCCGCTGCGGCCAGTGGCCGGCATCCAGGCCGAGGCCCCCGACGCGTCGTCGGCTCGAAGACAGAAGATGCGTGCCTCGTCCGCTGCGGCGAGCACCTCCGCGTTGACCGCGGCGTCCGCGGTGCATGCCATGGCGAGCCAGGCGTCCCGCAGGTCACCCTGCTCGTAGGGCCGCGGATGCCACTCGATCTGGCCGCGATCAGCAAGGTCCTCCAACGCCGCCACCGCGGTGGGCGACACGAGGGTGACCTTGGCGCGCGCCATCAGGAGGGCACCGACACGGCGAAGCGCCACTGGCCCCCCGCCCACGACGACAACGCGGCGGTCATGCAGACGCAACCCCAACGGCAGCAAGGGTTCTGGTCGTGGAGGCATGGTCATTCCTTGTCCGAGATGCCACCGAGCACTTTCTTCTCCCGGCAGGCGGAGGTCATCAACTGATCCATCATGGACCGTCTCAGGCGGACATCACCGGATAGTCGGTGTAACCCTTGGCCCCGCCGCTGTAGAAGGTCGCCATGTCGGGCTCGTTGAGCTCGGCACCGGTGCGCAGCCGCTCGACGAGGTCAGGGTTGGCCAGGAAGCCGCGACCGATGCAGAACAGGTCGGTGGCACCGGTGTCGACGGCCTCCCGCGCGGTGGCGAGGTCCGACGGCCCGGTGAAGCCGGTGTTGAAGATGACCGTGCCGTCCCACTGCTTGCGCAGCTGCTCGTGGAAGTCGGTGTCCGGGCCCTCGAGGACGTGCAGGTAGAGCAGGCCAAGCGGGTTCAGCCCGTCAAGCAGTGCGGCATACGTCTGCTCGGTCTCGGTCTCGGTGATGTCGTTGAAGGTGCCCCCCGGTGAGATCCGGATCCCGACCTTGTCGGCACCGATGGCCTCGGCCACAGCGGTCGCAACCTCGACCACGAAACGGGCACGGTTCTGCGGAGACCCGCCGTACCGATCGGTGCGTCTGTTGCTGCCGTCGGCAAGGAACTGTTGGAGGAGGTAGCCATTGGCTGCGTGCAGCTCGACGCCGTCGAGGCCGGCCTGAACCGCCCGGCGGGCCGCGTCGACATACTCCGCGACGACACCTGGAAGCTCAGCGGTTTCGAGGGCTCGAGGCGTTTCGAAGGCCTTCATGCCCTGCGCTGTGTAGACCTCGCCAGCGGGCGTGACAGCTGAAGGCGCGACCGGGCGTAGCCCCGTGATCGCCCGGTGGCTGATGCGCCCGGCGTGCATGAGCTGCGCGATGATCCTGCCGCCCCGCGCGTGCACCGCGTCCGCGACGAGCGTCCAGCCGGCGACCTGGTCGTCGGTGTGCAGACCGGGGGTGTGCGGGTATCCCTGACCGACCGCCGAGGGCTGTGTGCCCTCGCTGATGATGAGCCCGGCCGCCGCCCGCTGGCCGTAGTACTCGGCGGCGAGCTCGGTCGGAGCCTCACCCGCTCCGGCACGGTTGCGGGTGAGCGGCGCCATCACGAGGCGGTTGGCGAGCTCGAGGCTCCCGAGCTGGTACGGCGAGAAAAGGTCTGTCACGGTGGCTCCTCTGGTTGGACTGCTGGTACGTACAACCAGCTGGCCGCCACAGGCTTCCTCGATCGCCGTGTGAGCAATGTCGCAAAGACCCTGAGCCCCCCGGCGCCACCATGACATGAGGCGCCCGACGTGCCAGAGGCGCCGAGGTCAACCGGTCAGCAGCTCGAACTCCACCGACTCCCCCGGCCGCAGCGTGAGCAGCTGGCCGCGGCAGTTGACCTGGATCTCGGGGACGTCATCGGACACCGCACTGACACGCAGCAGGGTGCTACTGATCCGGACGATGATGTCGTTCCCGCGGAAATTCAACCGGCAGCTGAAGGTGCCGAGCTGCTCGGGCCACTGTGGGTTGAACCGCAGCACGCCGCCGCGCGTCTCGAGTCCGGTGAAGCATCTCTGCAACAGGTCGACGCTTCCCGCCATCGCAGCCAGGTGGATCCCCTCCGCGGTCGTGCCACCCTGCACGTCGGCGACGTCACTCTCGAGCAGGAGCTTGAAGTAGTCCAGCGACTGGTCCCGGTGTGCTCTGGCGAGCACCCAGGCGTGCACCAACGCGCTGAGCGTCGAGCCGTGCGAGGTGCGGCCGACGTAGTACTCGATGGTCCTGGGGATCAGGTCCGGCTCCATCGTGTAGCCGAGATCGCCGAGCAGGTCCCCTAGCTCGTCCGCGGAGAGCAGATAGAACAACATCAGGACGTCGGGCTGCTTCGAGGCCTGGTACTCGTTGACCGAACGCCCTTCCGCCTCGAGGATCCGGTCGAGCCGCTGAATGTTGCCATACCGCTGTCGGTAGGCCTCCCAGTTGAGCTCCTCCAGGTTTTCGAACCCCTCGAACTGGCTGATGACGCCGAGATGGAACGGCACGAACATCTTGTGGATCATCTGCTGCCAGAGCTTGACCTCGCTGGGACGCAGCCCGAGACTCTCGGTGAGCTCGAGCCGTCGCCGGGCGGGTAGTGCCTCGAGGACGTCGAGCGCTCGGCGCAGCACCCACACCGCCATGACGTTCGTGTAGGAGTTGTTGTCCACGCCTGCAGCCTCGGCCCCGGGATACCCGGTATGGAACTCGTCAGGTCCCATCACCCCCCGGATGACGTAACGGTCCAGACCCTGATCATGGGTGGCGAGGGCGGCCCAGTAGCGCGCGATGTCCAGGATCATCTCCGCGCCCTGTTCTTCGAGGAAGGCCAGATCACCGGTCGCCTCGAAGTAGTGCCACGCGGTGAACGCCACCGCCAGACCCGCATGCCGCTGGAGCTGGCTGACGTCCGGCAGCCAGCGGCCGGACAGGGGATTGAGGTGGATCAGCTGGCTCACCTCGCGGCCGTCGCTGCCCGACTGCCAGGGGTATAGCGCGCCGGTCAGACCGCAGGCAAGTGCGGCATCGCGGGCAGCGGGCAACCGGCGATAGCGGTACTTCATCAGGGCACGGGTGAGACCGGGAGCCCTCAGGGTCAACATGGGGAGCACGAACAGCTCGTCCCAGAAGACGTGCCCGCGGTAGGCCTCGCCGTGCAACCCGCGCGCTGGCACGCCGGCGTCGGCCTCCAGGGTGTGCAGGGACAACGTCTGCAACAGGTGGAAGAGGTACAGCCGGATGGTGAGCGACGCCTGCGGACCGGCCTGGTGGCCATCCTCCAGCGCGGTGTAGAACCGCTCCCACAGATGCGCCCACGCCAGCGTGTGCTCGTCGAGCAGCGCCTCGAAGTCGTCTGCGCGTCCGAGCGCCGCCACGACCGTCTCGGCGGGCTCCGAGACAGCCCAGTCGCGCACGGTGTGCATGGCCACCACCTTCTCCACCGTCACCTCCTGACCGGCCGTGACAGCCACCGCCATCTCCTGCTCGACCAGGCCGGGCTCGGTCCGCACCTGCCGGGGCGGGTCGCACCGTTCACCCGAGAGCCGAACCCGGGTCCGAGCTCCGGTGGCGATCCTGATCCGGGACTGGCTCGTCTCGACGGTCAGCACCACGGTGTCGGGACTGGCGCCGCCCTGGTCGATCGGCAGGAGGTGGTCGCTGGACAGCTTCCGGTAGCGGTCCACGCCCGTGTTCTGCACCGTCCCGTCGATACCCGAACGGATGTGCAACAGACCCGACCAGTTCTCTGCTGTGACGGTCGTCTCCAGCCCGGCCAGGTGCGCCCGCTGCATGTGCACGAAGCGCCGCTGGGTCAGCGCGGTGAGCCGTCCGCGCGCATCACGGAAGCGAAGCCACCTGGTCAGGACACCACGTCGAAGGTCCAGCTCCTGGCGCGCCGTGAGCAGCTCCACCTGACCGAGGTCGAGCCATTCGCCGTCGTCAACCGCGAAGGTGACCGGAAGCCAGTTGGGCAGGTTCACCATGCTCTCGTTGTCGATGACCTGTCCGTCGACCTCGTCCCTCAACCGGTTCCAGCAACCGGCCACGTAGGTGCCGGGATAGTGGACCCCGTCCGCCTTCGACTCCGGTGCCGCTCCGCGGGTGGCGAAGTACCCGTTGCCGAGCGTGCACAGGGCTTCGCGCAGACCTTCGTATGCCGGGTCGAACCCCTCGTAGGCGAGAACCCAGTCGCTCACGGCCGTGGCCGTTCCGCCGCGGATGGCTGCGTCACGTCGACACCTGCGAGATCGGCGACGATGACGTCTGCACCGTGAGCCAGCAGCTCCGGTCCATGTCCGGCACGGTCAACCCCGATGACCAGGCCGAAGCCGCCGCGACGTCCCGCCTCCACCCCAGCCAGCGCGTCCTCGACCACCACGGACCGTTCTGGTGGAGCCCTCAGCCTCCCCGCTGCCTCGAGGTAGACCGCCGGGTCCGGCTTGCCCGGCAGCCCGAGCTCAGCAGCGACAAGACCGTCCACCTGCGCATCGAACATCTCGGTGATGCCGGCCCGGCCCAGAACCGCGGCGCAGTTGCGGCTCGCGGACACGATCGCCGTACGGAATCCAGCACGGCGCAGCGCGGTGAGCAGAGACACTGCGCCAGGCAGGAGCTTCGCGCCTTCCTGTCGCAGGAGGTCCTGGAAGTCGACGTCCTTCTGAAGCGCCAGGGCGTGGATCTTCTCCAGGGACAGCTCGATGCCCCGAGATGTCAAGAAGCCGGCCGCGCCGTCGAAGCGGGGCCTGCCGTCGACGAAACGCCGGTAGTCCTCGTTCTCGAACGGCCGGTGGTCCTCTCCGTGCCGCGGTGGACAGGTAGCCAGGAACCCGTCGAACATGCGCTTCCACGCCATCTCGTGCAGGGAAGCGGTGTCAGTGACGACCCCGTCCAGGTCCATGACGACAGCGTCGAAGTCCGTGCGAGAGAGCCTGACCACAGCGTTCACCGCCACCTCCGCGCTTAGGCCGAACCCCGGTGGGACGTTGGCATCTCTGATGCTGCCCGTCCGAGGGCCCGGTCACAAGGTCGAAGGTCCCCCTGTGGCTCAGGATCCCGCGGGGGGCATCACCGAAAGGGGCTTGCGAGACGCACGCCGCTCACTCAGCGGCGCGGGTCGAGTGAGAAGGGAGTCTGAGGCAACCCCACGAACAAACGGGGCGACCTCACTGGGCATATGCAGGGGGAAGCTGATCACCATCGCGGCCCCGCCCTCGGGCGCGTGGGACGCGTGCAACGTTCCACCACGCGCATTCGCCAGGGCTCGCACAATGCTCAGGCCGAGGCCGGTTCCCCGAAGGCCTTCACTCGTGTCCATGTCCGCCACCGTTCCCGCCGTCGTCGGGGCCGGCGACGATTCCTCGCCAACGTTGATGGCCATGATCTGCTGGTCGCTGAAACCGACGCCACTGTCGAACACGCCCACTAAGACCTGCTCGTGCCGCCGGGACCCGGCCAGTCGGATCGTGTCTCCCTCCGAGGTGTAGCGGATCGCATTCTCCACCAGCGTGTCGAGCCCGGTGCGCAACCGCTCGGGCGACCCCAGAGCACGCCCGGCGCCGACGTCCAGCATCCATTGGCGGTCCGCGACAACCCGCCAACGCTCGACCGCTTGAGCCATGACCTCGTCGATGTCGACGATATCGCTGGTTGGGTCTTCCTGCAGCTGGATCATCCGGATCAGCCGATCGCTTACCCGCGAGAGTCGCTTCAGCTCGTCAGCCACCACGGAGAGGTCTGCCTGGTTCTCGAGCTCGATGGCTCGCGTCTGCAAGAGCTCGAGGTAGCCCTGCGCGATGGTCAGCGGAGTGCGCAGCTCATGGGAGGTCAGCTGCATCAGTTGCGCACGATCACGGGAGGCTTGTATGTCGCGCGCGGCCAGCCTCGTGATCTGACCCAGCGCAGCCTGGCGTCGCCGAATGTGCCACACCATCATCAGGGTGAGCAGGAACATCAAGGGGATCTCGGTGGTCTCGTCCCAGCCGATGCGGCCGAGCAGCCAGTTCTGTTCGAGGGCAGCCCCTGTCGCGAGCGTGTACCAGGCCAGCGCCGTCACCAGCTGCCATCGCGTCCAGGTGCCGAGTCCAAAGGCGAGCGCGAATCCAGCCCAGCCGAGGTGATAGGGGATGGTCTCTTGCCCAGGCAGCACGAACATCACGATTGCGCAGGCCAGCGCCCACAAGGTCCACACCGCGACAAGGTGCCGGCAGTCGAACCGACCGGCGTCGAACGGGCCCGTGAGCCGGGCGCCTTCACTCATCGTAGAAGCAGTAGCCGGCACCGCGCACCGTCTCGATGGGAGGGGTTGGCTGCAGTTTCGAGCGCAGTCGGCGCACACACACGTCGACCACGTTGCTGCCTGGGTCGAAGCTCAGGTCCCAGATGTCGTGGAGCAGCTCCTCCCGCGAGCACACGTCGTTGCTGCGACGCATCAGGTGGGCCAACAGGGCGAACTCGCGCCCGGTCAGGCTCACCGGTCCTTGGGTGGTGAGGGCCCGGCGGCGGTGCAGGTCGAGCTGCACGCCGCCGGCCTCGAGGTAGCGCTGCTCACCGGACGGCGCCGGCGTCTGGTGGTGCAGGTGCCGTCGGATGCGCGCAGACAGCTCGGTGGTGGAAAAGGGTTTGGCGACGACGTCCACGGCGCCCCGATCGAGCGCCTGGATCCGGGCCGAGATCTCCGTGACAGCGGTCAGCACGATCACCGGCGGGCTGGGTATGCGCTGCTTCAGGTCGTTGAGGACGTCGAGCCCGCTGCGCCGCGGCATCACGAGGTCGAGGAGCACGAGGTCCACGTCGCGAGATTCGAGCTGCTCCAGCGCAGCCTGTCCATCGGATGCCTCGTAGACGGTGTGGCCTTGGGCTGAGAGCGACCGGTTCAGGACGGTGCGAATCCGCGGCTCGTCGTCCACCACAAGCAAGAGGGCCATGTGCCCCACCCTTCTTCCGCAAAGGCGGCCTAGGGCCGCCGAAGGCAACTGAGACGCTCACTCACGCTAGAGAGTTGGTAAGGCTTACCTCAACAATAATTTGGACGATTCATCGCTCCACCAAACGTATGAGACGAAGTGCTGCGAGATTGCCCGGCAAGATCGTTGCCAGATGCCTGCGGAAGTGGCCACAACCGTTGTAAAGCAACGCTTTTAGCCCCGCTTCGGCCAGTCCAGCCGTCGCGCAAAGCCACGGCAATATGACAGACGCATGACCATCGGGTGACGGTCGATGACGCCCACATGGCGCTGCATGAACGTTGCGTGAGGTGACTGTTCGGTGGCCTTAGCCAAGGCTCCCCTAACCCGACACTCAAGCAAAGGTCCCCACAGTGGAGGTCGTCATGGAACGTCGGGTCACCCGCGGACGAGCAGTAGTCGTACTTCTGGCGACGCTGGCTGTCGTCATCGCCCAGCTCATGGTGCCGAGCTTGGCACCGCCAGCTGCGGCAGCCACTGCCCCGGGCAGCATCACCTTGACCGTGAACAGCGCCCGGTCGGTGAACTCCGGCCCAGGCTTCGTTCACCAGGGTGATCCAATCACCGCGTACAAGTGGTTGATCAACCTCGACGACGTCGGTGACCCGGGGACGGCGGCCAACCAGGGCACCACGGCGTGCCTGCCTGCGACCGCCGGC
>DATCNE010000147.1:0-11387 GCA_036565395.1 Dermatophilaceae bacterium
CCGCGGCCTGGATCAGCTTGAGCAGGATGTTCTCGACATCCTCACCGACATAGCCGGCCTCGGTCAGCGCGGTGGCGTCCGCGATGGCGAACGGGACGTTGAGCATGCGGGCCAGGGTCTGCGCGAGGTAGGTCTTGCCGCAGCCTGTCGGCCCGATCAGCAGGATGTTGGACTTGGAGATGTCAACGGTCTCCGCGTCCTTCTTGCTGGTGGACTCCCCCGCCTGGATGCGCTTGTAGTGGTTGTAGACCGCCACCGCGAGCGCCCGCTTCGCCGCGTCCTGACCGATCACGAACTGCTCGAGGAAGTCGAAGATCTCGCGCGGCTTGGGCAGCTCGTCGAGCCCCAGCTCGGAGGTCTCCGCGAGCTCCTCCTCGATGATCTCGTTGCACAGGTCGATGCACTCATCGCAGATATAGACGCCGGGCCCGGCGATGAGCTTCTTGACCTGCTTCTGGCTCTTGCCGCAGAACGAGCACTTCAACAGGTCGCCACCGTCTCCGATGCGTGCCACGAGATGGTCCTTCCAGTCGGTCCTGCCCGGTCCGTTCCCGATGAGGACATCACCGGCGCTGCTGTTTGCTGCTCTACTCTGCGACGACGCTACCTGCTCGAGGCCGCCGACGCTCCCATTGAACGCCGGTGTCGGGTACTCGTCACTGCTGTTCCGCCAAGGGCGGACAAAGCCTCCACCAGGGCGGCCGTCACGAGTCGCTCGAAGCCTTGCGGCTGATGAGCACCTCGTCGATCAAGCCGTACTCCTGAGCCTGCGCAGCGGAGAGGATCTTGTCCCGCTCGATGTCCTTCTCGATCTGTTCCACCGTGCGACCAGTGTGGTGGGCCAGGGTCTCCTCGAGCCAGGACCGCATGCGCAACACCTCGTTGGCCTGGATCTCCAGGTCGCTGGCCATGCCGCCGGTGCCCTCCATCGCCGGCTGATGGATCAGGATCCGGGAGTTCGGCAGGGCGAAGCGCTTGCCGGGTGCACCGGCGCCGAGCAGCACGGCAGCCGCCGAGGCAGCCTGGCCGATGACAAACGTCTGGATGTCGGGGCGGAGGTACTGCATGGTGTCGTAGATCGCGGTCATCGCGGTGAACGAGCCCCCCGGTGAGTTGATATACATCAGGATGTCGCGGTCGGGGTCCTGGCTCTCAAGCACCAGCAGCTGGGCAATGACGTCGTCCGCGGACGCGTCGTCGACCTGCACGCCGAGGAAGATGATGCGGTCCTCGAAGAGCTTGGTGTAGGGGTCGGTGCGCTTCATCCCGTAGGACGTGCGCTCCTCGAACTGCGGGAGGATGTAGCGGCTGGATGGCGCTGGAACCTGCAGGCCGCCATACGGGCTGTTGATCTGGTTGATCACTGTTGCTCCAAACTCTTTGTATGGCGGATGGTCAGGCGTGGGTGCCCGCGCCGCCAGGGGCCTGGCCGGCATGGGTGTAGACGTGGTCGACGAAGCCGTAGGCCCTGGCCTCCTCGGCGGTGAACCAGCGGTCGCGGTCGGAGTCGGTCTCGATCTGCTCGATGGTCTGGCCCGTGTGCTGCGCGATGAGCTCAGACATCTGCTTCTTGATGTGAAGCATCTGCTGGGCCTGGATCTTGATGTCCGAGGCCGTGCCGCCGATGCCGCCGGAGGGCTGGTGCATCATCACGCGGGCATGGGGCGTGGCGTAGCGCTTGCCGGGGGCGCCGGCGCTGAGCAGGAACTGGCCCATGCTGGCCGCCAGACCCATCGCGACCGTGGCCACGTCGTTGGGCACCCACTGCATGGTGTCGAAGATGGCCATGCCGGCCGTCACCGAGCCGCCGGGTGAGTTGATGTAGAGCCAGATGTCCTTTTCCGGGTCCTCGGCAGTCAGGAGCAGGAGCTGGGCGCAGATGACGTTGGCGTTGTCATCGCGCACCTCGGAGCCAAGGAAGATGATCCGCTCCTTGAGCAGGCGGTTGTAGATGTGGTCGTCCAAGCCGGCCATCTGTCCGTTGGCGGCTGAGACGATCTCGTTGCTGGGGCTCACCATGTCTCCATCTGTCTCGATCGCTCTGGCAGGATCTCGGACCTCGCGGCCCTGTCGATGACCCTAACGCCCGACCCCGCCGGGGAAGTCCCCGGAACCTCCGGTGTTCGCCATCAGCGCACAAGGGGTCCTGCCCAGGCGGTCGTCGCGGTCACTCCGCGCGCTCGCAGCCGCCAGTCCCGAGCGAGTATTCCGCCGGGATGAGGTGACAGGGCAGGGTTTCCCTAGGTGCGGCTGGTGGCGAGGCCGTCGATGTAGGTGCGTCGGGTGTTGAGGGTCTTGATCGTCAGCGTGCCGGCGTGCGGGCTGCCGAAGTCGATAATCGAGATGGTCCGGTGGAGGGTCGTGGTGCTTGCGTTGAGGACGATCGTCTTGAGGAGCTTGCCGTTCCAGTAGATCCCGACCGTCCCGCAGCCGTGACATGTCGTGGCCACTAGCGTCAGTCTCCGTGCCTGCACGCCGGTGCGGGTAAGCGTCACGCCGGTCCTGGAGGCGCTCGTGAACGTATGGCCGTAGTAGGCCCACGAGGTCCCGCGGCTCCACCCTCTCGAGGCGGCCAGGGACCGGTCGTCCAGGGCGACCCCAGTGCATCGCTCTGCTGACCAGCCCGAGAGGTTGCCAGCCTTGTCGCGGCTGCGGACGCTCAGGCAGTAGGTGCGGCCTTTGGCGGCGGTCAGGCTGACGCCGGCTGCTGTGGTCTTCTGCCAGCCGGCGGGGTACGTCATCGCACCGAATCCGGCGTTCCAGACGGCCAGGCGGTAGCGCACGTCGTAGTTGGCGATACCACTGCCGTTGGTGTCGGCTGCGGCGTAGCGCAGTCCCACGGTGGTGGCGAGGCTGAACACCGGGGTGGGTGTCGTGGCGACGGTCGGGAGAACGGTGTCGACTCGCCACGTGCGGCTGGCAGCGGTACTGGCGTTTCCGGTCTCATCGACCGCGACGACCTGGAAGGTATGGAGCCCGTTCTTCAGGGCCGCGTAGGACGTGGGCGAGACGCACGGCGCGAAGGCGGCCGCGTCGAGCCGGCAGCGGTATGCCAGGGCTGCTGAGGGCCGGCTGGGGTCGGTTCCGGAGTATCCGAAGGCCGCGGCACTGGAGTTGCTGATGGTCACTGGCGCCGACGTGATCGTGCCGATCGGGGGTGTTGTGTCCGAGATCGTGCACGTCTCGGGGCTCCACGCACCGACGTTGCCGACCTGGTCGGTCGCGCGGACGCTCACGCAGTACTGCTGGCCGTTGATGACGGCCAGGGTGAACGAGCCGGTGCTCGCAGCCGTCCAGCCCACCGGGCTCAGGTAGTCCCCCATGGCGCCGCCGGCCGGCCCGGTCCGGTAGCGGGCGTCGTAGCTCGCGACGCCGGAGCCTGCCGGGCCCGGGTCGGTTGCCGCGGCGCTCACGCTGAGGCCGGCCTTCCCGGTGTAGGCGGGCAGCGTCGGGACGGTCGTGATCACGGGGGCCGTCGTGTCCGGCACGTCGATGACGATCGGGGTGGCGACGTAGTAGCCGTTGGACGGGTTCTGGAGCTGCTCGGGGGTGCCGGCGGCGGTGACGTCCAGGCGCCACGCGCTCTCGTTCTGTGCGTAGTAGACCGTCTTCCCGTCCGAGGTCCAGCTCGGCGCGCTGGTCCAGGCATCGGCCCCGGTGAGCGACCGCGGGTTGGAGCCGTCGGCGTCGACGAGGCGCAGCGGCCGTGCAGGGACGCCGATGGTGGAGACGACGAAGGCGATCCTCCCGCTCGACGACACAGCAGGCTCCGTCGCGTCGGTGGTGTTCAGGATCGGGGTCAGACCGCCGTCGGGAGCGACGCGCACCAGCGCACGGGCGACCGGGTCGACCGCGACAAGGGTGCCGTCAGGAGCAGCAGCGGGCTGGGTCAGCCCCGCCCCGCCGGGCACGGGGGTCAGCGTGCCGGTGGCCAGGTCGTCGGACAGCAGGTACGGCGCGCTCGCGCTGCTGGCGACGTCGTCACGGCGACTGAACACGATCGTGCCGTTCGAGGTGAACGTCGGGAAGGTGTCGCACGAGGTGCTGCTGCCGACCGGGACCTCGACTGCGGCCGAGCGGCCGACGCGTGGCAGGACGACGACCGCGCAGACGCTGTAGCCGGGGTTGCCCGACCACGGGCTTTTCCCCGACGATGCGAGGGTCACGGTGTCGGGGGACATCGCCAGGTGATCGGCTGTGCCGCCGTCCGCGTAACGGACCGCCGGCAGACCGGCCGGGTCCAGACTTACCGTGTTCAGGCCCGCAGCGCCGTTGCCGTAGTGGTCCTCGTAGAGCATCAGCCGGCCAGCGGTCGACGCCTGCGCCGGTGCCGACACCGGGCCAAGGCCACCGCCCGGCATGATCGTGCGAACGACATAGCCGTAGGTCGTGCGATCAGCCAGCCCGTCGACGTCGACGCGGATGCCGGCGAACCCACTGCTTGGCCCGGTGGTGGCGACGACCTGACCCAGGCTGCCGTCCGGGTTGCGCTCCAGTACCTGGAAGCCGTCGTAGGCCTTGCCCGTGCTGCTCACCCCGGGGGGGCTCCACGTCACCACCTCGGCGCCCAGCTGCCCCGACGCCTCGACGAACTGCGCCTGGTCGGGCATCTGGCTGGCGGTGACGTAGATGGTCGTGCCACCGGGGCGGGGCCGGCCGTCCGGGACGGTAATGACGGCATGGTCGTCGCCGAAGAGCTGGGGGGCGAACCGGGTCGTCACCGTGCAGGTCTGCTGCGGCGCCAGCGTCTTGCCCTCGCAGCCGTCGACGCTGATCGTGAACGGTGAGCTCGAGTTCTGGTACGCCGGCTCGTAAGTGTTCCGGTAGCTCCACGCGACCTGCGCGGCACCCATGACCGCCGGCCCGGCGCCGTTGTTGACGAAGGTGCGCGTCACGTCGATGGGCGTGCCGACCACAGTGGCCGCGGTCGCCTGCGAGCCGGTCACCTCGACCTCACCCACGGCCGATGTCGACGGCTCGTTGACGCGGATCTCGGCGTACTGCAGGCGGTCGGCCCCCCTGCCCGTGCACGGCACCACGACCGTGATCGACAGGCGGGTCGCGTCACCCGTGCTGCTCCAGGCAGCGTCGTGGACGACCGCGGAGCCGTCACCGTCGCACGAGCCGTCGTCCAAGATGGCGAAGACCCCGGGGCCGTTGGTGGACGTCCGGACCGGGTAGGTGCCGACGCCAACCTTGCGGGGCATGCTCAAGCCCCACCGCTGGTTGTTGAGGGTGCTCTGGGCGTCGATGACGAGCCGCCCATCAATGGTGCTGCCAAGACCGACGCCGCTGTTGTTCACGCCGTTCACGCCCGCGAACGACAGCGGCGCGAACTCGGTGACCGGTGAGCTGGCGCTGCGGACCGCGAACATCGAGATCGTCGTCGTGGTGGCAGACGCGGGCGCCGGAGCGAGTGAGATGCTTCCCACCACGAGTCCGAGCAGCAGGAACAGGGCGGGGCTGCGGAGCCTCACGACGGGCCTTTCGGGTGCGGGGATCCCGCGACGACGAGGCCGGGAGCAGAACGCAGCGTATCGCCTCAAGAAAACGCAGGTGGGGCGATTGCCACATCGAGGGCGAAAGCCGCGCCGACCGAACCCTGGTGTGCCCACCTCCACGCTGCCGCACTGTTCTGATCGAGCGAGGTCAGCACCCACCGGAAGCCCCGCCGACCTGCTCCCCTCCGACCGCACCCAGTCACCGGCCGTGACAGGATTACCGGTCCCGGCGATCGACAAAAGACCGATGTGCGCCGATCGCCGACAACCTCCGGAAGGCCAACCGCATGAAGATCCTGTCGATCGTGGGAGCCAGACCCCAGTTCGTGAAGCTGGCGCCGATTGCTCACGCGCTTGCCGCCGGCGGTCACGAGCACGTCATCGTGCACACCGGGCAGCACTATGACGCCAACATGTCGGATGTGTTCTTCGAGGACCTGGACATTCCCGCGCCGGACGTCCACCTGGGTGTTGGCTCCGGCAGCCATGGGGTGCAGACCGGCTCGATGTTGTCGGCCTTGGACGGCGTGCTCGACGAGCACCGTCCCGACTGGGTCCTTGTCTATGGCGACACCAACTCGACGATCGCTGGTGCGCTCTCGGCGGTCAAGCTGCACCTCCCCCTCGCGCACCTCGAGGCCGGCCTTCGCTCCTTCAACCGCCGGATGCCGGAGGAGCACAACCGCGTGCTCACCGATCATGCGGCCGACCTGTGTCTCGCACCGACCCAGACCGCCATCGACCACCTGATCCGTGAGGGACTCGGCGAGCGCGCGGTGCTGGTCGGCGACGTGATGACCGACGTCTGCCTGCGCGTCGCCGCCCGGATGCGCGACTCGGCTCCGCCGCTGCCCGAGGGCGTGGACAGCTCGCAGGACTATCTGGTGTCGACCATCCACCGGGCCGAGAACACCGACGATCCGGACCGGCTCAGGGCCATCATCGATGCCCTGGCGGCACTGCCGGTTCCCGTGGTGCTGCTGGCACATCCACGGCTCGTGGCCCGCGCGGCCACGGCCCGGATCGACCTCAGGAGGGGCGCGTTGCGGACCACCGAACCGCTGGGCTACCCGCAGATGGTGGCCGCCGTGCTGCATTCTCGCGGGGTCGTGACCGACTCCGGCGGGCTGCAGAAAGAGGCCTTCCTGCTAGGTGCCCCCTGCACCACCCTGCGCACCGAGACGGAGTGGACCGAGACCGTCGAGCTGGGTTGGAACGTCCTTCGCCCGCAGGTCGATGACCTGGCCGACGTGGTCATGCGGCCGCGACCGGAGCCAGCCACCGCATCCCCGTATGGCGACGGGCGGGCGGCCGAAGCCACCGTCGCCACCTTGGAGAAGCACCTGCGCTGAAGTCGGCGCGGTCCATCTGGCGAAACGCGCGAATAGGCCGGTGAAGGGCGCAGATGGGCCGGTGAAGTCGCACAAACGGTTCCATCAACTGCGATTTCTCGACAGTTAGTGCGACTTCACGGGAATTCAGGCCCTGGGGAGCTGGTCAGGTCCTCGGGGTCCTAGCCGCTCAGGCCCTCGGGATATCGATCGTCCTGCCAGTGCGCGCTGACTCGATGACGGCCTCGGCGACGGCCACGGTCGCCATACCCTGCTCGAGGGTGACGATGTCAGCCTCCTTGCCCAGCACGGCGTCGCGGAACTGCTCATGCTCGACCCGCAGCGGCTCCGGCTTGGAGATCGCGTAGCGCACCACGTCGCCCTCGGAGACGCCACGGAACCGACGTATGTCGTCCCAGGTCGTCTGCACCAGACCGTTGGCGTAGAAGGTCAGGTCGGCGGTCAGCGTGTCGGCCACGAAAGTCCCCCGCTCGCCGGTGATGGTCGTGACCCGCTCTTTCAGCGGCGAGAGCCAGTTGACCAGGTGGTTGGTCACCGTGCCGTCGGCCAGCAGGCCGGTGACGGCGACGAGGTCCTCGAACTCGCGACCGCTCTTGGTTGCGGTCCGTGCGCCCACCGAGACAAACGCCCGCTGTGTCACCCAGGCGGTGAGGTCGATGTCGTGGGTGGCCAGGTCCTTGACGACGCCGACATCGGCGATACGGGCAGGGAACGGACCCTGACGGCGGGTGGTGACCTGGTAGACAGCGCCCAGCTCACCAGCCTCGAGGCGCGCGCGGACCGACTGCAGTGCCGGGTTGTAGCGCTCGATGTGACCGACCGCTCCGACCAGACCCTTGGCGGCGAACGCGTCGGTGAGCTTGCGTGCCGAGGGGGTGTCCTGGGCCAGCGGCTTCTCGATCATCGCGTGAACCCCGGCCTCGGCCAGAGCAAGGCCGACCGGCTCGTGGTAGATGGTCGGGACGGCCACCATGCAGTAGTCGATGCCGGTGGCGATGAGCTCCTCGATGCTGTCCAGCAGCGGGATACCACCGGCGACGCCGTGCTGGTCACCGCCGGGGTCGGCTACGGCCACGAGGTCAACGCCTTCGAGCCCACCCAGGACCCGAGCATGGTGACGGCCCATCATGCCCAGCCCGATCAACCCGGCACGGAGGTTCGCCACCGTCAGGCACCTGCCTTGGCAAGAATGTTGACCGCGGTCACGATGCGCTCGAGATCATCCTGCGACAGTGACGGGTGCACCGGAAGCGACAGACACTCCTTGGCCGCACGCTCGGTCTCGGGCAGGTCGACGTCGACCTGGAACGGGGCCAAGCGGTGGTTGGGGATCGGGTAGAACATGCCCGAGCCGATGTTGTGCTCTGCCTTCAGCGCCTTGGCCATCCCGTCCCTATCGTGCGGGACCCGGACGGTGTACTGGTGGTAGACGTGCACGGCACCCTCGGCGACCGGAGGTGTGGTGACGCCTTCGATGTTGGCCGACAGGAAGGCAGCATTCTCCTGACGCGTTGTGGTCCAGGCGTCGACCTTGGTCAGCTGGACCCGACCGATCGCGGCGTGGATGTCGGTCATCCGGGCATTGAAGCCGACGACCTCGTTCTCGTACTGGCGCATCATGCCCTGGTTGCGATAGAGCCGGACCAAGCGCTCAATCTCGTCATCGGCCACCGAGACCATGCCGCCCTCACCGGAGGTCATGTTCTTGGTCGGATAGAGCGAGAACATCCCGAAGGTGCCAAATGCGCCCACGGGTATGCCGTTCAGCGACGCCCCGTGCGCCTGCGCCGCGTCCTCGAAGATCTTCAGGCCGTGCTTGTCAGCAACCGCCTGCAGACCGGGCATGTCGGCCGGGTGGCCGTAGAGGTGCACCGGCATGATGCCGACCGTCTTGTCGGTCACGGCGGCCTCGACCGCGGCGGCGCTGAGGCAGAAGCTGCCGGCGTCGATGTCGGCGAAGACGGGGGTCGCACCGGTCAGGGCGACGGAGTTTGCGGTGGCGGCGAAGGTGAACGAGGGGACGATGACCTCGTCACCGGCCTTGACGCCGCTGGACAGCAAACCCAGGTGCAGGCCCGAGGTGCCGGAGTTGACGGCAACGCAGGCGCGACCGATCCGGAAGTGCTCGGAGAACTCCTTCTCGAAGGCGGCGACCTCGGTGCCCTGGGCGAGCATGCCGCTACGCAGCACGCGGTCGACAGCTTCACGCTCCTCGGCACCGATGAGTGGCTTTGCCGGAGAGATGAATTCGTTCATGGCTGGGGTGCCTCCATCAGGCGTTCATTGGTTTCGACATACAGATCACCGGTCTGGGGGCACGTGAAGGTGCCCTCGCCCGTCGGCTCCAAGGGGACTCCAGCGCGGCCGACCCAGCGTATCCGCCGGGCCGGAACGCCCGCGACGAGGGCGAAGTCGGGCACATCCCTGATCACCACGGACCCGGCCGCCACCAGGGCCCACCGCCCGATCGTGACCGGAGCAACGCAGACTGCCCGTGCACCGATCGAGGCGCCCATGCGCACCGTGACGCCGACGGCCTCCCAGTCGTCGCCCCTCTTGAGCGTGCCGTCGGGGGCGATGGAACGGGGGAAATGGTCGTTGGTGAAGACGACGGCGGGCCCCACGAACACGCCGTCCTCGAGCACCGCCGGCTCATAGACCAGTGCGTAGTTCTGCAGCTTGCAGTTGTCGCCCATCCGGACACCGGTCCCCACGTAGGCGCCGCGGCCGATGATGCAGTTCTCGCCCAATACCGCGCCCTCGCGCACCTGCGCGAGGTGCCATACCGAAGAGCCATCGCCGATGGTGGCCTCGGGCGAGACGTCGGCGCTGTCCTGGATCCTTGTGCCCATCGTCACCTTCACTGTTCTCGTGCCAAGCGCGCCGGACCTGTCGCAGGGAGGCGCCGGGAGGCGCCGACCCACGATAGAACGAAAAGGGAAAGGATGAGAAACCGACTCGGCCCGGACCAACGTGGATCGGCGTCCGCCTCGGGTGTTGGCCTCGTCCAGACCTGAGGCCGCTACTGCAGGTAGGACATGGAGACGAAGGTCCAGCCCTGGTAGGTGAAGTACCGGTAGCTGCCGTTGGACAGACGCGTGCGCGACACCAGGCTCGCCCAGATCTCAGTCCGGCAGGTGCGGCTGCCGACGGTGACATTGGGACTGCAGGTCGTACGCCACGTACGGCTGTTGACAACCCTGGTCCCCGGAGTGGTGTAGACGTTGCCGGCCCACGCTGGGCCGTCGTGATCGAAGTAGTTGATGCTGTTGTGCGTCCAGCCCGTTTTGACGACATACGCCGACCCGGACCGCACGTACTGCGACGCCCAGATCTTGGTGAAGCACCTGACACCGGTCGAGTAGGTCTCGCAGGTGGTCTGCCACTGACGACCGTTGACCGTGCGCGTGCCCGGCAACCAGTAGACCGGGGACAGGCCAGCCGGGACCGGGTAGCTGAGCGGTACGACGCCCAGAGAGGTCACCCAGGATGACGGCAGGGCAAAGGTGGTCCGGAACCTTTCTCCCGTCACCGATGTGGTGGCGCCATTGCTGGCGATTGCGGTCACCTTGGTCGCCGCTCCGGCGACATCGCGCGCGCTGACGCGCACCGAGACGATATCTGGCAGACCGAAGAGCCCCATCAGCGTCGGGACCGACGCGGTCCGCGACCATGCCGCGTAGCTGGGGTTGATCGTCTTGTCCACGCTCCACGGGTCGGGGACGCTCCTGGCGTAGGGCAGCGCCGCCGTCCAGACATCCTCGCTGTTGCGGGTGTGGCCGCCCGAGGAGGAGAAGAAGAACGCGTCCACAGGCACGCCGGCATACAGGATGGTCTGGCCAGTGGTCGCCGTCTGCGTCGCCGCCACGGCGGCCACCCAGAACGCGCCATAGGTCGGCTCCGACTCCTTGGCCCAGCCTGTGTAGACCTGGCTCGACGTCGAGTCGTAGAGATGGCAGCCGCCGCACGATGGGATCGTGCCAGCCCGGTAGTGGTACAGCGCATAGGTTCGCGCGGCAATGGCTTGCGCCTGGAGCGCACCCTTGGGCCAGCTGGAGGGCATCTCCGCGACGCCCTTGAGGTAGGAGTGCATGTCAACGGTCAGCACACCCTCGAACGCTGATCCCAGTCCGACCAGACCCAGCGTGCCCCAGCGGTAGTGTTTGGTAGCCGAGGTCGTCACATCCAACGTCGTCGCCTGAGACCAGAGGATCGTCGCGGAGGCGCCACGCAGCTGACCGACGTCGGCCCCGTTGGAGACGTTTCGCACGACGAGCAGCACTCCAGTCGTCGTCCGACCGACCGTGACGTACTGCGTCAGCGGCACCCACCGATCTGCGAGGCCGGTGACCCTAGCGGTGAACCCGCCCCCGCCGGTCCCGAGCGAGGTCGACCGAATCGCCATTTTCGTCCTGGCATGCCCCACGTTGACCTTGAGCGGGACGTTGTCCGCATAGCTGGTGACGGTTGAGCCGGTGTAGTAGTACTGGACGATCTGCGCGCCTGTCAGCGCCGGGTTCGCCTTGGCCTGGCC
>DATCNE010000148.1:0-1924 GCA_036565395.1 Dermatophilaceae bacterium
CGACGGGCTCACCGAGAAGCAGGGCGGGACGAGTGCGCACGAGGATGTCGAGGTCGTGGACGTGGCCCAGATGCTCCTCGCCGCGGTGAGGCGCGCCGACGACTACCCCACCCCAACTCCCGTTCCGCAAACCTAAGGACCCAGTGAGCCGCCCGCGGCGCTCTCCGGCCGCGCGGGGGTTACGGCATACCCGCGAAGAAAATCCGGGAAGTGATGAAACGCGCCCGGGCCTCCCGGACATGAGGGGCAGTGGACGAAACCGAGTTCGAGCAGCTTTATGCAGATCACTGGCGCGAGGTGCTCGGCTATGCCTTACGACGGACCGGCAGTCCTGCCGACGCTGCCGATGTGGCCTCTGAGGTCTTCCTGGTCGTGTGGCGGCGCCGCGCGGAGGTGCCGAGGGCCGAAGACTTCCGACCGTGGCTGTACGGGGTCGCCCGCAACGTACTTCTCAATCATCGACGAGGCGAGCGTCGGCGAGATCGCCTGGGCGCGCTGCTGCTCAGCGCCGTTGACGAACAGCACCCAGACACCGCCGATGTCGTCGTCGACCGCGACCAGCACCAAAGGTTGATCGACGCGGTCCGAGGCCTTAGCGAAGCCGATCGTGAGTTGGTCACGCTCGTGTCCTGGGATGGGCTGTCCCCGGCCGAGGCCGCCATGGCGCTGCAGATGAACCCCGTGACGGCAAGGGTGCGCCTGCATCGGGCGCGTAAGCGTCTGCGCGCATCAATGGAAGAGCAGCAACGGTTGGAAGTGCAGAAACGCGAACGGCCAGCAGGACATGTACGACTTGACGGGCGAGCGCCCGTCCCGGCGAAGGAGGTCACGTGAACAACATCCAGCGACAACTGTCGCAAGCAGATCCGCTGAACCACGTCACCTTGCACGCGCTGCCGGCCGCAGCCGTCAAGGCCCTGGCACAGGAGATCGTCACGCACGAGCAAACCACCGCCCCCTCTCCCATCGAACAGCCTGTCGAGATCCTTGGAACCCCTCCGCGCCGTCGGCGCCGCCGTTTGATGGTGGGGCTGTTTGCCGGCCTCATCGTTGTCCCCACTGCGGCAGCGGCGGTCGTGGGTGGCATGCACACCGGCCTGTTCGGCGATTCTGGCGGGATGGTGTTCGCGGGCGAAGAGTTTCTTAAGTCTTGGGACCCAGAGATCCGGGTCGTTCTCCAAGACCTGACCACCGAGGTCCCGCTGCCTGCCGGCGCAAGTTACGCCCCCCTTCTCAAACGCTATCCCGACACCGGGAAAGAGCAGGTCATGATGCAACGGTCCAACCTCGCCCAGCAGGTGTCCTTCTACGCACAATGCGCGTGGTATCAGGATTGGCTCAACGGTGACGCAACGCGACGGGCCGCAGACCAGCCCACTATTGACGCCATGTCGACCTCGAAGGTCTGGCGCTTCGTGACTAATGACTTCACGGGCGGTCAGACCCACGATGGGCTTGACATAGCCAAGACCATCGCCGCCGAAACCCGAGTCGGTACCACGACCATGATCACGCAGCACATCAAAGCCAACTGCCTAGGCGTAAGCCCGGAAAACCTGGGCACCGGGCCGTCACCCAGGTCCTGACAACCCACAGCTCAGCCCGGCATACAGACAAGGATGGGGCCGGGGGCATTGCGTCCGGCCCCATCCAGCGCTCAGGCGAGCGTCAGCCGAGGCCATTCTTGCTGAGGAACTCCTTGGCGACAACGGAGGCGTCCTTCTTGTCGACGACGACCTCCTTGACCAGCCCACCCAGCGTCGCGGTGTCGAGCTTGGCCGAGATCGCGTTGAGCGCGGCAGAGATGGTCGGGTTGACCTTTGACTTGGTGATCAACGGCACGACGTTCTGCGCTGCGAACAGGCTCTTGGGGTCGTCCAGGATGACGAAGCCGTTCGCTGCGATGGACGGATCCGTGGTGAAG
>DATCNE010000149.1:0-2242 GCA_036565395.1 Dermatophilaceae bacterium
ATCTTGCCGAAGAGCTTGCCGCGCTTGGCGTCAACAATTGCCTTCTTGTGCTTGGTCGTCGCCCACTTGGAGTGACCGCTCATCGCTTCTCCCTCGCCTGCCAGACCGTCATCGAAACCCGCTGAACTGCAACTCTGTGACCCTTTTGAACTGGATGACCCTTTTGAGAATCCTGCCGATCCTACTGATCGGTGCCTTGCTCTCAGCGCAGGGCCGTGCGAACCATCTGCATGAAGTACTCGTGGATGCGGTGGTCCCCGGTGACCTCGGGGTGGAAAGACGTCGCGAGCAGGTTGCCCTGCTGGATCGCGACAACCCGGCCTCGTGCCGGCCCAGTCTCCACCGTTGCCAGAACCTCGATGCCGGCGCCCATCTCCTCCACCCAGGGCGCCCTGATGAAGACTGCCTTGAACGTCTGCGGATGCCCTTCTGGCGCAGTCGTCTGCCCGGCGATACGCGGGATGTGGAGCTCCTCCTCGAAGGAGTCGACCTGACGCCCAAAAGCGTTGCGCCGGACCGTGATGTCGAGACCACCCAACGTGTCCTGGTCCGGCCGGGCGTCCGCGATCCGGTCGGCCAGCATGATCATGCCGGCGCACGACCCGTAGACCGGCATAGCGTCGGCAATCCGCTTGCGCAGTGGCTCCTGCAGGTCGAACGCGCGAACCAGCTTGTCCATGGTGGTCGACTCACCACCGGGGATCACCAGCGCGTCGACGTCGTCGAGCTCACGCGGACGGCGCACGCCGATGACCTGCGCACCCAGAGCCGACAGGGCGTGCATGTGTTCCCGCACATCGCCTTGGACGGCCAGGACGCCAATGCGGACAGTGGATGTGCTCACGCGCCAAGGGTATGCGGCACGGTCCCGGAGCACGCGGCAGGTCCAGCTGGCAACCACCCGTTCACTGAGCATCCGTCCATTGAGCATTCGTCAACCGGTAGCTGGTTTGTTTCGTCAAAGGCGCGCCGACGATCGCCACGCATGCAACAAACCGGCTCACGCCGTGGCGACTACCGCCTGTCCACATGGGAGGGACCATCGCCCCGCCATCCACAGGCTTCTTCCAGCGGGTCGACGGGTGGTGTCCTGAGGGCTGAGTCTGCTGGGATGAACGATCTGCTGGTCGCATGCCTCTCCGCTCACGGCGGTCTGGTCACGGCGGTGGAGGCATACTCCTGCGGCTACACGAACGTCAGCCTGCACAGGCTCGTGGCCTCGGGTGATCTGTTCAGGGCTCGGTCCGGCTGCTTCGTGGATGGACGACTGCTCACTGACGCGAGCCCAGAGACGCGACACGCACTGAAGGCTCGAGCCGTCTCTCGAGGCTATCGACAGGCTCACGCCATCAGCCACGTCTCAGCGCTGGTGGTCCATGGCCTGCCCCTCCTGAACTTCACGGCAGACGCGGTGCACCTGACCCTGACCGGGCCAGGCTTCCCGAGGACCTTGAGCGGGCTGCGGGTCCATCCCGAGCTGCCGGACTCGGTTGCGCGGCGCCGTGGCGGCAGCAGTGTCGTGCACCCTGCCCTCGCCGTCGTCCAGTCGGCGGCGCTCGTCGGCGTCACGGCCGGTGTCGCCGCGGCCGACGCAGCGCTGCACGCCGGTCAGGTCACCAGGGACGATCTCGAGATAGCCCTGCGCGTCGCCCGACTGGGACCAGGCCGCAGAGACGCGCGAATCGCCGTCGAGCTGAGTGAAGCGTTGACGGAGTCCCCAGGTGAGTCGTGGGCGCGGGTGCTGTTCGTGTCACTGGGGTTGCCGACCGTCGAGCCTCAGGTGGTGATCCGGGACGAGCGCGGGAGTCTCGTGGGTCGAGTCGACTTCCTGTTCAGGGCCCAGCGCACCATCGTCGAGTTCGACGGGCTGGTCAAGTACGGCGGTTCGGACGGCCGGCAGGCCCTGATCGACGAGAAGCGGCGCGAGGACGCACTGCGATCACTTGGCTACCAGGTGGTGCGATTGACGTGGCGGGACCTGCACAGTCCCGGACTGGTCGGACGACTGATCAGCGAGGCGTTCGCGCGCACCCTGAACAATCGTTAGCCGGTTTGTTGCACCGATCGCGCGAAATCGAAAGCCAATGGTGAAACAAACCAGCTAACGCTCACGCGAAGGCTTGTGACTACCAGCCGCGCTGGGAAAGCCGGTGGGGCTCGGGCAGCTCTTCGACGTTGATGCCGACCATGGCCTCCCCCAGACCGCGGGAGACCTTGGCGATCACGGCGGGGTCGTCGAAGA
>DATCNE010000150.1:0-2413 GCA_036565395.1 Dermatophilaceae bacterium
GTTTCTGAGCCGAGACAGTCAGCCGGTGTCTGCGTCGAGCGCGGCCCGAGCCTCGTCGACCAGCGGCGCGAGCGATTTCTGCCAAGCCGGCAGGTCAACCGACAACGTCAGCCAGGTCAGCTCGCGGTTGATCTGGTCGTACTGGTGAATGATGAAGTTCCGGTTGGCGACGGCCAGTGCCCATTCGACGCCGTCGGGGGCGAGCACGTCGAGCCGCGACAACCGGTTCGCGGCTTCGCCGAGCTTCATCATCAGCGAGTCCCCTGCCTCCTGCAGGAGGTCATCAGCGATGTAAGCATCCTTGCCACGCTCGACAATCTGCGCGGACCGCTCGAGCCAGCCATCGATGTGCAGCAGTTCCTTGGCAGCCTTGCGATCCATCACAACAGGACCGCGTCACGCCGGATGTCATCGTCCAACTTCGACTTCAGGCCGCCGTATGAGATCAGGTCGATCTCCCGGCCGAGAACCTTCTCGATCAGCTGCTTGAACCTGATGAACGCGAACGACGACGTGCCTGGCGGCGCGTCCACGAGAAGGTCGATGTCAGAGTCCTGACGCGCCTCGCCGCGAGCGACCGAGCCGAACACCGCCAGCCGCCGGTAGCCATCCTCCGCCGCCAGCGCCTTGAGGACAGGAGCAGCCGCATCCAGCAGCTCCTCGGGACGGACGGCCTCAAGGTCGGGCGCGTACCGGAGCTGCTGACTGACCGCTGGCTGCGAGATACCCAACGCATCGCCGACCTGCTGCTGGCTCATCCCCGTGGCGACCATCGCGCGAAGCGCAATGACACGACGCAACCGCGCGACATCCTCATCGCGTCGCGCATCCCGATACTCCGCCAGCAGGGTCATAAGACAACCTTATCTCTCTCGCCGTGCCCCGTCGAGCCCCTCATCCTGGCTCTTCAGATTCGGAAGCGTGGAACATTCTCGACTTTCGGGGGAACGTCGGCTGACCTGCAACAACGCACGCACCTTTGGACGCACCCCCCTGGAATTCGATGCCTGGGGGAACGAAGTCGGTGACGTTCGCGGCTCAATCTGAAACCAGCCCCAGTCGTACCCGACTGATTCGAACCAAGGAGAACCAGCATGAGCACCACATCACATTCCCTGCACCGAGAGCTCCCCCACGCAGACGACGAACTGATGACGCTCAAGGAGGTGGCCACACTCGTCCGGGTCCCGGAAGCGACGCTGCGCTACTGGCGCCACCTCCGCACAGGGCCGCGCGGTTTCCGGATCGGCAGATCCGTCCGCTACTGGCGAAACGACGTTATCCACTGGCTTGAAGAACAGTCCCGTCATCCACAGGCCGGCGACTGAGCATTGCGCGACGCCAGTGATCAAGCGGATGATCTCGTCGTTCGGGACTCCGCGCCACAGATCCTTCAGGAGGCGACATGGCGAGCATCAAGAAGCGCGAAAACGGGCAGTGGCGAGCGCGCTATCGCGACGAGGGTGGCAGGGAACATTCGCGACACTTCACTCGCAAGGTTGATGCTCAGCGTTGGCTCGACGAGACGACGGCCAGCGTCGTCACTGGGCAGTACGTAGACCCCCAGGCCGGTCGGGTCACAGTGCGCGAGTATGCCGAACAGTGGCGAGCCGCTCAGGTCCACCGTGAGGGCACGGTCGTCCAGGTCGAGGGCATCCTGCGTCGGCACGTCTACCCGGTGCTCGGTGATCGGCCCATCTCCAGTGTGCTGCCGTCCGATGTGCAGTCGCTCGTGAAGCGGCTGTCCACAGTCCCGAGGGCTGGATCGCGTCGCCCCCTCTCCCCCGCGACGGTGGGCGTTGCTCACCTGGTGCTGTCTGCCATCTTCAAGTCTGCTGTTGCCGACAGGCGCCTGGCGTCCTCACCCTGCGTCGGGACGAGGCTGCCAAAGGTCGAAAAGCGCAAGATGGAGCCGATCAGCACCGAGCAGGTTCGAGCGCTCGTGGAGGCCATGCCGGAGCGTTACCGGGGCCTCGTCCTTCTCACTGTCGGGACCGGGATGCGCCAGGGCGAAGTCTTCGGCCTCACGCTTGATCGGGTCGACTTCCTGCGACGCACTCTGACGGTCGATCGGCAGCTCGTGGGCATCTCAGGACGGGTGCCATTCTTCGGGCCTCCCAAGACTCCGGTGAGCGTCCGGGTGATCCCTCTGCCGACCGTCATCGTGGACGGGCTCGCGGCTCACCTTGCCGCCTTTCCCACCGAGGACCTGATCGTCACCAACGAGTCCGGCGACATGATCCGCCGATCCAACTTCGGCACCATGTGGCGACGGGTCACGAAGTCGGTCGAGCTCGATGGACTGCACTTCCACGACCTAAGGCACTACTACGCGAGCCTGCTGATCCGTCACGGGGAGTCGGTCAAGACGGTCCAGGCGCGCCTAGGTCATGCCAACGCTGCCGAGACTCTG
>DATCNE010000151.1:0-8747 GCA_036565395.1 Dermatophilaceae bacterium
ACCCGAGCGTCCGTATGGCGAACTCCGCGACCGCGACCGCGGTGGCCTGCCAGTTGATCCCCTGGATCCGCCGGGTGCTGATGCCCAGGGCGTTGATCTGGGTCAGGACAGCCTGGCTGACCGCGCCCGGCCCGCCGACGACGATGACTTGTTCGATGTGCCGGCCGTCTCCGCTGCTGATCGACAGCAGAACATTGCGGGTGGCGACGCTCAGCACATCAGGTTGGGTCAACAGCAGGGGGAATTTTCCATCAAGGATGAGCGGCGTCACGCTCCCGTTGCGCACGGCATACGTGAGGGGAGCGGCAGCGATCGCGTCCGTGGCCGACACGCCGCTGACCAGGAAGGCGGTGTTCTTGCTGTCGAGCTTCGCGAGCTGGTTCGCCTCAGGGTCGAAGGAGGACCTGGCGACTGCGGCCGCCGTCGCGTACCGGTCGCTCCCGCTGTACCTGCCGACCTCGCCCATGGTGCCGTACACACCGACCAGGGTCTGCAGCCGCCGCTGGACCGCCAGGTCGACCACGTCGGTTTCCCCGAAGATCTCGAGCTGGGGGATGCCCAGCGCCGTGATGACGTCCAGGATCGGTTGGGGAACGTCGTGCGCCCGGGTGAGCAGCACCGGACCGGGACCGAAGTACCCCGACAGGAAGTTGGCGCCCATAACCGCGTCGGGGAAGTCGTTCCCGTTGGCGATTACTGCCTTGCGGATCGGTGTCGCGCTGGTGCCGAACGTGTCCCGGGCGATGGCGGCCGACGTCGCGTACCGGTCGACACCGAAGATCCGCTGCACCGTCACGTCCGTCGGGGCGGCCACGGACACCGCAGGCAGTGCGACCAGGCCGACGACGGCAGCAAGCATGGGCAACAGGACAGTGTTTGTTCGGCTTCGGCGCATGGGCAGGACCCTAACTCTCGGGTCAGGGCGCCTGATCAGAGGCTGCGCGAATCACAGGCTGCGTGTTGCTCCACCGTCGACGGTGATCACCGATCCGGACATGTAGGACGCAGCCGGTGACGTGACGAAGGCAGCGACCCGCCCGAACTCCTCGGGCTCGCCGTAACGCCCCAGAGGGATGCTCGCGCTGTTGCGCCGACGTGACTCCTCCGGGTCTCCGGATGCCTCGTCGAGCTCCTGCATCCGATCAGTGGCGATACGGCCCGGAAGGATCACGTTGACCCTCGAACCGCGCGGACCGTACTCGTCGGCAAGAGTCTTGGCGGCCATCGCCAGTCCGGGACGAAGGCCGTTGGAGATCGCGAGCCCGGGGATGGGGCTGCGCACCGATGTCGAGAGCACGATGGTGACGCTCACCGGGGAGCCCGTGGCGGACAGCACGGCTTTGGCCAGGCGCAGCTGACCGAGGAACACCGACTCGAAGGCGCCACGCCAGGCATCGTCATCAACCCCCGCTGCCGTCCCCGGGGCGGGACCGCCGACGCTGATCACCGCGCCGTCGAGCTGGCCGAAGCGTTCCAGGGCGACTGCGACAAGACGGCCGGCCGTATCGACGTCGGCGAGGTCCGCCGCGACGGCGATGACCCGATCGGGTGCCTTCAGCGCGATGGCAGCGGTGTCGATGGCGTCCTGCGACCGGGAGGCAATGACTACGCGAGCGCCGTCTGCCACCAGCTCTGCCGCTGTCGCGAAGCCCAGGCCGCGCGAGGCGCCACTGACGATGTAAACACGGTCCTCGAGGTCAAGGTTCATGCACCCATGCTTGCACGCAGGTTCCAACGTGGGGTCGCGGGCATGGACGCCCACCCGGCTCCCGGCGGCCGGCTATTCGTCCTCTTCGTCCCATATCCGGGTCTTGCGGACCTTGCTGGGCATCGGCCGAGCCGATGGGCTGGCCGGAGAGGGCAGGGTCGATCCGGAGCCCTCACGATGCTCCCGCCGGGCACCGACGAACACCATCGCGAGGCCGACGGGGGACGCAAGCCACCACTGCAGCGCGTAGGCCAGGTGCGGTCCTTCGTCGGTGTCGGGCGAAGCGAGGGCTTGCGGACGGACGATCTGTTGGCCGGGTGTCCCAGCCTCGTCGCGCGCGATCAGGTAGGCGCCGTACAGCGGGGCGCCCGTCTGGGCACGGGCCTCGGCGACGTTGATCGATGCGAGCTGTCCCGTGGGCATCTGTCGGCCAAAGCTCGGTTCACCCACCCGCAGCCAGCCGGTGACCGTGATGTCTCCGGCGGGTGTGGCCGGCACGGGGGGTGGGTCGGCAGCGGTCCGGCCGTTGGGAATCCACCCGCGGTCGACCAGGAGCGACGTACCGTCGGCAAGGTCCAGTGGAATGGCCACTTCGTAACCGAACACGCCATGGTTCGGACGGTTGCGTACAAGCATGAGGCTGCGGTCGGCATACCGTCCGGTCGCGGTGACCAGCGTCCACTCCTCGGCGCCGGCCAGGCTTGCGCCGGGTCCTTGCAGCACACGGGACAGCGGAATCGGACTGGCCAGGTAGTGGCTGTTGATCCGTGCCGCCCTGGCCGCCTTGTCCTCATGCCGGTGCCACTGCCACTGGCCAAGGAAGTAGCAGGCGATGGCGAAGAGCGTGGCGACCGCCAACGCGGTGAGCCAACGACGCGACATCACCACTCGTAGCACCCGACGACGGTACCCGTTTAGGCTTGCGGTCATGACGACCCTCCCGATCGCCACCGTCTCGAGCTCTGGCATGCCCGATACCTTCGGCCGATTCGCTTCGGATCTGCGGGTCTCGGTCACTGATCGTTGCAACCTGCGCTGTACTTACTGCATGCCGGCCGAGGGTCTGCCATGGATGTCCAAGCCCCAGATGCTCACCGACGAGGAGATGCTGCGGATCGTCGCCGTCTTTGTCGGGCTGGGGGTACGCCAGGTGCGGCTCACGGGCGGCGAGCCGCTGCTGCACCGATCCCTGGTCGAGCTGGTCGCGGGCATTGCTGCGATGAAGCCGCGGCCCGTGATCGCCATGACCACCAACGGAGTTGGCCTTGAACGGCTGGCCGAGCCGCTGGCCCGCGCCGGTCTCGACCGCGTGAACGTCAGCCTCGACACGATCGACCAGCAGGAGTTCTTCGCCCTCACCCGGCGTGACCGTCTGGCGGACGTCGAAAAGGGCCTCAAGGCCGCAGCCTCGGCAGGGCTGACGCCGGTCAAGGTCAATGCGGTGGCGATGCGTGGCGTCAACAGCCACAGCGCCGCTGACGTGCTGCAGTGGTGTCTGGACCGCGACTACGAGCTGCGGTTCATCGAGCAGATGCCGCTGGATGCCCAGCACGAGTGGCAGCGAGATGTGATGGTCACGGCGGATGAGATCCGCAAGCAGCTGTCCGTCCGGTTCACCTTGACACCGCTGCCGGACGCGGCCCGGGGCAGCGCGCCCGCCGAGCTGTTCCTCGTCGACGGCGGACCGGCAACGGTGGGAATCGTCGCCAGCGTGTCGGCCCCGTTCTGCTCCGCCTGCGACCGGGTCAGGCTGACCGCCGACGGTCAGGTCCGCAACTGCCTGTTCGCCAAGGGCGAGGTGGACCTGCGGGGTCCGTTGCGCGAGGGCGCCACCGATGCTGAGCTGGCGCATCTGATCCAGGGCGAGATGTGGCGCAAGGCCCGAGGGCACGGCATCGGCAAACCGGACTTCGTCCAGCCTGATCGGCCGATGTCGGCCATCGGCGGCTGACGGTCAACGGCGGCTGACGGTCAACGGCGGGGTTGGCTCAGAGGGCCTTGTCCGCGGCCTCCGCAGCGCCGAGCTCGGACACCGGGACGGCGTCCTTCAGGAACCCACGAGACGACAAGTAGTCCGATAGTGGCTCAGCGTGTTCCTCGCAGGCCAGCCACGTCTTGCGCCGGTCAGGCATGTGCAGCTTCGGGTTGTTCCACAACAGTCCGTATGCCGCGTCCGCGCGGCAGCCCTTGGCGCTGCAGCGGATCGAGCTCTTGGGGTGGGTTGCGCTTGGGGTCATTCCGGCAGGTCCTTGTCGATAACGGGCGGTTCGAGCTGTGCTGGCGTGGGGTTGCTGGGCGCTACCGGTCCAAGGTACGTGCTCCGCAGGGACCTGGTCGCGTTGGCCATGACCACGGCGATGTAGGGCAGAACCACCGCTGCGACGACCAGGATCCAACCGACCGCGGTCCAGTGGAGCAGGGCGATCGCGACGACCGCGAGCACGAAACACACTGTGCGGATGATCATCGAGACCAGATAACGGCGCATCCGTATGTCCTGGTCGTCTCTGAGCGAGGACGGCAGCCCGGTCACGGCGAACACCTTCGGGGGAGGGGTGCCGCGCTTTCTCACGCCTCAACGATATGCCCGTGGGCCATGCGGCGTACCGGCCGGTAGTCGGCTAGCGTCCCGAGTGGCCGCCCGACCGCGCGTGCGCTCTGCCAGACCCGGACCCTGTTGGAGGAACTGATGGCTGACCCTCGGAATGTGCTGATCACGGGAGGCAACCGAGGCATCGGCCTCTCGATCGCCCGGGCCTTCCAGGATGCGGGCGACAACGTCGTGATCACCCACCGCTCCGGTGAGGCTCCAGATGGACTGCAGGGCGTGATCTGTGACGTGACTGACAGAGAGTCCGTGGATGCCGCGTTCTCAGCCGCGGAGGTCATGCTCGGGGGGCCGATCGAGGTGCTGGTGGCCAACGCCGGCATCACCCGTGACGGGCTGCTCATGCGCATGAGTGACGAGGACTTCGACGCGGTGATCGACACCAACCTGGCGGGCGCCTTCCGCTGCGCGCGTCGAGCCAGCAAAGGCATGATCACCATGCGCCGGGGGCGCATCATCTTCATCTCCAGCGTGGTTGGACTTCTCGGGTCCGCGGGACAGGCCAACTACTCGGCCAGCAAGTCGGCACTGGTCGGTCTGGCGAGGTCGATCTCGCGCGAGCTTGGCGGGCGCGGGATCACCGCCAACGTCGTTGCCCCGGGCTTCGTCGAGACGGACATGACCGCCGCTCTGTCCGAGGATCTCAAGAAGACGTATCTCGCCGGCATCCCCGCAGGCCGCTTCGCCTTGTCGCATGAAGTCGCCGCAGCCGTTAGATTCATCGCGTCGGCGGACGCGGCGTACATCACTGGCGCCGTCATCCCGGTTGACGGCGGCCTCGGCATGGGCCACTGAAGACATGGGCCACTGAACGCACGGGTCACCGAACCAGCACCTGAACTCGAACCGAAGGACTGCGCATGTTGTTGCATGGCAAGAAGCTGCTGATCACTGGTGTTCTCATGGACTCCTCGATCGCTTTTCATGTGGCCAAGCTGGCGCAGGAGCAGGGCGCCGAGGTGGTGCTGACCTCGTTCGGTCGCGCCATGAAGATCACCCAGACGGTCGCCAGGCGACTGCCGTCGACGCCGCCGGTCATCGAGCTGGACGTGACCGACCCCGAGCACATCGACACGCTGGCGGAGAGGCTCCGCGAGCACGTCGATCATCTCGATGGCGTGCTGCACTCGATCGGCTTCGCCCCGCAGGGTGCCTTCAACTTCCTCGGGGCCTCGTGGGAGGACGTCGGAACAGCGGTTCACGCATCGGCATACTCACTCAAAGCACTTGCGGTCGGTGCGCTTCCGTTGATGTCTCCGGGGGGCAGCATCGTCGGCCTGACCTTCGATGCGAAGTACGCGTGGCCGGTGTACGACTGGATGGGTGTGGCAAAGGCTGCGTTCGAGTCGACCAGCCGTTACTGCGCCCGTGATCTCGGGCCCAAGGGCGTACGGGTGAACCTCGTGGCGGCCGGCCCCATCAAGACCACGGCGGCCAAGTCTGTTCCCGGGTTCAAAGCCCTGGAACACGCCTGGGCCAGTCGTTCCCCCTTGGGCTGGGACGTCAATGACGCGGTCCCTGCGGCGAAAGCATGCGTGGCGCTGCTCTCCGACTGGTTCCCGGCCACGACCGGCGAGATCATCCACGTCGACGGCGGCTTCCACGCGATGGGTCAATAGCTGGCATGAGCGCCGCTCCGCTCGTGACGGTCAGCGAGGTCAGGGTGTTGGAGGGGCCCAACCTGTACTTCACCCGTCCTGCCATCAAGATCATTGCCGACTGCCCTGGCTATCTGAGCGCGGACGAGAGAACGCTGAGGGCGATCGGGGCTCGTCTTGGCCTGCACGGCGTCCGGCCCGGGGATCCGGAGTCCGAGCAGCGCCAGCGTGCGGTCATGAGACTGGTTGCCCAGGTGGTGCGGCGGATCGCCAACGAGTCGGGCACGACCCGGCTGGGCCTTCGGGTGCGCACTGGTGGGTCGCGTGACCAGGTGGTCGTAGCGTTCCCATGGCGCTGGCGCGGTCGCGGCCTGGCCCTGGGAGAGTCGTTGGGTCCGGCGCTGAGCGCGCTGATCGACCCGGACGAGACGGTCCACCAGGGCGCCCTCAGCGCAGCGGTCGCGGCGGTCACGGCCGCTGAGAAGGGCGCGCTGCCCACGGTGGTCAGGCCGAGGATCCCGGTCGCGTCGGTGACCGGCACCAATGGCAAGACGACCACGACCCGCCTCCTCGGGCACATCGGTATGACGGCCGGGCTGGTGACCGCATGGAGCTCCACGGACGGCGTGGTCGTCCAGGGCGAGATGGTCGAGCCGGGCGACTACTCCGGCCCGGCGGGTGGTCGCCTGGTCCTTGCGACCCCGGGCGTCCAGCTCGGCATCCTCGAGACGGCGCGCGGCGGCATCCTTCTGAAGGGCGTTGGCATCTCCGTCAACGACGTCAGCGTGGTCACCAACATCTCCGCCGACCACCTCGGGCTCCAGGGCATCGACACCGTTGACCAGCTCGCCGAGGTCAAGGCGGTCGTCACCAAGATCACCAAACCCACCGGCTGGGTGGTCCTCAACGGCGACGACCCCCGGGTGTGGGCGATGCGGGCCGGCATCAAAGCTCGGCCCTGGGTGTTCAGCCTCGACCCCGACTCGCCGGCCTTGCGCGAGTCCTTCAACCTCGGCGGGCGCGCAATCACGGTCCTCGACGGTGACGTGGTCGTGCTGCGGCCCAACAGTGACCCTGACCATCTCGCGCCGATCGTGGACGTGCCGGTGACGTTGTCCGGGCTGTCGGAGCACAACATCGCCAATGCTCTTGCGGCGACCGCTGCGGCCCTGGGCCTGGGCTTGCCGCGGGAGGCGGTGGTCACCGGGCTGCTCACCTTTGCACCCGACCCCGCGCACAACCCCGGCCGGATGAACGTCTATTCGCTCCCTCTGGCCGGAGGCGGCACAACGACGGTGATCATCGACCTGGCGCACAACGAGGCCGGTCTGGAGGCGCTGCTGCGGGTGGCGGAGGGGTTGCGGCCGCCCGGGTCCGCGGTCCATCTGGGGCTCGGCACCGCAGGCGACCGGACGGACGAGATTCTTCAGGGCCTCGGCGAGCTGGCGGGCCGTCGGGCCGACCGGGTGTCGGCCGTGCACAAGGCGGAATACCTGCGGGGCCGCGAGATGGACGATCTCGAGGCGCAGCTGCGGATCGGCTTGTCGCGGGTCGGTGTGGCTGAGATCGACTCATACCCCTCGGAGCTCGAGGGGTTGAAGGCTCTGGTGGCGACAGCCGGCCGGGACGACGTCCTCGCCGTCATGGTGCATGCGGACAGGGTCGTGCTCGACCAATGGCTGATGGAGAACGGTGCCACCGTCGATTCCCCCGCGGACATCCGGCGCAAGGTCATTGCCGCACGCGGAGAGCACGAAGCTGAGGCCGCGATCGCCGAGCTGCGGGCCAACCCGGATGAGCAGGCGCGTATCGCCGCGGCGCAGGCGCTTGTCGACGATCACCCGGGCGATCCACGACTGATCTTCGAGCTCGCGAGCGCCTATGACAGCTCCGGTGACGACCGGCGGGCCATCTCGTTGTACGAAGATGCGATGGGCTCCGGGCTCCGGGAGCCGCACCGCCACCGGGCGCAGATCCAGCAGGCGTCGAGCTACCGCAACGTGGGGGACCTCACCGCGGCGCGCCGCATTCTGGATGCTCTATCGGAGGTGCGGCCCGGCAGCGCGGCCGTCGCAGCGTTCCGGGCGCTGACCATGCTCGATCAGGGCGAGGCTCCGGCCGCCGTGGCAGATCTGATCAACGTCCTGCTCTCCCACTCGGGTGACTCCGACGACGAGGCCTATCGCTCTTCGCTCCACCGCAACGCCGCGCAGCTCCGATGAGGGTCGTCGAGGTGCTCTGATGAGCGACACGTTGACACTCCGCCGCGTCACCGGCGCTGACGCCGCACAGGTGGCAGAGATCTTTCTGACGTCCAGACAGAGAGCCATGCCATGGCTGGCCCAGCCACACACCGATGACGAGGCGCGGTCCTGGTTCAGGGATGTCCTGGTGCCGCGAGGCACCGTGGTGGTTGCCGAGCGAGAGGGAGACGTGGTCGGCTTCGCCGAGCCCAGCGACGGATGGCTGCATGCCCTGTATGTCGCGCCGTCCGCTCAGGGTTCAGGTGCTGGTTCGGCGCTCTTCGAACACTCAATGACCTTGCACCCGGGCGGGTTTGACCTGTGGGTCTTTCAGCGGAACATCCGCGCGCTCGACTTCTACGCGCGATTCGGCTGTGTGGAGGTCTGTCGCACCGACGGCATGGGCAACGAGGAACACGAGCCTGACATGCTCCTGCGCTGGTCGCCGACCCGCTGAGGTCGAGGCGCAACAAGCCCGATCGCTCACGGTTGGCCGATCCTTAGCGCCTGTGACGTGAATCTGCTTTGTTTGCAAGGGTTTTCATGGCCGAAAGCCTTGTGTATGTCGGTCCCCTCACGTACACTAGAAC
>DATCNE010000152.1:0-13532 GCA_036565395.1 Dermatophilaceae bacterium
CCGACGCCCTGCGCCCGCTGCTGGACAACTCTCGGCGACTACGTGAACTCACCACCGAACTCGAAGCCCTCGCGCTCCAGCAGGTCAGAGACAACCCGACTCAACCCGACCCCTGACCGCCCTATCCGCGCGCGCTCTTAGTCGAGCAAACTGCCAGGACTGATGCCGGGCAGGGTGCAGAATGCTCGGATGTGGACGTCTCAGGTGCGGGTTCTCGACGACACCGCCCCTGCGGCGTGGCTTGAGGCGCGCCTGAGCGGGGAGTTCGGTGCGGTAACCCGGACCGTTCCTGACGGCTACCGCGCCTACGCACGGATCCTTCATCCGCCTCGAGACGGCGACGACGAACTGGTCACCTGGGCCGAGGTAGCCGCCACCACTGGGCGGACGGTGCACGCTCTGGCCCAATGGCATGCGGTGGTCGACTCCCCGGACATGGTCAACTTCGGGGAGTCGCGCTGGCCCTACGGCTCACCCAGCACGGGCTCGCTCGACGAGGAGGCCCTGAGCCCGCTGCTAAACGTACTGGCCGATCACACCACCACGGCGGACGACTGCCTCTACGGCGTCTGGGAGGGATGGGGTTGGATCACCGGCAGTCCGGCCATCGCCACCCTCGGGTCCCGCGAGCCGGTCGCCTCCCTCTTTACCGCCCAGGAGTTGGCCTCTCCCCGCCTTCACCTACCCAGCCGGGACTACCTGCTGCTGCGCGGCCCGCTGTTGGGGGCACTGGCTCTCAGCTGCTACGGCGAGAACTGGCCCGCCTGGCAGTCACCGAACCTGCTGTGGCCCGCCGACCGTGCGTGGTTCCTCGCCTCCGAGATCGACTTCAACTCCACTCTCGTGGCAGGGGACACCGACCTCATCGCCGACATCTTGGCCTGCCCCGCGCTTGAGTCGTGGCCGGTGCGTCCGCACGACTCCCTCGGCTCTGACGGTGACAAGGTGAACCCCACCAATCAGCGGGCCATTCAGCACACGCACCTCCGCGAGGGGCTGTTTCGCAGACTCGCGACTCGCTTCTCGAGGCGATGACGCAACCAAGGCAGGGTGACGCCAAGTGAGCCTGCGAGACGATCCCTTATGGACGACTGGGGGTCCCGACCCGTGTCATCTGAACGCACTCATTTGGCCGCCGTCATCAACGGCTCCAGGACCGCGGTTCCGCGTTCTTGCGGCTGAGAATTCGGTCGCAAGAAGCGGCCTAGCGAAACAAGCGGCGGCGAATCGTCCGTACCGCAACGATCAGCGATCCGACGACCAAACCGAGGATGCTGCCAATTATCGCGGCGGGGATGCCGACCTCGAACGTCGCGAACCATGCAGTGGGCGCGTATACGAACAGACCGATCACCAGCCCGGCGACACAGCCGGCAAGTCCTGTCACCAGCGCCCCGTAGACGACCATGCGGAGCGGCAGCTGCCACCGTGCCAACTCGTGAACCATCGAACGGAGCGCTGAGGGTCGCCTGCGTGGCAGCGGCATGGTCACGCCGCCCGCCAGACGGGTGGACGGAAATGTCGGTCAAGTTCGTTGGCGTAGCGGCGTCCGAGTTCGGGTGCGTGTTCGGTGATCCAGTCGGTGATCTTGATGGTGCCGGTTGCTGGGGAGTCGGAGTCGGCGAGGCCGTGGGCCATCGCTTGGTATTCCTCGCGGGTGAGCAGTCGGTCGCGCAGGATCAGGCTCAGTGTGCTGGACAACGCGGTGAGTGCTCGCGCGGGTACCGGCACGATGACGGCGTGGCTGTTGACGACGGTGCGCACGGTGTCGACGAGTTCGCGGAAGGTCAGGCTCTGCGGGCCGACCGCGTCGACAACCACGGTGTCGGTGCGCGCGCCGAACTCGACGCACAGCCGTGCCAGGTCTTGGACGTGAATGCCGCGTATCCGGTAGCTGCCGTGCCCGCCGATGGCGAAGACCGGCAGGCGCCGCAGTAGCCAGGCGATGTTGTTGATCAACACGCCGTCGCCGCCGAACAGGATTGCCGGCCGCACGATCGCGTGTGCGACACCGAGGTCAGCGAGGATCTGTTCGACTTCTGCCTTGCCGCGAAAGTACGGGTAGGGCGAGTCGAGGGACGGGTTGGTGATGGAGACGTGCACGATGCGCTGCACTCCGGCCGCGGCGGCGGCTTGGAACAGGGTGCGGCTGTTGTCCACGGCGGCGGCGTGATCGACGTGGCCGTGCGCGAAGCGCACCCAGTAGGTGTTGTAGAGGGTGTGCGCGCCGCGTAGCGATCGCGTCAGTTCGGCCGGGTCGTCGAAGTTCAGCGGTCGGGCCTCGATCGGCGTGCCAGCCGGGGCGCGATCGGGATGTCCGGTCACCGTCCGCACTCGTCGCCCGGCATCGATCAACTCGGTCGCGATCGCGGCGCCCGAGTAACTGAACGCTCCGGTGACAACATCGAAATCGTCGGCGTGCGCGGTCATGTCTGGTCTCCTTTTGATTCGGCGCCGGTGAACGCCGCGCCGGCCATGTCGAGCAGCCCCGCGACGTTGCCGGCGCGATCGAACAGTGCCAGCGCGGCAGCCCGGTCCCCGTCGAGGCTGGCGAGCAGTTCCAACCCGAGGAAGCCGGCCACCACGCCGTGTGCGAGCTCCTTCGCCGGCACCAGCAACGCGACCGGCGAGCCGGCCACGGCCTTGCGCACCGCTGTCTCGGCGAACTCGCGCCACGGAGCCAGCCGCGCTGCGACCTGCTCGCCGAGGCCGGGCGTCGACTGCGCACCGGTGATCATCTCCACCAGCACCGCTACATACCCGGCATCGAGGTCCTCGCTGAAGATCGCCCGCGCGGACTCGATCAGATCGCTCAGGCTTTCAGCCTGCTCGAGCGCCCGCGAGTACGCCGCGAGCCGCCGGGCGCTGACGTCGTCCAGCGCCGCGAGCAGCAGCTCGGTCACCGAACCGAAGTGGTAGAACACCAGCGCCTGATTACAGCCGGCCCGGCTGGCGATCTCCCGCCCGCTCGCGCCGGCGAACCCCACCTCTCCTAACGCCTGGACCGCACCCTGCACCAGCGCCGCCCGAGTCTCGGTCGAGCGCTGTCCCCCCTGAGCCGGTGCTCCGGCACGCCGTCGGCCTGATGTCGCCATGCCCGGCCCCCTTGAGCAGTTACTTTGAGCAGTCGCTCAAATTGTAGCACACAGTGGCCCACCGATGAAGGGCTTGATGAAGCGACCGGATCTGGCCGCGATCCGCGCGGGTGGACGACATGCGTCATTCCGCCGCCAAGGACCGCACCTTCAAGACCGTCCGTCCGAATCAGGGAACGTGAAGCGGACGGCGACGCCATCGCCGGTCCGGCCGGCTCTCGCTTGGATGGCCAGGGTCGGGTAGCTGTCCGCGAAGGGCAGCGGCAGCTCGGGGATGTGGACGCTGGTGTCGACGCCGGTCCCGGACGAGGACGTGGTCATCGCCGGTCAAGGAGTTCTCGCTGTTCGCCAGATGCTCAGGCCCTTGCCGCCCGCGGGGAGTGTGACGTGCCCGTCGGCGGTGGCCAGGTCGGTTGCGCCATACAGCGACACCAGGGGAACGTCCATTGGCAGCGTGATCGCGTCGCCGGCGTCGCGGCGGGCCAGGACAAGGACGGACTCCTCGTGCGTTTCTCGGATGAAGGCCAACGCGTCGGTGTCGGCGTGGAGCCAGCGCAACCCGCCACGGTTCAAGGGAGCACTCGTGCTGCGCAGGTTCATCAGGGTTCGGTGCGCGGTCAGCGTGGTCTCGTCCTGATCGTGCGGACGGTTCCATGGCATCGGGGTGCGGGCGTCCTCGCCGTTGCGGCCGGTCAGACCGAACTCCGAGCCGGCGCAGATCATGGGCGTGCCGGGGAGGGCGGCCTGCAGGCCGAGTGCCACAAGCTGTGCCTGAGCGGAGCCGGTGATCGTTCGGGCCCGGGGTGTGTCGAAGGAGTCCACCAGCTGCCAGGAGTGGGTCAGGGTCGCCCACGACATGCGTGAGGAGAACTCACGCATCGTGGCCAACACGGCGACGCCATCACGTCTGGGGATGGGGCCGGGCACGCCCAAGAACTGGGCCTTGCCATGGTCGCTGGGTTGTTCGATGTCGGGGCCGCGCAGCCAGGTCCACACCGGTCGCAGGAAACCGGAACAGTTCATCGTTCCCTGCCACCCGTCGGCGTCCAGGTCGGCTGTGGCGTCACCGAGGTGTTCGGCGACCAGGGCTGCGCTGGGTGAGACCTCCGTGATCTGCCGCCGAAGGTACCGGGCAACCTCGTGGGTGAAGTCGTCAGCGCGATGGCGGCCGGTCATCTGGGCGACGTCGATGCGCCACCCGTCCAGAACGCCCATCCAGCGTTGGGCGACCGCGCCCATCCGCTGTCGAACCAGGGGGCTGCCCCAGTTGAGCTTCGGCATGGTCGGCACGTCGTAGAAGCTCTCGTAGCCCCCGTCTTGATCAAAGTAGAACATCTCCCGCTCCGGGGACAGCGGGTCAGCGGACGCGGCGATGAACCACTCATGGAGGTTGCCGCAGTGGTTGGTCGTCAGGTCACCGACCAGGCGCATCCCGCGCGCGTGCACGGCGCCCGACAGCCGTTTCAGCGCGGCGTCACCGCCCAGAAGCGGGTCCACCACGTCGAAGCTGGAGGCGTCGTAGCGGTGGTTAGACCCTGCCGGGAAGAATGGGCGCAGGTAGATCGTGTTGGCGCCCAAGGCCTGGATGTGGTCCAGGTGCTCGATGATGCCATCGAGGTCGCCGCCGAAGAATTGCCTCGGGGTTTCCGGGCCCGAGTCGTTGACGGTGTCCTGGTCCCACGAACACGGGATCGCCCACGTCGGAAGGCCAGAGTCATTCTGGTCCGCGCTGGTTGAGGATCGGGCGAACCTGTCGGGGAAGATCTCGTAGACGACTGCGGCGTCCGTCCACCCCGGTGGCGGGTCGTAGGTGACGAGGCGGAAGTCACTGGCGTCGGACACGTCGTGGTCGACGACCCCCTTGGCGGTCAGCCACAGCGGCGGCTCCCCCTCACGCCCCAGGAGGAACCGGTAGGGCGTGACGGGGTTGCAGGCGACGACAGTGGCGCGCCACCACGTGTCACCGCTCCCGTACCCGCTCACCGGCCGAAGCGGGCCGTCTGTCGGCAACGGGGTGCGATCCGGGTCGATCACGGCCTCGCTGAAGTACTGCTCACCATCGCGCAGCGCCCGCACATGGACGGTGCTGATCCCGGCCATGCGGGGAGCGCGCACCCAGAGCGCGACCGTCTCGCCGAGGGTGGGAGACAGGTTGGAGACATAGAGAATGGAGCCGTCATGATGAGGTTGATCCGCGAATCGCATGTCACGCCGCTCTTTCACTGAAGAAAGTCGACGTTTCATCCCGTGCAGTCCCTAACAGCCGCCGGGGTCGCGACACCGGTTCCATACTCTTCCCGGCCACGGCCGGGACTGTCAAGGGGAGAGTTGACCCGGCATCCGGTTTCCCAGGGAACAGCAGCCAGTTGCCCGGTCCCCCGGTCCCGCAGACCGATCCTGTTGCGGACCGTGGGACAGGGATGGGGTGAGGGTAACGGCCTCGGCCGTCGCCGGTAGCCGGGGCGTTGCGTCGGGCCGGTCAAGTTGTAGGAGGTGCGCCATGACGGCGCTACTCATCGGGTACGCCCGATGCTCCACCGACCAGCAGGACCTGACCGCTCAACGCGACGGCCTGGCCGCACTCGGTGTGGCAGCCAACCGGGTCTATGTCGACCACGGGCTGACCGGGAGCGGCCCGGTCTGCGTGAAGCTCTGGCCGCTTGCCGTGAAGGTGACACGCTGGTGGTGACCAAGCTCGACCGGCTTGCCCGTCGCTGCCCGACGCCAGAGCAATCGCCGACGAGCTCACGGTGCGGCAGGTTCGTCTCAACCTGGGCGGATCGGTGTACGACCCGACGGACCCGGTCGGGCGGCTGCTGTTCAACGTGCTCGCGATGGTGGCCGAGTTCTCTGTTATCTGGACACGCCGAGATGCTCACCTCCCCGATGTGAGGGCTGCTGCCTGATGCAGTGAGCACCGGCAAGGGAGGCCGGTGTGCGGGTAATCAAGCACTGCGAACAAGGGATCCGTCCGGCAGGTGACGCTGCTCGATGACACCGGTCGTGAGGTCGTGCAGGTCACTCGTTTCCTGTCGCACCTAACCGACTCCGACTACAGCCCCAACACGGTCTGCGCGTATGCGTACGACCTGCGCCACCTCGCGGTGTTCCTCGACGAGCGTGCGCTTGGGTGGAACGACTTCCGGCCGTCGACAGCACTGGAGTTCCTGGCGTATTTGCGGCGGGTGCCGTCCCGCCGGCCAGCTCAGCGTCTAGGTTTGACGGTCGCGACCGAGCACGGCCGGCTGCTGTCGGCGGCGACGGTGCAGCGGGTCCTCGCGGCGACCTCGAGTTTCTTTGAGTGGGCGATCGCCGCTGAGCAGTACACCGCCGGCGAGAACCCGATGCAGCGCCGGGTCGATCACGCGCTGGGCCGGGTGCCGGATCGGCATCAGCCGTTCGTCGGAGGGGCGAGCCGGCAACAGCCCGTACGCCGGACCGTGCGGGTGCGGCTCCCGCTACGACTGCCACGGCCGATGACGGGCGAGGACGTCGACGCGTTACTAGCCAGCCTCACGACTCTGCGCGATCTAGCGATTTTCTTGTTGATGCTCGATGGTGGGCTACGTCCCGGTGAGGTGCTCTGCTTGCAGCTGGATGACGTCTCGTACGGTCGTCGGCGGGTGACGATCCGCAAGCGCGATGACCATCCGCGTGGTGCCCGGGCGAAAGCCCGCCACGAGAGGGTCGTGGATCTGCACGAGCCGCGCACTCTGGATGCGGTCAACCGGTACGTGCTGCACGAACGCCCGCTCGAGACCGAGAGCCCATTCGTGTTCCTGGTCGGCGGCTCCGGGACGCGGCGGTGTGAGCCCTTGAGCTATCAGGCTGTCGCCCGAGGCTTCGCCCGCCGCCTTGATCGGTTGGGTATCCGCACGCCGGAGAAGACGCCTCACGCGCTGCGGCACACGCACGCGACCGCGATGTGGGAGGGCGGGATGCGGGAGCTCGCGCTGCAGAAGCGGCTCGGGCACGCCTCGCCGGAATCGATCACCATCTACACCCGTGTTTCGGACGAGCAGGTGCTCGCCGACTACGACCACGCGCTACGGGACCGGGCATGACCACGCCCGACCGCTGGGACTCGCACCGGTACCAGCCGCAACCCGGCGCGTCCACGCCGACCGAGCGACCTACAAGAGCTGGGTCTACGAGCACTGCAGCAGCGACGCGGTGCGCTGGGCACGGCTGGATGACTACAACCGGTTCGTCGAGCGGTGGCCCTCGCTGCAGGACTGGTTCAACGCCCCGCTGCGGCAACGACTGCTGGACAAGGAGAACTGTGTCCGCGGACAGCATCCGCACGGCGGTGCGAACGTGATCATGCCCTACCTGAGCTACCTGTCGCTGGTGCAAGGCGTCGGCCTGGACTACCCGGTTCTACTCGCCAGGACCTTCACCAGCCCGTTCAAGCAGCAGGCCCGTCACGGCGGCCTCGGCGTGGACGCGGACCTGTTCGACCACCACGTCGTCAGGTTGACCGAGCTCGGTTACACCACGGCACGCACGAAACTGGTCTGGCCGCTCGGGCGGATGCTGCTGCACCGCGGCGATCCGGACCTGACCGCGCTGGGCGTCGCTGACCTTGACGAACTCCGCGCCGCGATCGACACCTTCACCGCCCGCCTGCGTTTGGATCCGGTGCGGGAGTTCTACTCCCGCGCACCGATCGAACGGCCGCCAACGGTGACGGCCGCAGGCTACCTGCGCTCGGCGATCGCTCGCCTGCACGCGGTGCACGTGCTGCTGTTCGACCTCGGTCAACTCGACCGACCACCCACCGGACGTGTCACCGCCGGAACCTGGGTCGACCAGCTCGCCCCGCCCGACGCGCCGCCGAAGATACGTAACGTCATCGAGCGCTACCTACGCCTGCACCTGGACGCCAACCTCGACCGACCGCAGACCGTGCGCCACGCCCGCGACGCGTTGCGCCGGCTGGTCACCTGGATGGCGCAGGCACACCCGCAGATGACCAGCCTCGCCGAGCTGCACCGCGAGCACGCCGAACAGTTCCTGCGCTGGCTCGGCACGCAGACCAATCAACAGACCGGTGCTCCGTTGAGTGTCAGCTACCGCCGGTCCGTCGTCACCCTGATCACCCGGTTCGTGACTGAGACCGCGGCCTGGAGCTGGGAGGACGTCCCGGCCCGGGTGCTGTTCACACGGGCCGACATCCCAAAGATCAACCGTCCGCTGCCCCGGTTCATCCCAGACCACGAGCTCGCCGCACTGATGACCGCCGTGGACCAGTTGGCCAACCCCTACCAGCGGGCCGCGCTGATCGTGGCCCGCTGGAGCGGCGCCCGCCGCGACGAGATCCGCCGGCTGGCTGTCGACTGCCTCGACACCTACCCCGACGGCCACCCGCGGCTGCGGATCCCGGTCGGCAAGGGCTACACCGAACGCAGCATCCCCCTACACCCACACGCCGCCGACGCCCTGCAACCACTGATCGAACTAGCCCGCCAACAACGCGGCCGCCGACGCTATGACCCCAGCGCCGGCCGGGAGGTCCAACACATCTTCGTGGTGCGCGGCAAGCTGCTGTCCAATTCTCTGCTGTTCGATATGGCCCTGGCCGAAGCCTGCACCGCCGCCGGCCTGGTCGACTCAGCCGGCAAAGCCACGATCACCGCCCACCGCTTCCGGCACACCATCGGCACCCAGCTGGCCGAGGGCGGCGCCCGCATCCAGACGATCATGGCCGTGCTCGGCCATCGCACCCCAAACATGTCGATTATCTACGCCAGCTTGTCCGACCCGACCGTCAAACAGCAGTACCAAGACGCCCTCGACCGCCACCTCGGACCCGACGTCACCCTCGCCGGCCCGGCCGCCGACGCGCTGCGCGAGCACCGCCTCGACCCCGAAGCCGTGTCCTGGCTACAGACCAACTTCCTCAAGACCGAACTCGAACTCGGCCACTGCCTACGAACGCCGGCCGAAGGACCCTGCGAATGCGACCTCGTCCTCACCTGCTCGAAGTTCCTCACCACCAGCGACTACACCCCACGGCTGCGGCAGCGCATGGCCACCGAGGAACTCCTCATCGCCGACGCGGTGACTCGCGGCTGGGACCACGAAGCCGAACGCCACCGCGCCACTCAACACCGGCTCCAACAGCTCCTATCCGACCTGGGTGAGGCCGGCTGCCCACCCGGAGAAACCTCACCCGCGACAGTCCTCGCCCATCCGGCACACAGACAGGACTGAATCCGCTGTCAGCTGCGCCAACCACCTCAAGGTGACGAGGATGACGGCCACAACGCGCACTGTCCGCGGCATGTGCGTGCGTGTCTGCGAAGACCTCAGTTGGCGTGATCGCAGACGAGGAAGTTGTAACTGACGCCGGACTCAGGGTCTCGGACGGCTTTTACTGCCGCGGCCAGTCCGGCTTGGCTCAACGCAGCAACCACGTCCTCGATCGGGCGCACGGTGAATCAATGCTCGGCAAACGGCTGCTGGCTGAGCCACTCCGGGTCGGCCACCCCCAAAACCCCTCGTCCGGTGGGCGCGAGGACGCGGGCCAACTCCGTGAAGGATCGGCTCACTTCGGGGATGAAGTAGATGGTGTTGAGGCTGATCCAACCGTCGAGCTCACCGTCTTCGAAGGGCAGTGTCTCCATCGTTGTCTCGTGGAGAACGAGTCGACCACTCGCAACGTCGGAGTGGAATTCTTTCCTCGCCCGCGCCACCATCGATGGCGACGGTTCGATGCCATGCACATGCCCGCTGTCGCCGACTGCTTCGAGCAGCAACTCGAGGCCAAGCCCTCCGCCGAAACCGATGTCAGCCACGGACTCAGCGCCGGTTAGGGCAAGTGCGCCAACCGATCCTGCGATTGCTTTGCGGTTTCGCTGATTGAGTTTCCGAGCGACAACCGAGCCCATAAGCCCAGAGGGATGGCCCAGCTGCTTCGCGAGCCAGCGCTGGAGGAATTTTGACGCCATGGCCGCGACTATCGCACACCCGAGCGGGACGACATGAGGCTTCAGCGAATCGTCCGACAGCGGCAGAACAGTGCTCTTTTTGCTGGCTCGATGACAAAGGGGGGCGTGTTGCCATCTTGGGTGGAGTCGGAGGAGTCGACCAGCAAGTCGAGGCGGGGGTTGCTGTGGTCGGTCGCGGGTGCGCTGGCGGCTGTCGGCGATGTCTGCGCGAGAGTCATCAGCCGACTTTGGTCAGACGGGTTCGAAGGTCGCGAGCAGTGTCTCGAGAGCGGCTTGGTCGGGGCCGACGAACGCGGTGGTGTCCGGTGCTTCGAGCAGGCTGGTGATCATGGCGTCGTTCATGGCGACTGCGGGTGGCAGGTGGGTGCTGAGGATCGCGGAGGCGTTGAGGGCGCGGACGTGTTCGACGGTCGGCTCGTAGCGTTGGCGGTCGACCTCGACGACCCAGGGGCTGTCGACCGCGGCCCACAGGAGTTGCGCCGCGCGGCGGTCTTCGTCTGGTACGTCTTGCAGGTTGCCGCAGGTGGCGAGTTCTGCGGAGTTCATTGGCCCACCGAAACAGTCCGAGGAGAACACCACGCCGGTTGCGTCTTCCTGGAAGCCGACGGTCGCGGGGTTGTCGAACAATGGTGGTCGGAACGCGGTGAGCAAGCGGTCGCCCACGTCCAGTGACTGGCCTGGGTTGAGCAGGAATACGCGGTCCATCGGGACCTCCCATTGGCAGGACATGATCCCGACGCCGAGGAACGTCGTGATGAGGCGGGCGTGGGGAGCGGCCTCCATCAGCTGCCAGAGTCCGCCCGTGTGGTCGCGGTCGGGATGGGTTAGCCAGATCCAGCGAACATCTGCCGGATCGATGACGCGGGCAAGATCGGCGAGGAAGTCCTTGTCGGGGGTGCTCAATCCGGTGTCGACCACGACCGGTTCTTGGGCGTGCAGGACGAAGGCGTTGACGGGCAGGAAGCCCAAGCCGGGGATTTCGGCGCAGTCACTCATCACCGTGACGTCGTCGGTGAGGCGATGGATCTCCATGTTCTCTACCTCTTTCGGGTCGGTCTCAGAAGGGGACGTGGGTCGTGGTCAGGCCCACCCCAAGCGCGCGGCCCGAGAGGGTGCGGCAGAACTCGACGGCATCCATCGAGATGCTCTCGGCCTGGTCGGTGGGCCCCGCGAACCAGGTGCCTCCGGCGGGGCCGGTCAACTCAAGACGGTAGGGGCGTTGGTGACGGCTCGCCCATTCGTGGACCACGTCGTTGACGATCACCCCGTCATGATCTGCACTGAGAGTCGGCTCCCGACCCGTTGCCTGGGCCAAATCCATCCGATGCATCCAGGGGTCCCGCGTCAAGATGACGAGCAGAAGGTAGGCGTTGGTCCAGACTTCGCTGACTTCGTTGACGACGACGGGCTCGGACCTCGGCAGGTGCCCGATGGCCTGCGCGAGTTGGCTCCGACCCTGCACCGCCCGCGGACCCACCGTTGCGGCAGCGGCGACGATCTGTGCGGGTGTCCAGTCGGCGCGTTCGTCGACCTGGACTTGGGTCAAGGAGTCGACGGTCGGGCCGCCGCGAACGGTCTGTACGAGTTTCGCGGCCTGGAACTGGCGGGTGAGTTCCTCTGGGCCCGTGGTCATCTCGGCCATGCCCACGACGTGGCAGGCCATGGCGCGCACATCCCATTCGGAGCAGTCGGTCGGTCGCGTCCAGTCGATCTCGTCGAGTTCCGCGAGAGCTGCAGCCACGCGGTCGAATTCGGTGGCCGCTAGGCGCAGCGCCTGAGCCTGGTCGAAGACAGGTTGCCGCGGCGTCGCCGACGTGGCAGGGGGTGCGGTGGTGGTCATTGGGTGGGTCCTTTCAGAGGAGGGAGGCTTTGGGGGAAGGCCGACTGCGTCGGCCCACATGTCCACGGCGCGGTCCAGGAGTGCGGCGTACCTGGTACCGCCTGGGTCGTTGGCGTGGTGTTGGTTCACGAGGCCGGCGAGGAGAGCGACCCAGATGGCGATGTCATCCCCGGAGGTGACCCCGAGGCCTGAGAGCACCGCGGAGGCATGCTCGAGCACCCGCACCGACGGCGCGTAGCTCTCCGGGCTCGGCTCGAATCCGGGGATGATCCGCTGGTCCATCAGTTGGTGGCGGGCGAGGTCGGCAGTGGCGAAGTCGAAGAAGAGCCGGCTGATCACCTTGATCGCCGCCCGGGGGTCTGCCGGCAGCGCCTCCTCCGCGGCCAGGGCAAGGACCTCATATTCGCTCCACGCCTGCCCGAACATCGCGTCATAGATAGCGTTCTTCGAGTCGAAGTGGCTGTAGAGCGACGGTGCTCGCATCCCGACGCGGGCGGCCACGTCGCGCAACGTCACCTCCACGAGCCCTTTCTCGCGAGCCAACTGCCACGCCGCGTCCACAATTTCGCGGCGAGTCGCCTCACGACGTTCGGTTACACGATCCCGATTAGGCATCTCTAACATAGTTAGGAGAATCCTCCAGGTCGGTCGCTCTGTCAAGGGCTTCGCGATCGATAACCTTCTGGGGTCCGCTCTTCGGCATGAGCGGACTGGCTCGTCGGGGGCTCGTCGGCCACGAGGTACTTGCGGATCCTGCGTTGTCCACATAATCGAGTCCGACCTGATTCGGCTGCGCACGCGGGAGGGCATGAAGGTGGCCAAGGCCAAGGGGCGTTTGCGCGGGAAGCAGCCCAAGCTCAATCAACGGCAAGAAGCGCACCTGGTGGCCCTGCTCAAAGGCGGCGAGTACAGCACCGCTGAGCTCGCCGACTTGTTCGGCGTCGCCCGCTCCACCGTCTACCGGGCAGTGGAGCGAGAGCGAACTCGCAACGTCATGGGCATCGGCACCATGGTCAGCTGACGGTTCTGTGGTGGTGTCCCGCAGGCACACCCCTACGGGACAGCACCGCCCTCCTGGTGTTGAAGACCTTCGGACACCGCTTCACGTTCCGCCTATGGGACGTTGAGAAGCGGCTCGGGACGTGGCGCGAGTCGCTGTGTGGTCGCGAGTAGTCGAGGATGGGACTGCGATTTCGTGTGGCCTGAATACGGACGCTTCAGGTTTTGGGGTGGGTGTCACCCAGGCCCCAGCTGATGACGCGGTCGGGGTGGATGACGATGCACGGTTCGGGACCGGCCACCGTCTGGGCGTGGCCGCGGATTTCTATGCCGCGGGGTCTCCACGGGTCGACGGAGGCCAGATCGTCGATGACGATGGCGGCGCGACCGGTGGCGGCGACGTCTCGGTACTTCTTTGTGGCCGTGAAATCACGGCCGCTCACCTCGATCAGGTCGGCATCTGCGCGCAGGCTCCACATCCCCACTGGGGTGACGTGAGGCGTGCCGTTGGTGCCGACGGTGGCCACCCGTGCCAGGCGGCGCTGGTGCAGGTAGGCCCGTTCGGCTTCGGTGAACACGCTCATGGTGGATGCTCCTTGACTGAGTTGTGGACCGGTCATGGTGTCAACCCTCTGGGGTACCTAA
>DATCNE010000153.1:0-51598 GCA_036565395.1 Dermatophilaceae bacterium
CTCGGCACACCGTATGACGACACCGCGCGCGCGATGCACCTGGCCGTCGCCGGCGCCAAGCAGGCAGGAACCCCATGGGTCCTCGACCCGGTGGCTGCCGGGGCCCTGAGCTGGCGGACGACCCTGGCCCATCAGCTGCTGCGTGAGGCACGACCGACCATCGTTCGCGGCAACGCCTCCGAGATCCTGGCGCTGGCCGGCGGCACCGGAGGCCGGGGGGTGGAGTCGGTGGACTCCCCCGAGGCTGCGGCACAGGTGGCCAGGGACCTTGCCGAAGAACAACAGTCGGTCATCGCCGTCAGTGGCCCGACCGACCACATCACCGACGGCGAGCGGATGGTCCTCCTGTCCAACGGCCATCCCTGGCTGACCCGGGTCACCGGTGTCGGGTGTGCCCTCGGTGCGTTGATGGCGGCGTTCGCGGCCGTGGTGCCTGATGCCGTGGTCGCGGCTGCGGCGGCGACCGCGACGCTGACCGTTGCTTCTGAGTCAGCAGCCCAGCAGGCGCGCGGGCCGGGCAGCTTTGCGGTGGCCCTGCTGGACGAGCTGTCGCTGCTGCAGCCCGCCGACCTGGCCGAACGGGTGAGGATCACTTGAGGATGGGCAGACCTTTGTTGGACCTGTCGCTCTACCTGGTCACCGACACGGCTATGTGCGGCCAGTTCGGTGTCGCGGCAACGGTCTCGGCGGCGGTCGGCGCCGGAGTCACCGTGGTGCAGCTGCGCGACGAGCACGCCACGGACGACGAGCTGGTCAGTCTCGGCCGTCAGATCCTGGCGGTTCTGGATGGCACCGACGTGCCCCTGATCGTCAACGACCGCGTCCACCTGGTCGACGCCATCGGCGCCCACGGCGGGCACGTGGGACAGTCCGACCTCGGGATCGGGCAAGCACGAGCGCTGCTCGGCCCCGCGGCATACCTGGGATTGTCGGCACAGACCGTGGAACACGTCGCGACCGCCCGCGAACATGCCGACGGGACGGTGGACTACCTCGGCGTCGGACCCGTCTGGGGGACGGCAACCAAGCTCGACGCGGCGGCGCCGGGGGGCCTGGAACGACTGCACCAGGTCACGTCCGCGAGCCCTTGGCCGTGTGTGGCCATCGGCGGCATCAACCGGCAGCGCCTGCCCCGGGTCCGCCGGGCAGGGGCCGCCGGTGCGGCGGTGGTCAGCGCCATCTGCGGCCAGCCTGACGTGGCGGCGGCCACCCGCGCGCTGCGCGCCGCCTGGGACGGAGCGTCCAGATGAGCCGCCCCCCGGTCGCGCTGAGCATCGCCGGCAGCGACCCCTCCGGCGGTGCCGGCATCCAGGCCGACCTCAAGACCTTCTCGGCGTTGGGCGTCTACGGCACCTCCGTGATCACGGCCCTCACCGCACAGAGCACCCTGGGCGTGACCGGAGTGCACGTGGTACCAACGGATTTCGTCACCCAACAGCTCGAGACCCTGATCGCCGACGTCCGCCTCGACGCCATCAAGATCGGCATGCTCGCCAACGCCGGCATCGTCGTGTCAGTTAGGGACTTCCTGCGACGCCATCCCCATGACCATGTCGTCCTCGACCCCGTGATGGTCGCCACCAGCGGTGACCGGTTGCTCGACGACGAGGCGGTCCAAGCCGTGCGTGACCTGATGCCCCTCGCCTCCCTGGTCACGCCGAACCTGGCCGAGGCGGCGGCCCTGCTCGACACCCGACCCGCCCGCACCCTGGCAGACATGCGACTTCAAGCCATGGCCCTGCAGGAGCTCGGCGCCCCCCGCGTGCTCATCAAGGGCGGCCACCGCGAAGACGACAGGGATGCCGTGGACCTGCTGCTCGACGTCGACGGCGAGACGCTGCTGCGGGCGCCACGAGTCGACACCCTCAACACCCATGGCACCGGCTGCACGCTGTCCTCAGCCCTGGCAGCCCTGCGTCCCCAACGGGACTCCTGGCTCGAGGCAGCAATGGACGCCAAGAACTGGCTCACCGAGGCGCTGGCCGCAGCAGATGTGCTCGAGATCGGCCACGGCCACGGACCCGTCCACCACTTCCACCAGATCTGGGACCACTGATGTCGTTCGCCCAGGACGCCTGGGAGGCGATCGCCCCCATCCGCAAGGCCATTGACGAGCTGCCCCTGCTGACCGGAATGGCGGACGGCACCCTGCCCCGCGACACCTTCGTCTACTACATGGCCCAAGACGCGCACTACCTCGCCGACTACGGCCGGGTTCTGGCCGCGGCGGCAAGCCAGACGACTGACGCCGACGAGCTGCTCTTCTGGGCCCGCAGCGCCCACACGACCGTCATCGTCGAGCGCGAGCTCCACGCCGCACACGTGGCCGACTTCGCGGCGATCCCCAAGTCGCCCACGTGCACGGCATACACGTCGTTTCTGCTCTCGCTGGCAGCCGCCGGTCGCTACCCGGCCCTGGCCGCGGGCATCCTGCCCTGCTTCTGGATCTACGAGGATGTCGGGCGTCGCCTCAAGGACCGCGTGGGCGACCTCACCGGACACCCGTATGCCGACTGGATCAGTACCTACGGTGACCCGCAGTTCGCCGCAGCGACCGAACAAGCGAAGCAGATCCTGGATCGCCTTGCGGCACAAGCGGACCCGGGCACGGTCGAGCGTATGCATCAGGCGTTCGCGACGGCCTCGCGCTACGAGTGGATGTTCTGGGACACGTCCTGGCGCCAGGAGACCTGGCCCGTCTGAGCGCGTCCAGAGCACCAACGCGACGACGGCCACCACAGTTCTGCAGCCGCACGACGCCTGCGACAGACATCGGCCCCGTTCGGGGTGGTTGGGCGGCGCAGGGAGGGTGTCCCAACACAAGCAACCAGCGGAGGACCGATCCACGGGCCACGGCGGGCCCAGACCCTTCAGACGAGTATTGGGATCTCACGGACGAACGGTCCTGCGCCGCTGACGCGCCCTGTCTGGGGGTGCATTAAAGAAGTGCGGGGTTCCTCAACCGGGTAGGGCGAGAACGACTATTCCCCGCACCCCCTCCCTGGGCGATCGAATCGTCCGTGAGTGTCGTCAAGATGGGAGGTCTGCTGACGCATGGCTCCACCCCGCCGACAAACCTGAACAGTAAGCGAGGCCCCTGGGCGTGGTCGCGGAACGGGGACGGAAACGGGACTTCGTCACCGCCGGCGTGGCGCTGGAGAGCGTCTCCGACAACGTGCAGCTGCTCGCTGCCCCCGTGGCTGAGAACCTCAAGCACTTTGAGCACCGCGGCGGGCGCACGGCATGGGAACGAGTCCGTGACCGCCTGGCCGCGCTCTCGATCGAGGTCAACACCCGCGTCGTGAAGGGTGACATCGCCGGCAGCACGCGACCGCGCCAACGCCCAGGACACTGGCCAGCATGCCGCACATCGCACACACTGCTGACCGGGTCACGACGGGGAAGTATGCATGCCGCGAGCGCATGGTGTACCGCCCCGCAGGTAGTCATTGCGTCGGCGGGATCAGCCCGCCTGGTGGACGCGAAGGGCAATCAGCATGTTCGTGAGCGACGTCTACATCCAGCCAAACCGCACCGGCATCCCCGGCATTGCCTCCCTGGAGTCCCTGTGTATGTCCACGGGGCCCGATCCTGGATCGGATCGGGCCCAGTGATCGAGGACGTAAACCCTCGTTGACCTGCGGTGATGCCGTGGAGCCGCCTATCGGAATCGAACCGATGACCTATTCATTACGAGTGAATCGCTCTAGCCGACTGAGCTAAGGCGGCAGGTGCCCGTGGACACGCTTGGCGAGTATACGGATGTACAGGCGGATCTCCGAACCGGCCTGGTCCCGGCGCCGGCACATCCAGCCGACGGAAGATCCAGCCGCACATCCACGGGGACCACGGGCTGGTCAGCACTTGAGCCCATCAGGTGGCACTCGGCCTTTCAGCAGATAGGCGTCGACCGCGTCGTCGACGCACGAGTTGGAACGCGTGTATGCCGTGTGCCCGTCGCCGTTGAAGGTGATGAGATGACCGTTCTGAAGCTCCGAGGCAAGACCCTGCGCCCATTTGTATGGCGTTGCGGGGTCTCTCGTCGTACCCACGACAACGATCGGGCCGCTGCCTGCTGCCGTGACCTTCTTCGGAGCGTTGTTGGCCGGCACCGGCCAGTAGCCACAGGGCATCGTGCTCCATGCCAGGAAGGGTCCCCAGGTCGGCGCCTTGGCGCTCAACGAGCGCGCTTCGGACTCGTAGTGGGCCAGGTCCGTCGAGTCTGAGCGATCCAGGCAGTTCACGGCATAGATGACCTGCATCAGGTTGCCCGAATAGGCGCCCTCGCTGTTGCGGTAGGCATAGGCGTCAGCAAGCTTCATCAAAGGGCCGGCGTTGCCGCCGAAGGCACTACGAAGAGCGTCAGTCAGCTGGCTCCACAGCCCTGGGTCGTACATCGCGACGGCGACCCCGAGCGATGCCCACCCCTCGGTGAGCACGTGGACGTAAGGGTCGCTCAGTGGCAGCGGCTTGGCGTCCACCTGCTTCAGGAAGTCACGCAGCCTCTGCATACCGGAGCTGAGGGAGTCACCGAGCGGGCAGCCACCCTGGTCGACACAGTCCTGGACGTAGGCCCGGGTCGCGGTCTCGAACCCGACCGCCTGACCCTCGTTGACCTGGCTCGACGTCAGGTTCGGATCGATGGCGCCATCAAGGACGAACCTGCCAACTTTGGTGGGGGACAGGTCGGCGTAGGTGGCGCCCAGGAAGGTGCCGTAGGACTTGCCCAGGTAGTCCAGCTTCGTCTCGCCCAGCGCCGCGCGCAGGACATCCATGTCCTTTGCCGCTTCGATTGTGGAGACGTGGCCGAGCAGAGGGCCGCCGTTAGCCTTGCACTTGTCGGCAAAGGCCTTGGCCCAGTCTGCGAACTGCTGCTCCTCGAGCTTGTTGTCCGGCGTCGGGTCGGAGCCCAGGAACGTGTCGAGCTCGCGGTTGTCCAGACACTTGATCGGTGATGAGCTCCCGACACCGCGGGGGTCAAAGCCCACGATGTCGTATGCCGCCCGGACCGGCGACGTGACGATGTAGTCCGCCGCTCTGGCATAGTCGACGCCAGAGCCGCCGGGACCACCCGGATTGACCACGAGCGAGCCGATCCGCTTGGAGGGGCTCTTCGCCACGAACCTGAGCACGGCCAGCTTGATCGTGTCGCCGTCAGGGTGGGAGTAGTCGATCGGCACCGTCAGCTTGGCGCACTGGTTGGGGCCGCACTTCGACCATGCCAGATCCTGCCTGTAGAACCTTGCGAGGGTCTCCTTGTCGGAGGGGAGCGCCTGTGCCGCAGACTCCTGAGCGGGGCTGGGAGTCCTGGCTTCGTTCTGCCCGCTGGGCGCGACGGTGCATGCAGAGCCGGCCAACATGACCGCCAGCGTTGCGGCCAGCGAGAGCACCAGGCGTCGCGTGCGCGGCACGACGACAAGGCCGGTGGCACCCCTGAACGTCACGTGCGTACTCCCGTCGTCTTTCTGTTGAGCGCTCTGAAGGTACCTCGAAATCTAGCTCAGGTAGCCAAGTCACACGGTTGTGGGACGCCGCCAGCGCCGGTTGGATCAGCGAGGAAGCTGCAACGAGATCGCCATCGCCTCGAGAGCCAGCAGTGGCTGGACGTTGGCATCGATGCGCTCGCGGGCGGTGCCGATAGCGTCCATACAACCCAGGAGTCGCTCGGGTGACAGGACGCCTGCGAGATGTTGAACCTGTTCGATCATGTCCTGGTTGACCAGCCCGATCGACGCGCCGGTGTGCACCACGAGTGCGTCGCGATAGATCGAGAGCAGGTCGATCAGTGACCGGTCGATGACGTCCCGGACGAATCGGGTCGCCCTCGTCTTCTGATCCTTCTCCAGCGCCGCGACCTGTGAGCGCACCTGCGGTGGTTGGGTGCGCGCGCTGGGGTCGGCACCCAACGTCTCCATCAGCCGAGCCTTCTCGGCGACGTCGCGCTCCGTCGATGACGCACCCGCCTCTTCCTTGGCGATGCCTTCCAGATCGGCTGCGGCGCCGATCGCATCACCGACACCGCGGATCTTCCCCGCGAGGGCGATGACATCGCGCCGCCTGATCCTGGCGCCCTCGTCACGGGCCAGTCGGCGAGCAAGTCCGACGTGGGACTGGGCGGCGCGGGCAGCAAACGTCGCCATAGCCGGATCGATGCCGTCGCGACGAACCAGCAGCGCCGCCACCGCCTCGACCGGAGGTGTCCGAAGCCGCACATGACGGCATCGCGAACGGATCGTGATGATCACGTCCTCGAGCGAGGGGGCACACAAGATCCATACGGTCCGTTCGACCGGCTCCTCGAGTGCCTTGAGCAAGGCGTCGGCAGCTCGCTCGCCAAGCCGGTCGGCATCCTCGATGACGATCACCCGCCAGCGACCGACGGACGGACGCCGAGCGGCCAGCTGGACCAGATCGCGCACCAGGTCGACCTTGAGCGAAAGGCCCTCAGTGGCGATGACATCAACATCGGCGTGCGTGCCCTCGAGTGCGGTGCGGCACTCGTGGCAGGTGCCACAGCCGCCGTCCGGGCACTGCAATGCGGCCGCAAACGCTTTGGCCGCAACGGATCTGCCCGATCCTGGGGGGCCTGTGAGCAGCCACGCGTGAGTCATGGCGTCCGGGTCAGTGACCGCTCGTTGAAGCACGGCGACGGCAGGCTCCTGACCGACGACGTCGTCCCAGACCGTCACAGCATCACCCCGGGCAACGTGGCAACCCTGGCCCGGACGAGCTTGTGGATCTGCTCAGCCGGCAGCTCACCGTCGACGATGAGGTAACGATCAGGGTCGGCGTGAGCGAGGGTGAGGAAGTGCTCGCGCACCGCGCTGTGGAACGTGTCGGCCTCGGACTCGAGGCGGTCGTGAACCCCTCTCCGGCGGGCCCGACCGACCTCAGCCGGCAGGTCGATCAGAACGGTGAGCGCAGGCAGCAACCCACCGGTCGCCCACATGTTGAGCTCACGCACCTCGTCGATCCCGAGGTCACGGGCGGCGCCCTGGTAGGCGATCGAGGAGTCCATGTAGCGGTCGGTAATCACCACCTCACCGCGCTCCAACGCCGGCCGGATCAGGGTCTCGACGTGGTGAGCGCGGTCCGCAGCGAAGAGCAGGGCCTCAGCGCGTGGTGCCACGTGCCCGCCATGCAGCACAAGCTGGCGAACGGTGCGACCGAACTCTGTGCCGCCAGGTTCTCGCGTCACCACCACCGTGTGGCCAAGCTCCTCCAGCCACGCCCGCAGCAGCCGGCCCTGGGTCGACTTGCCCGATCCGTCACCGCCCTCGAGGGCGATGAACAGGCCGAGCGAGGACGACGAAGGCTCTGGCAGGTTCACGCGCCTGAGCCTATGGCAGGCCGCCCACAGCAGCGCCTCAGGACTGTTGGCCTGCCGCGCGGTCGGCGTTGGCATGGATCGCGTCGCGCACGTACTGCGCCATTCCCGGCCGGATGTCCTCGTAGGTCTTGGTGAACCGCGGGTCCGCCAAGTACATGTCGCCGAGGTTGCGGTGGGACTCCGGCGTGAGGTCATAGAACCGGTTCTGGATGTGCAGCCGGTGCGCCTCCGCCGCGTCCATGGCGCGCTCACTGGTCGCGGGCTCGCCATCGGTCATCGCAGACACGAACGCAGCGTTGGTGGCATCCATCTCGGCCTTGACCTCGGCCCAGTCCTCCTTGGTGTACTTCGACGTCCGGTTCTGCGACTGCTTCCAGGCCTCGGTCCCACCCCACCGCTGCTCGGCCTCGTCGGCATAGTCCTCGGAGAAACCGTCGCCGAACAGCTCCTTCTGCTCTTCCTTGGTCAGCTTGATGCCTGACATTTCCTTCTCCAGTGCTCGATCGATAGCCGTGACGAGATCGCGCATCTCATCCAGCCGGGACATGACCGCTGCGCGTTGACGCCGTAGGTGACCGATCACGGCGCCGTCGTCCGCGGCCGCCCGGTCGTCGAGAAGGAGTGGGATCTCCTCCAGAGCGAAACCGAGCCGGCGATAGACCACCACGTGCTGAAGGCGCGTGATGTCGTCGACGGTGTAGAGCCGGTAGCGGGCAGACGTGCGCTCGCTCGGGACCACCAGTCCAATCGCGTCGTAATGGTGCAGGGTCCGCACCGTCACGCCGAGCTGCTCGGCTACCTGGCCGACTGTCAAAGGCGTGTGCGCCCGCTCGTTCACCTTCGTCATCGCGGTCATGTCCCTACCGTGCGGCCTCACGTCGGGTGAGGGTCAAGTTCATTACTCATCACGGTATGCCGCCCGGGCCAGACGCGGGGGACAGCCGCATCCCTGACCCGTTCCGAAGGCCTGTCGGTAGGTGGTGCGAGATTGGTACCATGTCGACCATGGCGATGAACGTACGACTGACCGAGGAAGCCGAGCGTGTGCTCACGGCTCTGTCCGAGGAGGACGGGGTCAGCAAGAACGAAGAGATCAACCGAGCCATTCTCGATCGCGGGGCACGCCTTTCCCGCCAGAAGGACGTTCGCGCCCTGGCGCGTGAAGCCATCGCAAGCTACGGACCGCTGCTCGACCGCCTAGCGCGATGACGAACCTGCGACGACGAACCCTGTCATGAGCCACCTGACGTGACGCAATACCTGACGACGGACGACCTACTTGTTCTCGCCGAGGAGCTCGGTGGGCTGCAGGTGCGCGATTTCGGCCTGCTCGACTCGGCCGCCCACCGACCGCAGGCAACGGCGTTCGGCGACGATGCGTACCCGGATCTTGACACCAAAGCGGCTGTCCTCCTCGAGTCGATCGTCCGCAACCACCCACTCGTCGACGGCAACAAGCGCCTCTCCTGGGTGGCCGTGGTGGTCTTCTACGGCCTCAATGGCTTGGCCCTGCGCGCGCCCGATGACCCGGCATACGACCTGGTCGTCGGGGTCGCCGAGGGTCGAGCCACCTACACGGAAGCGGCAACCCAGCTCGCCAGCTGGGCGTCACCCGTGCCCTAGCGGTACTGCTCGGCTGGACGGACATGACAAGGCGGACCCGGAGTCGTCCCACTAGTGCCAGCCGGTGGAGTCGACACCACCCGGGATGTCGGCGGCGGGGTCGTAGGGCGTGCGCGAGAACCGGAACGAGCCGAGGTCACAGTGACTGACCCGACCGGTGCCATCGCGCACCACGGTGAGCGTCTCACCGCAGTAGTAGCCGTCAAGGCCCGTCCAGCCGTCGGGTTCCGGCTTGAACCGGCAGCCTCGTCCAGCACCGGGCTCGCCCAGGACGAGGCATCCGTCCCGAGTGGCCGACATGGTGAATGCCATTGGGCCCCAATACCATTCGCCGGTCAGTTCCAGGGCGCTGACCTGATCAGGGTCCGCAGACCAGGGCTTGGGCGCGATGGGCTCGCGGTCGACGAGGAGGGCCATCAGATCGGTGATGACGGTGCTCAGCCCGGAGGTCGCGTTGGCGAAGACGACACAGCCATCACCGGTCCCGATGTTGACCCTGACCCCGGCGAGGAACCCGGGCATGGAGCCGCCGTGTCCGGCATACCGGGTGCCGTCGAGGTTCCAGAGCTCACAGCCGAGGCCGTACGCGCCCGTCCAGGCTGCCCCCGCCTTGTCCTGCACCGCGACCGGCGCGCGCATCTCGTCGAGGGTGTCCGAGGACAGCAGGCCCCCGGTCTCCCCCGCCAGGAAGGCGGCCCAGCGGGACAGATCCCCCACCGTGGACCAGAGCTGGCCAGCCGGGGCCATGGAGGCGGCATCGTGCTCAGGCTCGACGTGCAGGAGGTCAGCGAGGGGGTGCACGGCGAGGCCATGGGCGGCCGGATCCTGCGGCCGGGCGCTTGTGTGCCGCATTCCCAACGGCTCCAACAGGTTTGTGTGCACCACGTCGTCCCACGGTCGGCCGCGCAGCCTCGCGATCAGCTCGCCGAGCACGGCATAGCCAACGTTCGAGTAGTGGAACTTCGCGCCCGGTCTGGACTTCAGCTGGGGCTTGGCCGCCATCAGCTCGGCCCAGGTCACGCCCGCGGTCCGCTCCCACCATGGCCCGTTGGTCTCCGCCTGCAGCCCGGAAGTATGGGAGAGAAGCTGGGCGATCGTGACGTGGCCGAACGACGTGTCATCACAGTGCCGCCCAAGGGGATCGTTCAGGTCGAGCAGCCCCTCGTCGCGCATCCGCAGCACCTCGACTGCCACGAAGGTCTTGGTGATCGAGCCGATGCGGTACTGCGTCTGGACGGTCGCCGCCGTGCCCCCGGAGCGCCCGTCAAGCGTGCCCACCGCGTCGGACCAGACCAGCTCACCACCGCGGACCAGCCCGGCGGCGACGGAGGGCAGCCGGCACTCCGACTGCTCGACCGCCAGCCGGTGCGAGAGATCCCGCGCGGTGGCCGGGTCGATTCCGGACACGGTCAGGCCTTCTTCGCCGCGGTCTTCTTGGTGGCCGTCCTCCTGGTCGCGGTCTTATTCGCCGCAGCCTTCTTCGTGGCCGACTTCTTGGTCGCCGACTTCTTGGCCGTGGTCTTCTTGACGGCGCGTTTGCGCGTCACCGGTCCGCGAGCGCGCTTCTCCGCCAACAGCTCCGCGCCGCGTTCGGGCGTGATCGTCTCGGGCTCATCGTCCTTGCGCAGGGTCGCGTTGGTCTCGCCGTCGGTGACGTAAGCGCCGAACCGGCCCTCCTTGACCACCATCGGCTGGCCTGACGCCGGGTCGTCGCCCAGCTCCTTGAGCGGAGCCGACGCCGCACGCCCGCGCTGCTTGGGCTGGGCGTAGATCGCCAGCGCCTCCTCGAGCGTGATAGTGAAGAGCTGCGACTCGGTCTGGATGGAGCGCGAGTCGGTGCCCTTCTTCAGGTAGGGACCGTAGCGACCGTTCTGGGCCGTGATCTCCTCGCCATCAGCGGGGTCCTTGCCAAGGCTGCGCGGCAGGGTGAGCAGCTGCAGCGCCGTCTCGATGTCGAGGGACGCGAGGTCCATGTCGGCGAACAGGCTGGCCGTGCGCGGCTTGACCTTGGACTTGCCTTTGAGCGCCGCGACCTCCTCCGGCAGCACCTCGGTGACATAGGGGCCGTAACGACCGGCCTTGGCCACGATGTCGCGCCCGGTCTCAGGGTCCTGCCCCAGGACGCGGCCGTCGTCGGCAGCCGCGTCGAGCAGCTCCCGGGCCTTGGCCGGCGACATCTCGTCGGGAGCGATGTCGTCATTGATAGTGGCGCGGCGGGACTCACCGGTGGCGTCTTCGGCAGCCTCGCCGGTGACCGGGTCGACCCCGACCGGAGTGGTCTCTTCGACGTAGGGGCCGTAACGGCCGACCCGCACGACGATTCCCTCGCCGATCGGGATGGTGGAGATCTCGCGGGCGTCAATCTCGCCGAGGTCCGCCACGAGGTGGCGCAGGCCTTCGAGCGAGATGGCCTCTTCGCCAAAGTAGAAGCGGGTGAGCCAGTCGACCCGCTGCTCCTCACCGTTGGCGATCCGGTCGAGGCCCTCCTCCATGGAAGCGGTGAAGTCGTAGTCGACGAGGTTGCCGAAGTGCTCCTCGAGCAACCGGGTCACGGCGAATGCCAGCCAGGTGGGGATCAGCGCGGAGCCGCGACTGTTGACGTAGCCGCGATCCTGGATCGTGCCCATGATCGTCGCGTAGGTCGACGGACGGCCAATCCCCTTCTCCTCCATGGACTTCACAAGCGTTGCTTCCGTATAGCGAGCCGGGGGTGTCGTCTCGTGCCCGTCCGCCGCCGCTCGGAGCACGTCGAGGGAGACCCCGACAGAGAGCTTCGGCAGTCGACGCTCCTCGTCGGCCGCCTGCGCGCGTGCAGTCGCGTCGTCGTCGCGGCCCTCTTCGTAGGCCGCCAGGAAGCCGCGGAACGTGATGACCGTGCCGCTGGCGCTGAACTCGACAACCCGGGATCCCTCTGGGAGGGCAATGGTGGCGCCGAGCTTGACGGTGGCAGTGGATCCGCGAGCGTCAGCCATCTGCGAGGCAACCGTGCGCTTCCAGATCAGCTCGTAGAGCCCGAACTCCTCGCCACGCAGCTCGCCGGCCACCTGCGCGGGGGTGCGGAACCGGTCACCCGCCGGGCGGATCGCCTCGTGTGCCTCCTGCGCGTTCTTGACCTTCTTCTCGTAGCGGCGAGGTGCGTCGGGGACGTACTCCGCGCCATACATGTCCCGAGCCTGGCCGCGGGCCGCGGTCAGGGCGGCCTCCGACAGCGTGGTCGAGTCGGTTCGCATGTAGGTGATGTAGCCGTTCTCGTACAGGCGCTGGGCCACCCGCATGGCGTTCTTGCTCGAGAGGTGCAGCTTGCGGCTTGCCTCCTGCTGCAGCGTCGATGTCGTGAAGGGCGCGTAGGGACGGCGGGTGTAGGGCTTCTCGGCAACGTCGGTGACCTTGACGTCACTGTTGTCCATGACTGCATTCGCGATGAGGTTGGCCGTGGCCTCGTCAAGCCGAATCACATTATTGCCCTTGAGCAGGCCATCGTCACCGAAGTCCCGACCCGTGGCCACGCGCTTGCCGTCGACCAGGCTCAGCCGGGCCGAGAAGCCTTGTGCCGCAGCGGAATTCGGAGCGAAATCGCCCTCGACATCCCAGTAGGACGCACGACGGAAAGCCATCCGCTCACGCTCACGCTCGACCACGATGCGCGTTGCGACGGACTGCACGCGGCCAGCCGACAGGCCTTGACGCACCTTGCGCCACAGCACTGGCGAGACCTCGTACCCGAAGAGGCGGTCGAGGATGCGGCGGGTCTCCTGCGCGTCCACCAGCCTGGTGTCGAGCTCGCGAGTCTCGTTCACAGCGCGGACGATTGCCTCTTTGGTGATCTCGTGGAACACCATCCGACGCACCGGCACCTTGGGCTTGAGCACCTCGAGCAAGTGCCATGCGATGGCCTCGCCCTCGCGGTCCTCATCAGTGGCCAGCAGGAGCTCGTCGGCATCCTTGAGCAGTCGCTTGAGCTCGGCCACCTTCTTGCGCTTGCCCGGGTCTACGACGTAGTAGGCGTCGAAACCGTTGTCCACGTCGACCGCGAACCGGCCGTAAGGGCCCTTCTTCATGTCCGCGGGCAGCTCGCTGGGGTTGGGCAGATCCCGAATGTGTCCAACGCTGGCGTCGACGTCGTATCCCTTGCCGAGGAACTCGGCGATCTTCTTGGCCTTTGCGGGTGACTCGACGATGACGAGCTTGCGTCCGGAGCTTGGTGCCACGTTTCATCCTCAACTTCCCATCACCACGTGCAGCGGATTCGTCGCTGCTCCGACATGGCAATGCGGATAGACGGTAACGCCTACTGTCCAGTTCACCCGAACCCGCGGCAGCGGATGCGATGTGAATCACGTCAAACTGTGACAGTCATTCGACAATGTAGTTGAATATTGAACTTGTTTGTCGTACTGTCGAACCATGACCTCGACAGCCGACTCTCCAGCCAGCACAAGCCGGATGCCAGTCCTGTACCTCAGCCACGGCGCTCCCCCGCTCGCGGACGACCACACCTGGACCGCCGAGCTCGCATCCTGGTCAGCCGATCTGCCCCGACCGACCAACATCTTGATGGTCTCGGCCCACTGGGAAGAAGCCCCTCTCGCTCTGTCGGCGACCACCACAGTGCCCCTCGTGTACGACTTCTGGGGCTTCCCTCAGCGCTACTACGAGGTGACGTATGACGCGCCGGGCGCCCCCGCGCTCGCGGCCGACGTCACCAAGCTGTTGCGCACGCCAGAAGTCCCTGTGCAGCAGGACCCGAGTCGCGGCCTCGACCACGGCGCCTATGTGCCCCTCGTCGAGATGTTCCCAGAGGCCGACATCCCGGTCCTGCAGATGTCGATGCCGACCCTCGACCCCCAGAGGCTGTTCGAGATCGGCCGCAAGATCGCGCCTCTGCGGGAACAGGGGACCCTGATCGTCGGGTCAGGCTTCACCACCCACAACTTGCGCTGGTTCAACCCCTCGGCCAGCTCACAAGCAACGGCGCCCCGCGCTTCGCAGGAGTTCGATGCCTGGGCCCGCGAGGCCATGGCCTCCGCCGACGTCGACTCGATCCTCGACTTCCTGCGCAAGGCGCCAGGCGCGCATGAGGCCCACCCACGCACGGAACACTTCGCCCCGTTGTTCGTCTCTCTCGGTGCTGCCTACGAGTCCGGTGACCTCACGAGCCGCAGCGTCATCGACGGCTTCTGGTACGGCCTGTCCAAGCGGTCCTGGCAGTTCAACTGATTTTGCTCACTTCAGGCCGGTTTGCTCAGTTGAGGCCGGTCTTCTTGCCCGATCTGCCGAATGGGAGCGGCCTGAAGTGAGCAAAGGTGCCGGCAGCGAGTCGTATGGCGCGACCCCTCACCTGACCCACGGGATGTCCTGCCCCACGAGGAGTAGGCCCACCGATGTGAGCAGGTTGCCGTCACGAACCTCCGTCAAACGTGCACGAGGGTCCGAAACGTCGGGTCTCCACCTGAGTTTCCGCTCCCCTGCGCACGGACCGAGCGGGAGCACCTGGCCTCGTGCACGTCTGGCAGCCGCGAGTCCAAGCCTGGAGCGCGCACGGCCCACCGACCTTGTGGCACATTCACGCCTGGAAGACGCTCGTCGTTGGGACGTGCATATGCCGGACTTGGACCGCCCCCACGCAAGGACACAGGCCGGTGGCCGGTCACCTCCGAGGAGATGACCGGCCACCAGTGCATCGTCCCGGCGGGTATGCCGGGTGTTTCAGTCTGCTGTCACACCGAAGCAGGCGCGGGTGCTTCCGCCGGCTCGGAGTCGCCGTCGCCGTCGCCATCAACGTCAACACCGATCCCGATCTCGCGACTCCGGCTGACAAGCACAGCGCCGATCACGATCGCCAGGGCGACCAGGGCAATGCCCAGACGGATCGCCATGTTGGCTCCATCGCCGACCGTGAGGGTGACGACCGCGGGCGCGATCAGCAACGACACGAGGTTCATGACCTTGATCAACGGGTTGATGGCCGGGCCGGCAGTGTCCTTGAACGGGTCACCAACAGTGTCACCGATGATGGTGGCCTCGTGGGCAGCAGAGCCCTTGCCGCCGTGAGCGCCATCCTCGACGATCTTCTTGGCGTTGTCCCACGAGCCGCCTGCGTTGGCCAGGAAGACGGCCATCAGGGCGCCAGTGCCGATGGCGCCGGCCAGGAACCCTGCGAGCGGTCCGATGCCCAGGCCGAAGCCCACCACGACGGGCATGAGCGCGGCCAGCAGACCAGGCGTCGCGAGCTCACGCAGCGAGTCCTTGGTGCAGATGTCGACGACTTTGCCGTACTCGGGCTTCTCGGTGTAGTCCATGATCCCGGGGTGCTCGCGGAACTGGCGCCGCACCTCGAAGACGATGGCCCCTGCAGCGCGTGTTACGGCGTTGATGGCCAGACCGGAGAACAGGAAGACGACCGAGGACCCGATCAGCAGGCCCACGAGCGTGCTCGGGGTGACGATCTGGAGGTCGAACATCGACTGGACGAAAGCGCTCGGCTGTTCCTTGAGCCCCGCCGCAACGATCTTCCTGACCTCGGTCTGCCACGCGTCGGTGTACGACCCGAAGAGCGCGGTCGCCGCCAGGACTGCCGTCGCGATCGCGATGCCCTTGGTGATGGCCTTGGTGGTGTTGCCGACCGCGTCAAGCTCGGTCAGGACCTGGACTCCGTCGCCGTGGACGTCGCCAGACATCTCGGCGATGCCCTGGGCGTTGTCCGAGACCGGGCCGAAGGTGTCCATCGCGACGATGACACCGACCGTGGTCAGCAGACCACAACCGGCCAGCGCGATCAGGAACAACGACAGAACAACGGATCCGCCACCGATGAGGAAGGCGAGGTAGACCGCCGAGGCGATGATGACCGTGGTGTAGACCGCGGACTCGAGGCCGACGCCGATGCCGGACAGCACGACCGTGGCCGCGCCCGTCAACGAGGTTCGGGCAACGTCCATGGTGGGGCGCTTGTCCGTGCCGGTGAAGTGGCCGGTCAGCATGAGAATGATTCCGGCGAGCGCGATACCGATGAAGACCGCAAGCGTTGCCGCGATGCGCGGGTTCAGCGTCAGGAACAACAGCTGGGCAGGATCGATCGGCGGCTGAGCGGCAGGGTTGCCGTCCAGGTCCTTGATCGCCTGGGAGACGCCAACGAGGTCGGAGAACTTGGCCGGGAGGTAGACAAAGGCGGCAACTGCCGCGAGTACTGCCGAGACCGCCGCCGAGATGTAGAAGCCACGGTTGATGGCCTTGAGGCCGTTCTCGCCCACGCGAGGCCTGGTGATGTAGACACCGAGGATGGCGGTCAGGGCGCCGATGGCCGGGACGATAAGGGGGAACACGAGACCCTGTTCGCCGAAGGCGGCCTTGCCCAGGATGAGCGCGGCGACCAGCGTCACGGCATACGACTCGAAGAGGTCGGCGGCCATACCGGCGCAGTCACCGACGTTGTCGCCGACGTTGTCCGCGATCGTCGCCGCGTTGCGCGGGTCGTCCTCGGGGATGCCGACCTCAACCTTGCCGACCAGGTCGGCGCCGACGTCAGCAGCCTTGGTGAAGATTCCGCCGCCAACACGCATGAACATGGCAAGCAGTGCTGCGCCGAAGCCGAAGCCCTCGAGAACCTTGGGGGCATCGCCCTTGTAGATGAGCACGACCGAGGCGGCGCCCAGCAGGCCCAGGCCCACGGTCATCATGCCGACGGTGCCCCCGGTGCGGAAGGCGATGCGCATGCCCTCGTCGCGGCCGGAGTTGTTGGCGGCCGAGGCGACGCGCACGTTGGCCTTGACCGCGAGACTCATCCCGAAGTACCCGACCGCAGCGGAGAAGACCGCTCCGAGCACGAAGAAGCCAGAACGACCGAAGCGGATCCCCGCGGTGTCGGCTGGCAGAGCCATCAGCAGGAAGAAGACGATGACCACGAATGCGGACAGCGTCTTGAACTGCCGCGCCAGGTAAGCGTGGGCACCCTCCTCGACTGCTAGGCCGATCTCTTGCATCTTGGCGGTGCCCGGGTCGGCGGCAAGAACCTGCCGGCGGAAGACGACGCCCATGAACAACGCCACGATGGCGATCACAGCGACGACAATCACCAAGGTGAGGTTCGTGCCCGCCAAGGTCAGTGGTGTTTCGCCGGCGGCATGGATAAGGCCTGGCATTCAATCCTCCTGAGGACATGGGAAATCGCACTCGAACGTTGCGACCGACGGAATCACACGGCAGGTGACCAACGGGTCCCCTCGTGACGCACCTCACACCCGCCGGGGCAGGTGTGGTTGGCCGTCATTCTAGACGACTGGGTCGGGCGCGAACCGTCTGCCCCGCTCGGTGAGTCAGGCGGTCGTGCGGTGCGTCAGACGGTGGCGGCCAGAGCGTCGTCAACGGAGCCAAAGATATGGAAGACCTTGTCGAGACCGGTGATCGAGAAGACCCTCAGGATGCGCTCATTCGAGCACACCAGCCGGAGCGAGCCGTCCGTGACCCTCACGAGCTTGAGGCGCCCGACGAGGACGCCAAGGCCGGTCGAGTCCATGAACGAGACGTTCTCGAGATCGATCACGAGATGGTGACGGCCCGCCGAGATGTGCTCATCAAGTCGCTCGCGCAACACAGGCGCGGTGTAGACGTCGATCTCGCCACCGACGTGAACGACCGTCACGTCATCGCGGGCGTCGCTGGAGATCGACAGATCCACGTGGTACTCCTCATCGTTCCGTGGCCGGGGTCGACCGCACCAGAACCACACTAAACCGAGAGGGCAGGGACGGCATACCGTTTGGACGATGCACAGTGAGCCTCCCCCTGCAACCGGACGGGTCTTCGACCCTGCGGAGGTGCTGTCACGTCTGTCCAGTGGGTCGCGCAGGGAACGGCTGGTGCACGTCCACGAGGTGCCCGCCCGCGAGGAACAGGTCGCCCCCTGGCCCGATTGGGTTGCCCCGGCTGTCTATTCAGCCTTCAGCACGTCCGGGATATCGCAGCTCTGGTCTCATCAGCGCGAGGCCGCAGACCTGGCCCATGACGGGTCACATGTCGTCATCTCGACCGGCACTGCGTCTGGCAAGAGCATCGGCTTTCTCCTGCCCGTGCTCTCCGCCCTCGTCGATGGTGCCGCTGCCCCATCCGGTCGGGGAGCGACCGCTCTCTATCTGAGCCCGACCAAGGCTCTTGCCGCCGACCAAATGGCTCGCCTCACGGCTCTGGCCATCCCCGACCTTCGGGCCGCGACCTACGACGGTGACACCCCACCGGATGAACGCCGCTGGATCCGCGACCACAGCCAGTACGTGCTGACCAACCCCGACCTCGTGCACCATTCGCTGCTGCCCGGTCACCAGCGATGGGCTCCGTTCCTTCGGTCGCTGAGCTACGTCGTGATCGACGAATGTCACGTCTACAGAGGGGTGTTTGGATCGCACCTGGCGGCATTGATGCGCCGACTGCGGCGGGTGGCAACGCTCTATGGAGCCTCTCCCACCTTCATCCTTGCCAGCGCCACGGTGGCCGACCCTGAAGCCCAGGCCAGCGCCCTGATCGGTATGCCGGTTCGGCCCGTCACTCTCGACGGGTCGCCACGGGAGTCGATGACGTTTGGTCTGTGGGAGCCGGGCCTCGTCATCGGCGCTGGCGGCGGCGGTGGTGAGACGGTCGAGGCACCGCATCGGCGCAGCGCCGTTGCCGAGACCGCCGACCTGCTGGCCGACCTCGTGGTCGACGGGGTACAGACCGTGGCGTTCGCCCGATCCCGGGCCGGGGTCGAGACGGTGGCCGCCAGCGCTCGTCGGTCACTCAGCCAGGTGGACCCCGCCCTGGGACCCACCGTCGCGGCCTACCGCGGCGGATACCTCCCGGAGGAACGGCGTGAGCTGGAGCAACGCCTTCGCTCTGGTGCTCTGCGCGGCCTGGCGGCAACGAATGCGCTGGAGCTGGGCATCGACGTGAGCGGACTGGACGCGGTCCTGCTTGCGGGTTGGCCGGGGACCCGAGCGTCCCTGTGGCAACAGGCCGGCCGTGCTGGACGCACCGGGTCTCGCTCACTGGCGATACTGGTCGCCGGCGACGACCCGTTGGACACGTATCTGGTCCACCATCCGGCAGCATTGTTCGACCAGCCGGTGGAGGCCGCGGTCCTCGATCCGCACAACCCCTATGTCCTCGCGCCTCATCTGGCCGCCGCCGCCGCCGAACTTCCCCTCACCGAGGCCGACGCGCAGGTCTTCGGACCGACCATGACCGGTTTGCTCGACATTCTTGTGGCCCGACACGTGCTGCGCCGACGACGGGGAGGGTGGTTCTGGACGCGATCCGAACGGGCCACAGACCATGTGCCGCTGCGTGGAACGGGCGAGACCGTGCGCATCGTCGAGCGGTCGACGGGACGCGTGCTCGGCACGGTCGATGGGCCGGCCGCCCACTCCAGCGTCCACACCGGGGCCGTATACGTGCACCAGGGCCAGACGTACGTGGTCGCCCACTATGACGTGGAGGACTCGATCGCGGCCGTCGTGGCCGGCGATCCCGGATGGTCCACACACGCACGGTCCCTGAGCGGGTTCGGCATCAGTCGTATCGAGCAGTCGCAGGATTGGGGGCCGGTCGAGCTGTCTTTCGGCAGCGTCGATGTGCGGTCACAGGTGACGTCCTTCCTGCGCATCCGACCAGGAGGGGGGGTCCTGGGCGAGCACCCGCTCGACCTGCCAGAGAGGACGCTGCACACCAAGGCCGTGTGGTGGACCATGACCCAGGAGATGTTGAACGAGGCGGGAGTCGCCGAGCCTGACATCCCGGGGGCGGCTCACGCTGCCGAACACGCTGCCATCGGCATGTTGCCTCTGGTGGCCACGTCGGATCGTTGGGACATCGGCGGCGTCTCGACGGCGCTTCACCCCGACACGGGCCGTCCGACGATCCTCGTCTACGACGGGCATCCCGGTGGGGCAGGATTCGCCGAGCGAGGGTTCCGGGCCGCCACCATCTGGCTCAGGGCGACGCGGGACGCGATCCTGGCGTGCGAGTGCCCGGGCGGGTGTCCGTCGTGCGTGCAGTCGCCAAAATGCGGCAACGGCAACGAGCCCCTGGACAAGGAGGGCGCTGTCGCGTTGTTGACGGCGGTTCTCGCGGGTTCACCAGGCACGTAGCGAGGAGGGTCAGACCTCACGAATCCGGATAGGTCACAGGGTCTGCGTAGGATTGGCACCGATGACCACGAGGTCATCAAGAGCTGATGAGTCCTGGAGGCTTCTCCGATGATCGTGCTCGGTCTGCTGTTGATCCTGGCCGCTGTGAGCGCCACCGTGTTCGCTGTGATGGCCCCGTCGGCCGCAGCGCAGACGATCGAGGTGTCCGCCCTCGGCTTCAAGATCTCGGCCTCGCCGCTGGCCATGTTCGTCGCCGGCGCATTGTCCGTCATCCTGCTCGGCCTCGGTTTTGCACTGATCAACCGTGGCACGCGTCGCAAGGCCAGCTCGCGCAAAGAGCTTCGTGAGCTGCGCAAGGGGCAGGCCGACGCGGCGGCACACCCGGCCGCAGAAGCAGGTCAGCACTCGAGCCGCCACCGTCTTCAGAAGGACGGCGACACGGTGAGCGAGACGGACACCAAGAACGAGACCGGCACCCACACCAGAAGCGAGGCCGGCACCGAGTCTTCGGACTGAACCGCCCGGGCAGCCGGTCCGATCTTCACCCACCGCTCGAGCCAGGGCCGGCCCGTGACCTGGCCGTGGCGACGCCCACGCCCTTGACGCCAGCGGTGACGACAACGCTGAGCCGCACCTCCGTCGCAAATGCGATGCACTGCTGCAACCGCGCGTGATTGACCGCAGCAACCTCAGCCCCAGCCGCGCAGGCCGCGCTGGCTGGCTCGCCCCGCATCAGCATGCCCGATGCGGCGAGCGCCGCAAGGTCCGCTGCGGCTCGGGCGCGATGACTTGCCAGAACCGCACTGGCCAGAACGAGTCCTGAGATCGTCAACAGCAGCACTGCCCCGATGACACCGAGCATGACTACCGTGGCCGATCCTCGATCGGTCCGGTGGCGTCCAATGCCCCGGGCGGATGCCGGAACCGACAGCTCTGTCACTGCAGCACTCCGCATCACCAAGTCGCTGCGCGTCACCACTGCCCATCTGACGGCTCGAGGGCTGCGGACGCGGTCGAGCTCGCACGAAGCCACGTGGGGAGCAAGTTCGCCGCCACCCGAGGTCGCGACACCACCGAGACCCGAACGAGCCCACGTGCTCCGCCTATGGACACCTCGGCACCGGATGGTGCTGCGCGACCGGCAACGAGGATCACCGCCTCCGCGCTGTCCCCGCGCGATGCGGCGCGAGCCCCCGCGCGGGCCGCGTCCACACATCGGATCTGGTCCCAGGCCAGCCCCAACGCCCCCAATGAGAGGGCCAGCACAAGGACAACGGCTGGTAGCACGACGGCAAACTCGGCCGTGGCCATGCCGCGCTCTCTCCTTCCCCATGACCAGCTCGCGAAAGGACGCCAGCGCACGCGATGGGAACCACGCGGAGGTCGACGACCGGACTGACGACGCAGAGTGCGCATCAGGCGGCGATCGAGAGCGCCGACGTGATCAGGCCGGTCAGGGCGTCCTTGATCGCGCCCGAGCGCACGACGGCCATCAGCACTGCCGCGAAAGCGCAGGCGGCGAGCGTGCCCACGGCATACTCGGCGGTGGTCATCCCCGCCTGTGCTCTTCCCCTGAGCTGCTCACGTCGGCCCATCAGTGTCTGCCAAAGACGTCGATAGCTCATCATGGTGAATCTCCTTTGTTGAGTGCCGAATCCGGCGTTGAATGCGATGGCGGCGTTTGGGTCACTGGCTGACCAGGACTTGCTTGGCGAGGGCGAGAACGACCGGCACGACCGTGGTCAGGACGAACGCGGGCAGGAACGCCAGCCCCAGGGGCAGCACGATGCGGATGCCCAACGTTGCGGTGGCCACCTCGAGCCGTTGTTGTTCGGCCCGCCGCACCTCTTCGGCGGCCCGGGCCAGGACGTCCGCTGGGGGCACGCCTGCGGTGGCTGCCATGCGTAGGGCTCGCGCCGCCGGCTGCCAGGCCGACGGCACGCTCGCCCATGCCGTCGCGTCCTCGACACCCCAACGACGAGCAGCAGCGACGGTCTGCAGATGTAGCCCCAGCAGGCCACCAACACGACCAGCCACGGCCTCCATCGCTTCCAGGAGACCAGCCCCTCCGCGCAAAGTCAGGGCGAGCAGATCGATCACACCTGCCACCTCGGCGGCCGGCACGACAGTCTGCGAGGAGCCCGTGTCGACGCCTCTTCCTGCGCCTGTCGAGCCGTCACCGAACGCGTCGTCACCAGCCGGAACCCGACCCAGGGCAACACGGCTGATGGGGTAGGGGCGGGGCCAGGTGAGCACAGCCGCCGCGGTCAGCATCATCACCAGGACGTTCATTCGATCAGCGGTCATACGATCACCGGTCCGCGGGCGACGGCGCGCACCATCCACCGCACCCACCAGCGGCCGATGCCGGCCAGACAGAGCCCCAGCAGGAGGCTGCCCTGTGTCAGCCGGGAGCCTCCAAAGAGCTCACCCGGCCCGATCCCCAGAACCAGCGCCAACAGGGGGCCGGCGATCGGCAGCACGGTGAGGAGGTTCACGGTCGCCTTGGCCCCTGCCACTGCGGCCGCCAAGCGCCGCTCATGAGCGATGCGTGCCTGGAGCAGCGCTGCAGTCGTGCGAACCGCCTGGGCAAGCGGAGCTCCAATGTCCTCAGTCAGGGACCAGGCCTGAGCCAACAGCAGCAGCTCAGGGGATCCGGCCGTTTCGGCCGCGGCACGCCACAGGTGACCCAGCGTGGCTCCGTCGGCCGCAGCCGACGCCATGTCGTTCGCCAGGGCGGCTAGCGGGTCAGGGCGACCGGAGCCGGACCGGGAGTCGGCCGCGATACGCAGCGCCGACGCCGGCGCGACCCCTGCCTCCAGGGCCGGGGAGATGGCGTCGAGCAGACTGAGCAGGTCTTGCGGGCTGACCCGCTCGGCGGCGAGACCCCGTCTCCACCGCCGTCCTCGCTCCCACGCCGACGCGGTCCAGGATCTCGGGACCAGCGAGGCGGTCGACGTCAGTCGGGGCAGAATCGCCAACCGGCGCACGCCGGAGTGATCCGGCCAGAACATGACCCCGACGGCTACGAGCAGGGCCACCACCAGGCTCACGGGACCACATCTGGGTCAAGTTCCAACAGCAGGGCGAGGGCAGGCCAGGCAGGCCCGATCACCGTCTCCCCGGCTCCACCTCTCCCAAGAGCGGACTCCACCTGCGGTCTGCCCTCTGCCCCCCGAGCAAGGACGGCCACAGTGTCCACAACACGACGGCCAGAGCTGCGGCGCACATGCACGACCACCTGAACCGCGCTCAACAGCTGGGCATGCACAGCCGCTGGTGCAAGACCGGCCAGCGCGCCCAGGGCCTCGAAACGGGCCACCACATCGGCGCCGGTGTTGGCGTGCAAGGTGCCGCATCCGCCCTCGTGCCCGGTATTGAGAGCGGCCAGCATCTCGCGAACCTCTGCGCCGCGGACTTCACCCACCACGAGGCGGTCGGGGCGCATACGCAACGACTGGCGCACCAGTGAGGTGAGCCCGATCTCGCCTCGACCCTCGACGTTGGCCGGACGCGACTGCAGCCGGACGACGTGCGGGTGGTTGATGGCCAGCTCACGGACGTCCTCGACAATGACGAGCCGCTCGCTGGCATCGACCTCGCCGAGAAGGGCACCCAACAGGGTGGTCTTGCCACTACCGGTGCCACCACTGACCACGAACGAACAGCCTCGGCTCACGAGAGCCTCGAGCACCCGCAGCCATCCCGTGCTGAAGGTCCCCCATTGCGCGAGCTCGACGAGGCTTGGCGCCACTCGTCTCGGCACCCGCAAGCTGATGTGGGACCCCTCGACCGCGATGGGCGGAAGGATGGCGTGCAGACGGACGCCGCCTGGAAGCAACCCATCGACATAGGGGCTGGTGTCATCGAGGCGACGACCGGCGATCCCGGCCAGACGCACGGCGAGTCGACGGACCTCAGGCTCGTCGCCGACCTCGCAGTCGGCGCGAGTGAGTCCGTCGCCACGGTCGACCCACACACCCGACCCTGCATTGACCAGGACATCGGTCACCTGTGGATCGTCGAGCAACGGCTCGAGCGGACCGGCGCCGAGGACGTGAGCGGCCAGCTCGGTGTGAGCCCTGAGGACTCCTGCCTCCCCCAGAACGACGGCCTCACCATCGAGAACCTGCGCGACCAGAATCGGTGTGGGAGCCCTGCCCTGCCTGATCTGCGCCCACACCGTGGGGGACACACTCACGAGGCCCACCGGCGCGCCCCAGCGACGCATTGCGCCAGCACCTTGTCGGCAGCGCCGGCCAACGCGCCCTTCGAGGAGCTTCCTGGCGGTATGCCGTGCAGCAGGTCAGCTGCCAGCGACGGCTCCTCGCGGACCACCGCGAGCATCGGCAGGTCCAGCGCCCCAGCAACGGTGTCCGCGAAATGGCTGCCGCGGCCACTGGTGCGCAGGCAGAGCCAGACATCAGGACAGGCGCGGACGAGGTGTTCGGCGATCGCGCTGGCACCAGCCAGATCACAGATGCCCGATCCTGCGAGCAGCACGATCGCATCCACGGCGTGCGCTAGCGCCGCAAAGACCTCGTGATCAGGGCGCGGCAGGTCGACCACGACCAGATCCACCGCTGTGCTGAGCGCACGAAGCACCTCCTCAACGGCCCCCGCCTCCAGCTGGACGTCACGTGCGCGATCGAACGAGAGCACACTCACGTCGTCCACGGACGGCAGGCGCCGCAGTAGCTCAGACCCGTCGACCCGGCCCCTGACCCCGGCCAGGTCCGGCCAACGCACCCCAGGCTCCTGCTCGATTCCCAGAGTGACGTCGAGCCCCCCTCCCAGCCGGTCCCCGTCCAGGCAGACCGGGCGCAGACCCGCTTGCGCCGCCCGAACGGCGATGGCCACGGTGAGCACGGAGGCACCGACTCCGCCGGACCCGCCGACCACTCCGATGACATGTGCCGTCTTCATGCGACAACGGTGGTCCGCGGGCAGCCGTCCGGCCAGAGCGTTCGTCAAGCTGTGGACGGTGGGGCGAACGATGAGTGGGTTGTGGATGGACGAACCCGGCCCGGAACAGGGGACGGCCCCCGACGGGGGGACATCGGGGGCCGTCGGCGCACCAACCTCCGGGGGGGGAGGAACTGGCACGCCGGCACACTCGACCCCTAGGGGGAGTGCACATATCCAATTGTGAGCGATTTTGCCCAGCAGCGCAAACGGCTGAGCCGACCCCCCAAGATGCCCGCAAATCCGGGCTGCGCCAGGGGCTTGGCGAAAAGGGATGGCACCCCGCGAACGAGGTGCCATCCGACCGTCAGACTTGCGAGTTACCAAGCGTGAATCTACAAAGTCGCAGTGGGTCAAGCCCGCCACGATCGGTCCATCAGTGGACTGCCCGCGCGTGGGTGCCCGTTCGTCTCACGGTGCCGTCGGACTCACGCCCATCGGCTTACTTCCATTTCTACTCGCCTTTCACAGCAAACGAAAGTCTTGACTTTTCAGACAAGTCAGAGACGAGAATCCGCCGCCCGCACAGCCGAGTTTCAGCTCACGTGAGGCGACCGACAAGGACAGCATCCGCGATACGGCCGCCTTCCTCAGCCCCTGCAACGATCGCCTGCGCGCAGTGGGTGATCCACAGTGCGACGCCCTGTGGCGAGCCGGATCCGTATGCCGCGAGCGCCCCCACGTAGGCCGCGACACCACCGGCGCCATGGCCCAGCTCGGCCACCACGACCCCGGTCGGGTCCAAGCCGCTGGCCTGGATAACGGCCCGCTCGATCGCCCGAGCAACCAGTCCGTTGCCGCGGACGAAGGGCCGGACGGTCGCAATCTCCGCATGCACCAACGCGGCCACCACGACCGCGGGAGCATCCTTCGCACACAGCAAGAGCTCAACGATCCCTGAAAGCCGCTGTCTCACAACGTCTTCGTCGGGGGCAGGGCCAAGATCTGAGAACTCTCGCGAGATCTCCCCCGCCCGTCTGGGGCGCCCCACCTGCGCCTCCGGCAGCAGATGACCCGCGGCTGCGAGATGGACCCGCGCCAATGCCTGGGACGGTGCAGCGACGACCATCGCCAGGATGTGCTCGGTCTCCGCCGTGGCCTGCACCGCACCCTTGAGCACGGCCTCGATCGGGTCCGGGTTCTGGGACCAGGCCACGGCGCCACGCATGAGGTCGCGAACGAAGGCCACGTCCATCTCGGCGCCGTCGAGCGCGGCGCTCGCGCGGGCACCCCGGACCCGCGACTCCGCTGCGGCTGAGGGGATTCGGCGTCGCAGTGCCTGATGCCACCGCAGCCGGGTGCAGGCCTCCCGCGCGGCATCGGTGGCCTCGGGCACGCCTGGCAATGCAGACAGCTGGACGAGGGAATCGGCAACGGTGGACACGCCCTGAGCCTAGAGTTCCCCACGTGCCCCCAGCCACGGACCTCTCCACGCTGGTGATCGTCATCACCACGGCGATCGCCCTGATGGCGCTGGCCTGGGCCCTCGCGAGAGCCATGCGGCGTCGAGGCGAGTTCGGCTCACCGGTCGACCGCGCAACCTACGACACGCTCCATACGGCATCGCTGGCCTCGCAGCACCTTCACGAGGGGCTCACCCCACAGGGTGCGTCCAGGGCGGCCAAGCATCTGCGTGCCATGTTGGGCACCCAGGCAATCGCCCTGTGCGACACCGCTTCCACACTCGCATGGGACGGGACGGGGGCACACCACCGGGAGCAGGTATGGCGGCACGCCAGTGAGGTGCTCGCAACCGGCCGCACTGTGGTCCTCGGGGCGAAGGACGTGGCGTGCGGAGACCCGGACTGCACCATCCGGACCTCGGTCCTGGCACCGGTGATCTCCGAAGAGCGCGTCGTCGCCGCGCTGGCTGCCTACGGATCGAGCGCCTCCGCCGGCCTGGTCCGGGCGACCGAGGAGGTGGCCGCCTGGGTGTCAACACAGATCGAGCTTGCCGAGCTGGGGCGTCAGAGGTCTCGTGCCACGGAGGCCGAGCTGCGAGCGCTCCGGGCCCAGATCAGCCCGCATTTCATCTACAACTCGTTGGCCGCCATCGCTTCGTTCGTCCGCACCGACCCCGACCGGGCCCGTGAGCTCCTCCTCGAGTTCGCCGACTTCACCCGCTATGCGTTCCGTAGCGGCGGGGCATTCACGACGCTGGCGGAGGAGCTGGGCAACATCGAGCACTATCTGGCGCTTGAACAGGCTCGATTCGGGGATCGGCTGCAGATCTCGCTCCTGGTCGCGCCCGAGGTCCTGCCAGTCGCAGTGCCCTATCTGGCGATCCAACCCTTGGTGGAGAACGCGGTCCGTCACGGCCTCGAGTCCAAGGAGGGCGTCGGGCATGTCACCATCACGGCGACCGACGAGGGCGCCGAGGCCGAGATCGTGGTCGAGGACGACGGCGTGGGAACCGACCCCGAAGTGATGCGCCGGGTCCTGGCCGGGGATCAGGACAGTGACAGCGTCGGCCTCGGCAACGTGGACGCGCGCCTGCGCCAGGTCTATGGCGACGACTACGGCCTCGTGGTCGAGACGGCGCTCGGCGCCGGCACACGGGTCAGCTTCCGGGTTCCCAAGTACGCGCCCGGGGTTCACCCCTCGCCGTAATCTGTAGTCCATGCCCGACAAGTCCTCTTCTTTTCACGACCCCGCGGTCGTGCCGACCAAGCCCCCTCCTGGCCTGCGGGCGCTGCTGGTCGACGACGAGGTACCCGCTCTGTCCGAGCTGGCGTTCCTGTTGCGCCAGGACCACCGGATCGGCGAGATCCGTACCGCGACCAGCGGGGCCGATGCCCTTCGGGCTCTGGAAACCCACTCGGTCGACGTCGTCTTCTGCGACATCAAGATGCCGGGTCTGGACGGGATGGAGTTCGCGCGCGTACTGGCCCGGTTTGCGGAGCGCCCGCAGATCGTCTTCGTCACCGCCTATGACGAGCATGCCGTCGATGCGTTCGAGGTCCGAGCAACCGACTACGTGATGAAACCGGTCCGCGCCGACCGCCTGGCTGAGGCGGTACGCCGGGTGATGGCCGCACACGACCGCGTCAGCTCCTCGTCCAGACCGTCCTCCAGCCATGAGCCTTCGGCCGGTCCCAATACCTCGGACGAGACCATCCCCATAGAGCTCGGTGGCGTCACCACATTCATCCAGCGCTCCCAAGTGCTGTACGCCCAGGCACATGGCGACTACGCGCGCCTTCACACGGCAACCGGCTCCCATCTCGTACGAATCTCGCTCACCACTCTCGAAGACCGTTGGGGCGCATCAGGATTCGTCCGAATCCACCGCAGCACTCTGGTCTCGCTCCCCCAGGTGACGGAAGTTCGCATGGACCGCGGCCGGTGCTCGGTCCGACTCGAAGGAGTCGAGCTCCAGGTCAGTCGGCGGCATACGCGTGATCTGCGCGAGCGTCTGTTGCGCTGGGACAAGGCCAGCGACACCTGATGTCGAACGCCGGCGACCAGGAGCCGTCCAAACGGGTTCGCATCACCTCACCACGACGAGCGGCGGCCCGGCGCAGCCCCACCAGGCCCGCCACCACGGAGATCGACGAACAGACTGGTCTCGGCAAGGTCTACATGGCCGCTTTGTTGCGAGCGCAGCTACGGCTGACAGTGTCCGTGCTCGTGGCCGTCGCCGCCGGTCTCGGCGTACTGCCACTTCTGTTCCTTGTCGTCCCTGCCATCCACGAGCTCCGCGTGTGGCTGATTCCCCTCCCCTGGATCATTCTCGGCGTGCTGGTCTATCCGGTCGTCGCGCTCGCGGCTCTGTACTACGTACGGCATGCAGAGGCCATTGAACGCGACTTTGCAGACCTCGTGGATCGCCGGTGAGCGCGCAGTGAACGCCGGGTTCGGCATCTCGGCTGTCACCCTCGTCTGCGTCGTCACCCTCGGCATCGGAGCGTTCGGCCTCCGACTGTCCCGAACCACCAGCGACTTCTACGTCGCAAGTCGAGTCGTCAGCCCGGGATGGAACGCCTCTGCCATCGGTGGCGAGTACCTGTCCGCGGCTTCGTTTCTCGGAATCGCCGGCCTCGTCTACACGCTGGGTGCCGACATGCTCTGGTTCCCGGTCGGCTACACCGTTGGCTATCTCGTGCTGCTGGTTCTGGTGGCGGCCCCCTTGCGCCGATCCGGCGCCTACACTCTCCCCGACTTCGCAGAGGACCGGCTGGAAAGTGTCCCGGTCCGACGGCTCTGCTCCCTGCTCGTCATCGGTATCGGCTGGCTGTATCTGCTGCCTCAGTTCAAGGGAGCCGGCCTCGCCCTCAGCACGGTCACCGGCGCACCCAGCTGGGTCGGCGGCCTCATCGTCGCAGTCGTCGTCATGGCCAATGTCGTTGCGGGCGGCATGCGCTCCATCACGCTGGTCCAGGCCGTGCAGTACTGGCTCAAGCTCACGGCAATCAGCATCCCGGTGTTTGTCCTGCTCTGGATCTGGCTACGCCATGGAGCGCCGCAACCGCACATTGCGGCGAGCCCGTCGGGACACGAATGGACCCGTCCACTCAGCGGGTTCGGGGGGCGCGACCACCCGGTCTACGCCACGTACAGCATGCTCCTGGCACTGTGTTTCGGCACCATGGGTCTGCCCCACGTACTGGTCCGGTTCTACACGAACCCCGATGGCCGGACGGCACGGCGCACCACGTTGATCGTGATCGGGCTGCTCGGGCTGTTCTATGTCTTCACTCCCGTCTACGGCGTCCTGGGACGGGTCTACCTTCCGACGCTTCCACACGGGGTGCAGGCCGACTCCGTGGTCCTGATGCTGCCGATGGCGATCAGCCCCGGACTGCTCGGCGAGCTGCTCTCCGCGCTGCTCGCCGGAGGTGCCTTCGCGGCCTTTCTCTCGACCGCCTCCGGGTTGACGATCTCCGTCGCCGGCGTCATCGACCAGGATCTCCTGCGTCCGCGGATCAACGCCCGGACGGGCGGCGATTCCGTTGCCGTGCAAGGCTTTCGGATAGCCGCCGTGGCCGCTGTAGTACTCCCCTACACTTTCTCGCTTCTCTCTGTCAGGGTCGGTCTGGCCGACACTGTCGGCTTGGCCTTCGCCGTCGCCGCGTCCACGTTCTGCCCTTTGCTCGTGCTCGGGGTCTGGTGGCGAGGCTTGTCCACGACGGGTGCCGCTGTTGGGTTGGTCACCGGCGGCGTGCTGGCGATGTCGGCGGTTCTGGTCACCATGGTCGGCGGTGTGCACAGTGGTTGGTCCGGGGCGCTGCTGGCGCAACCGGCCGCGTGGACCATGCCTATAGCGTTCTTCGTCATGGTGGTGGTGTCGTTGAACACGCCCTCACGGATCCCCAAGGGCACCGCCCGCACCATGGTCCGCCTGCATGCCCCCGAGACCCTCAAGGCGGGCCTTCCCGAACCCACCCCCTTGACCTACTGAGCTGCTGAGCTGCTGAGCTCATCGACCACCGCTACCACTCAACCGGGCAAACGCACCGTTGGGCGCGACCACCACAGCCACACGTCGAGCCGGGTGCCCGGTGGACGCTTCCCTCCGCGCGAGGGCTGACGGCCGCCAACTCACACTCCTTACCTTGGGAGTTCCCACGGGCGGTGTGCGCCCTCGCGAAAGGACCGTCATGACTCAGGTTTCGACCCAGACACCCTCCCCCCAGACGGGGTTGGCAGCCCCGTCGTTCGGTGCTCATCTCGCCGACCCGGGACCGCTTGGCCTTGCAGGGTTTGCCCTCACCACGTTCATGCTCAGCTCGTTCAACTCCGGGCTGGCGCCCAAGTCCGCCGAGGTCGTCGTCCTCGGTGTGGCGCTGTTCTATGGCGGCCTCGCGCAGCTGTTTGCCGGAATGTGGGAGTTCGCCAAGGGCAACACGTTCGGCGCCCTGGCGTTCAGCTCATATGGCGCGTTCTGGATGTCGTTCTGGTACCTGGTCTCGCACGGCAAGGACCTACCCACGACAGGAACCGACGCGGCCCAGGGCATCGGCGTGTTCCTGCTGGCCTGGACCATCTTCACGCTCTACATGACCGTGGTCGCCTCGCGACTCTCCGGGATTCTCTTCGTGCTGTTCTCGATTCTGTCCGTCACCTTCATCTTCCTGATGATGGGCGAGTTCGCAGGCTCCTCCGCCATGACCCACATTGGCGGCTATCTGGGCCTGCTCACCGCCTGCGTGGCGTGGTACGCCTCCTTCGCCGGCGTTCTCAACGGCACCGCCAAGCGCGTCATCATGCCAACCTGGCCGCGGTAACGTCGACAGAGCCTAGGCATTACCGACACGTCGGGTGATCGGCGTGAACCGCCCGGTTGCGTTTTCTATCAACGCACCCCGGGCGGTTCTGTCGTTACCGGGGGCAACGCGACCTGCAACGTGCACGGTGTCAACCGACCTGGGGCGTCATGCGTCTCTAAGGTGTCCGGAAGGAGGACATCATGACCACCGCCCCCCGTATCGCGAGGCTCATCCGTCCACTCATCGTCGCGCTCGCCTTGGCCGGAGTGCCAGCGCTGGCGCTGACCTCGGCCTCCAGCGCCACGGCAACCACGTGTGCCACGACTGTCGCCCACTGGGGGTCGTTGACCAAGTCCCTCAGCCGCATGACCTCAGCGCCGATCATCAACGTCCGCGCCGGCCGCAACGCCTGCTTCGACCGTATGGTCGTCGACCTCCGGGGCAAAGGCGCCGGCTACACGGTTCGGTACGTCCCCCAGGTCCTGACTCAGGGCCAGGGCGCGGTCATCCCGCTGCGTGGCGGCGCCAAGCTGGATATCGTCGTCAAAGCCCCGACATACAACGTCAACACCGGCACGTCGACGTACAACCCTGCCAACAGCCGTGAGCTGGTCAACGTGACCGGTTACTCGACCTTCCGGCAGATCGCGTCCGGGGGTTCGTTCGAGGGGTACACCACCATCGGGCTGGGCGTCCGCGCCCGTCTGCCGATGCGGGTATTCATCCTCGACGGTCCGGGGACCGGCAGCCGTGTCGTCATCGACGTCGCCCACCACTGGTGACCCCTCGCTGAGTGGGGCGGCCAACCGACCGGCGGATCGGCATACAGTCCTCGCGTGGAGCTGATCCCCCGCCCGTACGGCCACCCCGACGTCGTTGCGCTGACCGACGAGGTGCAGGCGCACTATCGCGAGCTCTATGGCGGACCGGGCGACGAGAGCACCGTGGAGGTGGCCGACTTCGAGCCGCCCACCGGGCATTTCGTCGTCGGCTACATCGATGGCGTTCCCGTCGCCATGGGTGGGTGGCGACGGCTGGGAGACCGACCCGGCCTGCCTTCCCCGAACACCGCAGAGGTCAAGCGCATGTATGTCGCCCCCTCCGCCCGCGGGCGCGGACTGTCCCGAATCGTCCTGACCGAGCTCGAAACCAGTGCCCGGGCGGCCGGCCTCGACTGGCTGGTGCTCGAGACCGGACAGCCGCAGACGAGCGCGGTCGCGCTCTACCGCTCATCCGGTTACACGGATGTCGATGGCACGCCCTACGGCCACTACGTCGACCACCCCAGCTCGATCCATCTCGGCAAGTCGCTCGGATGAGTGATCCGACCGCTCATCGCCACAACTGCCCGCCCGACGCCCGAGCAGGCGGAGGGTCTTGATGCGCGAGCGGTTACCCGGTTGAGTGAGGCTGTAACCCCGCCTGTGACCTGGAGGATGTTGTGACCCACGAAACCCTGGAAAACCTGTCCCAGGAAAACCGCAAGTTCCCGCCGAGCGCCGCGTTCGCCAGTGCGGCCAACGGCAAAGCCGAGCTGTATGGCGCGGCTACCGCCGACCACGAGGGTTTCTGGGCCGACCAGGCGCGGTCGTACCTGACGTGGAGCAAGGACTTCGACCAGACCCTCGACTGGAGCGATGCCCCGTTTGCGAAGTGGTTCGTGGGCGGCGAGCTGAACGCGTCATACAACTGCGTCGACCGTCACGTCGAGGCGGGACGCGGCGACAAGGTGGCAATCCACTGGGTGGGCGAGCCCGGGGACACGCGGGACATCACCTACTCCGACCTGCTCTCCGAGGTGCAGCGAGCGGCAAATGCGTTGCAGAGCCTCGGTGTCGTCAAGGGCGACCGGGTCGCGATCTATCTGCCGATGATCCCCGAGGCCGTCGTCACGATGCTCGCATGCGCGCGCATCGGCGCCCCGCACTCGGTCGTGTTCGGTGGGTTCTCCGCGGACGCGCTGCGCACCAGGATCAGCGACGCCCAGGCCAAGGTCGTGGTGACCGCCGATGGCGGCTATCGCCGTGGCACAGCGGTTGCGCTCAAGCCGGCGGTCGACGAGGCCGTCAGTGGTGAGACCACGGTCGAGAAGGTCCTGGTCGTCAAGCGCACCGGCGGCGAGGTGACCTGGGACAACAACCGCGACGTGTGGTGGCATGAGGCGCTTGCGGCCGCAGCCGGGACCCACCCGGTGGTAGGGCACGACTCCGAGCACCCGCTGTTCATCCTCTACACGTCGGGCACCACAGGTAAGCCCAAGGGCATCTTCCACACCACCGGCGGCTACCTGACGCAGAGCGCATACACGAACGCCGTGGTGCATGACGTCCACCCCGACACCGATGTGTTCTGGTGCACCGCCGATGTGGGCTGGGTGACCGGCCACAGCTACATCGTCTACGGGCCACTGGCCCTCGGTGCCACGCAGGTGATGTTCGAAGGCACTCCTGACAGCCCTCACCAGGGCCGCTGGTGGGAGGTCATCGAGAAGTACGGCGTCACCGTCTTCTACACCGCGCCCACCGCGATTCGCACCTTCATGAAGTGGGGTGAGGAGATCCCCGCCAAGTTCGACCTCTCATCGCTGCGGCTCCTGGGCTCGGTCGGTGAGCCGATCAACCCCGAGGCGTGGATGTGGTACCGCCGGGTGATCGGCGGCGACCGGTGCCCGATCGTGGACACCTGGTGGCAGACCGAGACCGGCGCCATCATGATCAGCCCCCTGCCGGGAGTGACCCACACCAAGCCCGGCTCGGCGACGATCGCGGTGCCCGGCATCGCCATGGATGTCGTCGACGACCTGGGCAAGCCCGTTCCCAACGGCTCCGGCGGCTATCTCGTCCTGACCAAACCGTGGCCGGCAATGCTGAGAGGTATCTGGGGCGACCCAGAGCGCTACCAGGAGACCTACTGGTCGCGCTTCCCCGGCCTGTATTTCGCCGGCGACGGCGCCAAGAAGGACGAAGACGGCAACATCTGGCTGCTCGGCCGGGTGGACGACGTCATGATCGTGGCGGGCCACAACCTGTCCACCGCCGAGATCGAGTCCGCGCTGGTGTCCCACCCCAAGGTGGCAGAAGCCGCCGTGGTCGGCGCCAAGGACGACACGACGGGCCAAGCCGTGTGCGCGTTCGTCATCCTGCGTGGCAACGCGGATGAGGGCGAAGACATCGTGACCGAGCTGCGCAACCACGTGGCCAAGGAGATCGGCCCGATCGCCAAGCCGAGCAAGATCATGATCGTCGACGAGCTGCCCAAGACACGCTCCGGCAAGATCATGCGCCGTCTGCTCAAGGACGTCGCCGAGAACCGCGAGGTCGGTGACGTCACCACCTTGGCCGACTCGAACGTCATGGCCCTGATCAAGACCGGCCTCTCTGCAACCGGCACCGAGGAGTGACCCTGTGACCAGCTGAGCCCGGTTTGCTCAGTTGAGGCTGGTTTGCTCGGTTCAGGCCGGTTTCGAGGGCTTTCAGAAGCCTCGGGACCGGCCTGAACTGAGTAAAGGCTCGGTGGACGGCCAGCACTGAGTAGGGTCGTGGTGCACGCAACCGTTGGGAGGCTCGATGACCGATCAGAACGGCGCGACCGAGCGCACCCTCGGCCAGCTGGTGGCCGACGCGACCCATGACCTCTCATCGATCATTCGCAGCGAGATCGCGTTGGCCAAGGCGGAGATAGGGGCGGACGCCAAGAAAGCGGGTGTCGGTGCGGGCCTGTTTGCGACGGCAGCGTTGTTCGTGTTCCTGGCTCTGATCCTGCTGCCGATCGCCGCGGCATACGGGTTGGTGGCGGCGGGGCTGGCCCCATGGCTGTCGTTCCTCATCGTGTCCGGCGTCTTTCTCGTGCTCGGGGCGATAATGGCACTCATCGGCAAGAGCCGGGTCAGCAAGATCAAGGGCAAGCCCGAACGCGCCATCAAGAGCGTGCAGGACACCATTGCGGCCATCAGACCCAGCAACGGCTGACGAACCCCCGGCCGCCTCACCCACCCCAATCTGCATCGAAGCGAGATCTGCGCACATGAGGAACGACGCGTCGTCTGTGCTCATCGACGGACCCTGGGAGCACAAGTTCGTCTCCGCCAACGGCGCTCGCTTTCACGTGGCTGAGCTCGGCGAGGGTCCGCTTGTAGTTCTCCTGCATGGGTTTCCACAGTTCTGGTGGGCCTGGCGCGACCAGCTGACCGCGCTCGCCGAAGCCGGCTACCGGGCGGCTGCCATCGATCTACGCGGCTTTGGCGCCTCCGACAAGCCACCCCGCGGCTATGACACCTTCACCCTGGCCGCCGATGTTGCGAGCATCGTGCGATCCCTCGGCGCGAGCAACGCGGTGATCGTCGGACACGGGTGGGGCGGCTGGATCGCCTGGTCCATGCCCACCATGCAGCCCGCGGTCACCACCGCCGTCGCTGCGCTCGGCATGCCACACCCGCTGGTTCTTCGTCGCGCCTCGCTGCTCAATCCTGCCCAGATCAGATCCAATGCCTACCTGGCCGGGCTGCAACGTCCCTTCGTTCCCGAGCATCAGATGAGCACGAGCCCCGCGTACGTCGAACACCTGCTGGGCGCCTGGTCGGCTCCACAGGGGCACTGGCCTCCACGCGACGTCGTCCAGCGCTATGCCGAGGCGATGGCCCTTCCGTTCGTCGCCCACTCGGCCGCGGAGTACTACCGCTGGGTGGTCCGCAGCCAGCTGCGACTCGATGGCAGACGTTTCGCCCAGCGAGTGCGGTCCGTCATCACCGTGCCCGTGCTCCAGCTGCAGGGTGGACAAGACGGCGCTGTGGTGCCGGCGCTGGCCGCGGCGTCATCGGCCTACGTCACAGGTCCGTTCGAGCAGCACCTCATCGCGGACGCCGGACACTTCCTGCCCGAAGAGGCGCCCGACGAGGTGAACGCACACCTCCTGCGATGGCTGAACGCCCACCGCTGAACGCCCACCGCTGAACAGCGCGTTCGGATCAACCCGCCGCACATCCACCGGTAGTCACGGGGGAGAAGGACCTGCTCGCCGCATCGAGGACGGGCCTGGCTTCGTCCAGCGTGAGGGCATATCCGGTGTGGGCGTCATCGAGAGACCTCGCGAAGACGACTCCGACGACATCGCCCCGGGGCGACAGGAGCGGCCCGCCGGAGTTGCCCGGCTCGACCCTGGCAAAGAGCGAGTAGACCTCACGCGTCACACCAGGATTGCCATAGATGTCCGCGCCCGTGGCCGTGAGCACGTCGCGTACGCGGGCGGAGCCGACGCGGTAGGGCCCGTCCAGCGGGAAACCCGCAACCGCTGCACCATCGGACCGCTTGAGGTCGGGACCCCGCGTCAACGCCGGCGCCGGCAGACCCGGCACCGAGAGCACAGCGAGGTCCCGTCGGGGATCAAAGAGGACCACGCGAGCGTCATACGAGCGACCGGTGCCGCGGATCCGCACGCGCTCGAACGACACTCCGGCAACAACATGGGCGTTGGTCACGACGCGTTCCGGCGCGACGACCCAGCCGCTGCCTTCCTGCCCGCGGTTGCACGACTCGGCCACGCCGGTGATCTTGACGATCGACCCGGCTGCGCCGGCCACGCCCGGGCCGAACGCCAGTCGGTTGTCCGGCGGTGCAACGGGAGCGATCGGCTCGGTCTTGATGCCCTCGAAGACGCGGGGGAACCCCTCTCGGTCGAGGACGGAGTAGAACCCCGCAAAGAGCCGCCCTGTCTGCGGCGGCATGAAACGGTCGATCGCCTGAACGATGCGTGAGCCGCCGATCGCCTTGGCCAGCGGCGCAGGAGCACCGTCCCGAACCGCACCGGCCATGAACCAGACGAGCACCGACACCGCGAGCACCGTGGCCACGGCACCCAGGATGGAATCGACCACCCGTGCCGGTCGGACCCGTAGCCCGCGGCGCAGGCGGGACCCGAGGCTGATGGCGATCGCCTGGCCGAGGGAGGCAAGGACGAACACCCCGAAGATCAGTACGACTGTGCGCGCCAGCGCGTTGTCGTCCACGCTGTGCCAGCGCTGCAACAAGACCGGCAGCAGCCACATGCCCAGCGCGCCACCGGAGAGGAATCCGATCAGGGACAGCACACTGACCACGAAGCCCTGGCGGTAGCCGGTGAAGCCGTAGCTCACCAAGAGGACGCCCAACACGATGTCCAGCAGGATCGAGGTCATGATGGGTCTCCCTGGGCTCGGGCCGGGGGTGCGACCGAGCCATCGCGGGCTCCCACGAAGTGCGCGGGCAGCGGTCGGTGGTCGCCCCTGTCCCATGACTGCTCAAGGCCCGCCAGCTCGATGACCTTGGAGAGCAGCCCCGCGGTGAAGCCCCACACGAGCAGACCATCAATGTCGAACGCCGGACCCACGAAGCCACTGGGGTGCGTGATCGTGAATCGCCTTGCCGGGTCAGTGAGCTCGGACAGCGGAGCCCTGATCACCCGGGCGACCTCACGATGGTCGACGACGTCGATCGGACTCGGCTCGGACCACCACGCCAGGATCGGTGTGACCACGAAGTTGCTCGGCGGGAGATACAGAGCCGGGAGCTCAGCCACGATCTGAACGCCGGCCGGGTCCAGGCCCACCTCTTCGCGTGCTTCTCGTAGTGCGGCCGCAGCCGGCCCTGAGTCGGTGGGATCGATCGCGCCTCCCGGGAAGGACACCTGGCCGGCATGCGAACGCATGCTGTGCGACCGCTCAGTGAGCACCACGTCTTCGCCGCCGTCCTCGCCCGGCCCGAACAGGATCAGCACCGCGGACTGCCGACCTCCCTCGTCGGGGGGAAGGAACCGGCTGAAGAACTCCGGCTCGAGCTGGTCCAGCTGCCCCACCAGATGCGCCATCCAGTCCGGCTGGCGGGCAGGCGAAGGCGCACCCCCGCCCGCGCCACCGGCCCCTTGGTCGACGCTGTGTGCCTGTATGCCGGCAGCCGCCTCGACGGGGTCCGTCACGACAGCTCCGGGGAGAGCTCGAACTTCAACAGCTCGGTCGCCTTGACCGGGTCCATCTCACCCTCGCCGTAAGACGGGCACCACGTGGCAACCGGACACGCGCCGCATGCGGGCCTGCGCGCGTGACAGGTGCGACGCCCGTGAAAGATCAGGGCGTGGGAGAGCATGGTCCAGTCTCTCTTCGGGAACAGGGCGCCCACGGCGTGCTCGACCTTGACCGGGTCCAGCTCCGTGGTCCAGCCAAGACGCCTCGCCAAGCGCCCGACATGCGTGTCCACGGTGATCCCGGGGATGCCAAAAGCGTTGCCCAGCACCACATTCGCGGTCTTGCGCCCGACACCTGGCAGGGTAACCAGATCCTTGAGCCGGGGTGGTACCTCGCCGCCGAACCGCTCGACCAGCGCCGCCCCGATCTTGATCAGCGAGTCAGTCTTGGCACGGTAGAAGCCTGTGGACTGGATCATCATCTCGAGCTTGGTGCGATCGGCGCTCGCGTAGTCGGAGGCGGTCCGGTAGCGCGCAAAGACCGACGGCGTCACCAGGTTCACCCGGGTGTCGGTGGTCTGCGCGGACATCACTGTGGCCACCAAGAGCTGCAACGGGTTATCGAAGTCGAGCTCACAATGGGCATAGGGATAGCGCTCGACCAACGCGCGATAGATCTTGCGGGCACGGCGGGTCAACGCGACCGGGGTCTCGGGGCTCATGGTCGCAGGCACCCCGTCAGACTAATCGGCGTGGTCGACAATCCCCCCAACCGTCTCGCTCTGGCAGACTGTGCGCCGTGGACATCGACATCGTAAGAAGATCCCCGCTCTTCGCTGCCTTGGACGACGAGGCCGCAGGGGCCTTGATGGAGTCGATGACAGCCTCGCACCTCGAGCGCGGCGACATCCTCTTTCGCGAAGGCGACAGGGGGGATCGGCTCTACGTGATCGGCGAAGGCAAGATCAAGCTCGGGCGTACCAGCGTCGACGGCCGCGAGAACCTCCTGGCCGTCCTGGGCCCGGGCGAGATGTTTGGCGAGCTCAGCCTCTTCGACCCCGGTGCCCGCACCGCGACCGCCACTGCCGTCGCCGAGACCCAGCTCATCGCACTCGGCCATGACGACCTCAACGCGTTCCTGTCTGGTCGTCCAGCCGTGGCTGCGACCTTGCTGGCCGCGCTGGCCCGCCGTCTTCGCCGCACCAACGAGGCCCTTGCCGATCTCGTCTTCACCGATGTGCCTGGCCGCGTGGCCAAGGCCCTGCTCGATCTCTCCAGCCGCTTCGGCCGCCCAGCCGAGGACGGCGTCCTGGTCCCCCACGACCTGACCCAGGAAGAGCTCGCCCAGCTCGTCGGCGCCTCTCGCGAGACGGTCAACAAGGCATTGGCTGACTTCGTCACGCGGGGCTGGATCAAGCTTGAGGCCCGCGCCGTCGTGCTGATGGACGTCGAACGCCTCAGGCGTCGGGCCCGCTGACTGCCAGGTAGTCCAGCTGGGCCAGCACGCTGAGCCGGGCCGCCGGCCAGACCTCCCGCGGGACATCGGCATAGACCATCTCGACCACGGCATCCGCGCCGACCGCCCCGGAGGCAACGGCCGCTCGCACCTGCTCGAGTCGAACCTGCCGATGGTCAAGGTAGAAGCGCACGACTGCGGCTGGGTCCGAAACGGTGGGGCCGTGGCCCGGCAGGATCTGGGTTATCTCGCGCGAGTCGGTCATGGCCTCGATCCGCCGCAAAGACACAAGGTATGCCGCGAGCTCACCATCGGGCCACGCCACCACTGAGGTGCCGTGCCCCAGGATCGTGTCGCCGGTGATCAGGGCGTTCTCGGCGACCAGCAGGAATGAGAGCGAGTCGCTGGTGTGCCCGGGAGTTGCCACGACCGCCAGGTCCAGACCGCCGACCGTCAACCGCTCACGCTGGTCGAGATCGTCGTGCCCCGTGCCGATGGCTCGAACCGGCGCGCCGGTGAGCGCAGCGAACCGCCAGGCGGACTCGGCGTGGTCCGGGTGGCCATGCGTGAGCAGAGTCAGGGCAACGCGCGCCCCGCGTCCAGCCACCACGTCCAGCACCCGCTGCAGATGCTGCTCGTCGAGCGGTCCTGGGTCGACGACCACGCAGTCTGTCGCGCCCGGCTCCATCAGGACCCACGTGTTGGTGCCCTCGAGCGTCATGGCGCCAGGGTTCGGCGCGAGCACGCAGGTCGCGCGAGAGGTGACGTCGCCGCCGACCCAAACGGGCTTCCCCTCACCGCCAGCGGGAGGTGCAGCCGGTGCGGGCGTCATTTCCCCTCCAGCCGGAGATGCACAGACGGCAGCACGCAGCGAATGACCACCGCGTCATCAGTTCGGACGATCACCGGGGTGATCGGCGCTATGCGGACCTCGGCGGCCATGAACTCGGCCGCAGAGGAGGCCGCCGCCACCTGTTCGACGCACACCACAGTGGGCGGCAGCATCAGGGCCACGCCAGCTGCATAGTCCTCGAGCAGGCGAGCGGGATCGACCCAGCCGGCATGGTCGGCCTCACTGGTCTGGTCATCGGCGATCTGCCCAGCCGGGAGAAGCGCGGCGAAGATCCTTGTGTCGTAACGCTTTGGCTCAAACTCCGGAGTGATCCAGTGAGCGCGCGCCCGCAGGAGATCGGAACGCAGCACCAAGCCACGACGGATCAGCATCTGGGCCAACGAGACCTCACGCGACAGCAATGCCTTGCGCTCGGCCTGCCACTGCGGACCGCTCACGTCCCCGACCACGGAGTCGGCGGAAGGCCCGGCCAGCAAGACCCCGCACTCCTCGAACACCTCGCGCACCGCGGCGGCGACCAGCTCGCGCGCTGTGGCCTCATCGGCGACGAGCACCCGACCCCAGTCAGCCGGCGAGGGCCCTGCCCAGGGCAGGCTGGGATCGGCATCGCGCGGGTCGACGCCTCCGCCGGGGAACACCATCATCCGCGGCGCGAACGCCATGGTGGAGGCACGGCGCTGCATGAAGACGTCCACCGCGCTCCGGTCGGCGGCACTGTCGTCGTGGTCACGCACAATCATGACCGTGGCAGCGGGCTTCGCGGCGACCACCTCAGCGCTGCGGCCCTCGAGCCAGTCCTTGGCCCGACCGGCCAGCGTCCCGACGGCGAAGTCGCGGATCTGACTGGTAATGCTCAGTCCTGGACCGAAACGGTGATCTCGACCTCGACCGGGGCATCCAGCGGAAGGGCCGCGACCCCCACGGCCGACCGAGCGTGGACCCCTGCGGCGCCAAACGCTCTACCGAGCAGCTCGGAGGCACCGTTGATGACGCCGGGCTGTCCGGTGAACGACGGGTCGCTGGCCACGAAGCCGACAACCTTGACCACACGGGTCACCTTGTCGAGGTCACCGATGACGGACTTGACGGCTGCGATCGCGTTGAGGGCGCATGTCTCGGCCAGCTTCTTGGCATCCTCAGGAGAGACGTTGCCGTCGCCCATCCCCACTTTGCCTGTCTGAACCAGTGCGCCCGACACCATCGGCAGCTGACCAGAGGTGAAGATCATGTTGCCGTCACGCAAAGCCGGCACATAGGCCGCCACGGGCTTGGCAACGTCGGGAAGGGTGAGGCCAAGCTCGGCCAGACGGTTTTCAACAGCGGACATGACTATGCCTTCTCTCGCTTGAGGTATGCCACCAGGCCGCCGCCATCCGGGCCGGTCAGGACCTGCACGAGCTCCCAGCCGTCCTCGCCCCACTGGTCGAGAATCTGCTTGGTGGCGTGCACGATCAGTGGAACCGTTGCGTACTCCCAGTTAGCCATGCAGGCAGCCTAGACCGGATCGAACCACGGCCCACAGGATCCCGCCCGCCAACGTGCGCGGTCCTGGTCAGGCGGTCACGACCGACGGTCTGCGGCTCCGATGAAGATGCCCAGCACAGGATCATCGAACCGCGCTTGGGTCGGGAACGGTCCCGGATGTGGTGTCGGCGCGGCAGGAGCTGCGTCATCGTCGGTCATCAGGAGCGCAGGCAGGGAGCGACGTGCGAAGGCAACGGGTTCGGCTCGTCTCGCCGTTGCGAACACCCACGAGCGCCAGGTCATCTCATCGCCCTTGAAGCGGTCCAGTCCCTGACCCACAATGACCCAGGTTTGGGCGATGACGTCCTGGTTGACCTCGCCCGCGATGACATGCAGGTACCGCTTCAAAGTGGGGTTGATGTCGCACCACAGGCATGCGAACGCCGACTCGTCACCGCTCTGCGCGCGGTACAGGACGTTGCCGAAGTCACTACCGATCACGCTTCGGATTATCGGCAAGGATGACCCCGCCCCGCAGCCGATCAGACGAATCATCAGCCGATCGACACCGTCAACAAACCAAACGGCAACATCAAGAGACCGATCGGCCGATGCACGGGCGCGAACGGAGCCTTGGGCGGGTCGGCCATCAGGCGCACGGGGTCCTAGGCTCATCACCATGGCACCCGGCGCGGCGTCGGTCCGCGACACCGACTGGGACGGCGTGCGGCTGCACGTCGTCACGGGGAAGGGCGGCACGGGCAAGACAACGGTCGCCGCAGCGCTGGCGCTGGCGCTCGCAGGTCAGGGACGGCGGGTGCTGCTGGCCGAGGTCGAAGGACGCCAGGGCATCAGCCAGACCTTCGACGTCGCCCCACTGGCCTCGATCGAGGCACGCATCGCGCACGCGTCGCAAGGCGGCGAGGTCTTCGGGCTCTCGGTCGACGCCAAGGCAGCGCTGCTGGAGTACCTCCACATGTACTACAAGCTCGGTCGCGCCGGCGGCCTGCTGGAGAGGTTCGGCGCCATCGACTTCGCCACGACGATCGCGCCAGGCGTCAGGGACGTTCTGCTGATCGGCAAGGTCTACGAGGCGGTCAGGCGCCGCAAGGAGCACAGGGCCAAGGGTCCGGGCGCCGCACGGGCGTACGACGCCGTGGTCCTGGACGCCCCGCCCACCGGCCGCGTTGCACGATTCCTCAACGTCAACCACGAGGTTGCCGACCTCGCGAGGGTCGGCCCGATCCGCTCGCAGGCCGACTCGATCACGGCGATGCTGAAGTCTCCCCAGACGGTCGTCCACGTGGTAACGCTGCTCGAGGAGATGCCGGTTCAAGAGACGGTCGACGCCATCGCCGAGCTCAGGGCCGTCGGTATGCCGGTCGGTGGAGTCGTCGTCAACCAGGTGCGCGAGACGATCCTCACCCCCAAGGCACTGAAGACGGCCGCTCGGTCGGCGATCTCCCGGGAGGACGTCGCAGCAGACCTGACCCGGGTCAAGGTCCGGGCGACCGACGCCATCGTCGACGGGCTGCTGGCCGAGGCCAGGGACCATGCCGAGCGCGTCGCCCTCGAGCACGAGGCTGCCCTGGTCATCGCGGATCTTCGGCGGCCGACCTACCGGCTGCCGTCCCTGTCCGAGGGCGTCGACGCCAACGGCATCCGTGAGCTGGCCGAGACGCTCGTGGCCCAGGGGATGGCGTGATGGCGCCCGTCCTCGACATGGACGCACTGCTCGACGACCCACAAACCCGGGTGATCGTGTGCTGCGGCGCCGGCGGAGTCGGCAAGACCACGGTCGCGGCGGCGCTGGGACTGCGCGCAGCCGAGTCCGGCCGTCAGGTCGTCGTGCTGACGATCGACCCGGCGCGGCGACTGGCACAGTCGCTCGGTCTGACCACGCTGGACAACACGCCCAGGCCGGTGCTGAGCATCGACGTCGCCCAGGGTGGTTCGCTCGACGCCATGATGCTGGACATGAAGCGGACCTTCGACGAGGTCGTGATGGCACACGCGGCCCCAGACAAGGCCGGGCAGATCCTGGCGAACCCGTTCTACCAAGCCGTCTCGAGCTCTTTCGCCGGAACCCAGGAGTACATGGCGATGGAGAAGCTCGGGCAGCTCAGGCTCGAGGCGGACCGCAACCCGGACAACCCGCGCTGGGACCTCATCGTCGTGGACACCCCGCCCTCACGGTCGGCCCTGGACTTCCTGGACGCTCCAAAGCGCCTGGGCTCGTTCCTGGACGGTCGCTTCATCCGCATCCTTGCGGCGCCTGCGAAGGTCGGCGGCCGCGCATACCTGAAGGTCTTCACGACCGGCGTCAACATCGTCACCACGGCCATGACCAAGCTCTTGGGTGGACAGATGCTCACCGACGTCCAGACCTTCGTCGCGGCCCTCGACACGATGTTTGGCGGGTTTCGTGAGCGCGCGGACCACACCTATGCGCTCTTGAGCGACAGCGCCACGAAGTTCATCGTCGTTGCGGCCCCGGAGCGTGACGCCCTGCGTGAGGCGGCGTACTTCGTGGACCGTCTGGACGAAGAGGGGATGCCGCTGGCCGGGCTCGTCGTCAACCGGGTGTATCGCGTGTCCGCACCAGGCCTGTCAGCCGCCCGAGCGCTCGCCGCGGCCGAAGAGCTGGACGACATCGAGAACGGCAGTTTATCCAACGGTAGGTCCAACGGCAGGTCCAACGGTTCACCCGGGGTCTCTGAGAGCACGGCCATCACCCAGGCGCTGCTGCGACTGCACGCTGTTCAGGCCGAGATCGCCGGACGCCACCAGGCCCTGGCCAAGCGGTTCATCGCCGGCCACCCCGACATACCGACGGTTGAGGTGCCTGCGGCGTCACAGGACATCCACGACCTGGTGGGTCTGCGTGCGGTGGGCGAGGCGCTCGCCGGCCAGTGAGCCGGGCGGCGAATCCCCGCCCGACTCCCCAGCGCGCGACGGATCCACGTGACACCTCGGGAGACGGCGAGCTCAGGAAGCGGAAAGCTCCCGCCGAGCTCGGTCGGCCTCGAACAGCGCCCGCCAGGATGTGACGCTCGGGCGGCGCTTGAGCAGGGCTCGACGCTCGCGTTCCGTCATACCGCCCCAGACACCGAACTCGGTGTGGTTGTCGAGGGAGTCGGCGAGGCACTCGGCGATCACCGGGCAGCCCATGCAGACCTGCTTGGCCTGTTGCTGCGCAGCGCCCTGCACGAACAGCGCATCGGGGTCGGACCCGCTGCACGTTCCGTACTGCGCCCACTCCTCGACCCACGACGATCGGGCCGTCGTCACACCCTCGCGATTCGTCATGGTGACGGTCACGTTGGCCTCCCCTGATCTGCGCAGCGGACGCAGTGCCCGACACGAATTGTGACTACCGTTTGAACGATAGGCAGAGACGCTTATGGGGGGAATGACGCTTTCGGGTAGTTCGGCCCTCCAAGAGTGACTAGTCATCCGGGTTCGTGAGGCAGGATCTGGGCAGATCCGCAGGTTATCCTTGGCTCCATGCCGGGACGCGTCACGAACTTCACCAACATCGTCAGCCTGCTCGGAGCGTTCCTGGCGACCTCGGTGGTCCTCGGACTGCTGGGAGCCGGCCTGGTGATGCCGGCCGTGGGTGCCACCGGTGCCACGGCTCGCGCCGGGGTCCACGTCTTTGACACCCTGCCCAGCGACTTCACGCTCACCCCGCTGTCGCAGCAGTCCCGCATCCTGGCCAGCGACGGCACGCTGATCGCCACACCATTCGACGAGAACCGCGTCATCGTGCCGCTCGCCCAGATCGCACCCGTCATGCGCCAGGCCCAGATCGCGATCGAGGACAGCCGCTTCTACGAGCACGGCGGCATCGACCCTCTCGGCGTCGGCCGCGCCTTCGTCTCCAACCTCGGCGGCGGCAACACCCAGGGCGCGTCCACCCTGACCCAGCAGTACGTCAAGATCACGCTGCAGGAGGCCGCCCTGCGCAAGAAGGACACCGTCGGTGCCAGGGCCGCCACGGCCAAGAGCTACACGCGCAAGCTCCAGGAGCTCAAGTACGCCGTCACGCTGGAGAAGAACCTCACCAAGAACCAGATCCTCGAGGGCTACCTCAACCTCGTCTACTACGGAGACCAGGCCTACGGCGTCGAGGCCGCGGCCCGCCACTATTTCGGCGTCACCGCAGCCAAGCTCAACCTGACGCAGGCCGCGACCCTGGCCGGGCTCGTTCAGCAACCAGGCATCACCGACCCGATCCACTACCCCGCGAAGGCCCTGGCGCGCCGCAACGTCGTGCTCGACCGGATGTACGCCCTGAACCTGATCACCGAGAAGGCCTGGACGGCCGCCAAGAAGGCCAGGATGGTGATCAACCCCAAACCGGCACAGAACTCTTGCGCGCTCTCGCCGTTCCCGTACTTCTGCAACTACGTCAAGCTGTGGCTGCTGGAGCAGCCGGCGCTGGGCAAGACAAAAGCGGAACGCAACGAGGCGATCAACCGCGGAGGTCTGACCATCCAGACGACGCTCGACCCCAAGATTCAGCGGGTCGCCCAGAAGGACCTCATTGCCAAGGTCCCGATCGGCTCGATGGCAGGAAAGGTGGACATCGGCGCCGCAGCAGCAGTAGTGGAGCCCGGCACCGGACACGTCCTGGCCATCGCGCAGAACACCACCTTCTCCAACAAGGGGTCGCGCGGCAAGACAGAGGTGAACTGGGCGGTCGACTCCAGGTACGGCGGCTCCGGCGGCTTCGCGTTCGGCTCGACCGCCAAGTTGTTCGCCGTCGCTGAGGCGCTCAGGTCGGGCATGCCGATCAACTCCATCATCTTCGCCAAACCCGCCAGCCCCACCCGCCCCGCGTTGTTCACCAAGTCCGACTTCCATGACTCGTGCACCATCGGCAACAAGCCTTGGGAGGTCCACAATGACGAGGGCACCCGCAACGGTCGGATCAGCCTGACCGACGCGGCGGCATATTCCGTGAACACCGCGTTCGCCGGGCTCGTTGCCAAGCTCGGGGCTTGTTCGGTCCGGAACCTGATGACCCAGATGGGGCTGCACCAGGGCAACGGCAAGCCGATCGAGGGCTACCCGGCCCCTGTCACGTTGGGTGCGAACCCAACCTCGCCACTCACCTTGGCCGCGGCCTATGCCACGGTCGCCTCCGGCGGCACGTACTGCCCTCCCTCACCGGTGCTCGCAATCACGACCAGCGACCACAAGGCGCTCAAGCTGCCCAAGAGCCAGTGCAAGAAGGTCCTCGAGCCGGACGTTGCCAACGGGGTCACCAAGATCCTCAAGACCGTCCTGACCAAAGGCACCGGCTCCGGCAACAGCCTTGACGGTGGACGTCCCGCGGCCGGCAAGACGGGCACGGCCGGTAACAGCCTGAGCACCGGCGGCACCAACGAGACCTGGTTCGCCGGTTATACCTCGCAGCTGTCCACCGCAGTCTGGGTCGGCACGCCGGACGACGCCAACAACTCGGCCAGGCTCCGCGACGTCAAAATCGGCAGCACGTTCTACCGCAACGAGATCTTCGGCTCCACCATCGCCGCCCCGATCTGGAAGCAGATCATGGACGGCGCCTCAGCCGGTATGCCGTTCCGCGACTTCGCCGACCCCAGCAACAAAGTGCAGTTCGGCGACCTGGTGTCGATCCCCAGCGTGACCGGGCTGTCCCTGGGCGACGCCATGGCGGCCGTGGCCTCCGCCGGGTTCCAGCCCGTCGTTGGCAACGCCGTGAACTCCAGCATCGCTGTGGGTCTGGTCGTGGGCACCCAGCCAAGCTATCGGGCGCTTCGCGGGAGCACGGTCGTGGTCTACACCTCGACCGGGGTTGCGCCAGCGCCCACCACCGCACCGACTGCGCCGACCCCGAAACCCACGAAACCCACCCACGGGAGAGGCTAGACGCAGGGACCTCAGTGAGGGCCGCAACACAGGCCCGTCGCTGACGTGGCGATTGCCTACTTTGCGGCGAGGGCCGACTTCACGATCGCGGCGACGCGACCTCCTTCGGCTCGCCCAGCCACCAACGCGGTGGCCGCCTTCATGACCAACCCCATCTGCGGCATACCGGTGGCACCCGTTTCTCCAATGGCCTGAGCGACCAGCGCCTGCAGCTCTTCGTCGGACAGCTGGGCAGGCAGGTAGGCCTCAAGGATGACCAGCTCCGCCTCCTCCTTGACCGCAAGCTCCGGACGCTTCGCCTCGATGTACGCCTCCGCCGCCTCGCGCCTTTTCTTGGCCTCCTTGGCCAACACCTTGAGGACCTCGTCGTCGGACAGCTCGCGCGCGGTCTTGCCCGACACCTCTTCGTTGGTAACGGCGGTCAGAGCCATCCGCAACGTCGCCGTACGCACCTGGTCACGCTCACGCATCGACGTGTGCAGATCGACGCGCAGGGTGGACTTCAGCTGTGCGGCGCCCGGTTCAGTCATATGGGCAGTCTGGCACTGCCGGCCACCGGGGTTTGCAAGGATGGGGTCCAATGAGCCTGTCGAGAAGAGCACTGCACACCGCCGCCGGCCTGACCGCCGTGGGCGCCGGCGGGCTGGCCTACGCGTCCCTGATCGAGCGAAATGCTTTCACGCTGCGACGGTTCAGCGTCCCGGTGCTGCCCCCCGGTGCGACGTCCCTGCGGGTCCTGCATCTCTCGGACATTCACATGGTTCCGCGACAGAAACGCAAGATCGAGTGGATCAGGTCGCTCGCCGAGCTGCAACCCGACCTGGTCATCAACACCGGCGACAACTTCGGTGACCTCGAGGCCGTCCCTGCCGTATTGCGAGCGCTGGAGCCCCTGTTCGCGGTTCCTGGTGTGTTCGTGCTCGGCTCCAACGACTACTTCGCGCCGAGCCTCAAGAACCCGGCGCGGTATCTGACCAGAGCGCGTGCACGGCCAAACGAGAGCATTCCGCTGCCGACCGCCGACCTCGTGGAGGCCTTCGTCTCGGCTGGGTGGGCCGACCTCAGCAACGCTCGCACCAAGATCTCGATCGGCGGGCAGATGCTGGAGTTCGTAGGCGTCGATGACCCTCACCTCAAGTACGACCGGTATGCCGCGATCGCCGGTCCCAGTGACACCTCGGCGGCGCTGACCGTGGGAGTCACCCACGCGCCATACACCCGGGTCCTGGACCGGATGACAGCCGACGGCGCGGGGCTCGTCATCGCCGGGCACACCCACGGCGGGCAGCTTTGCCTGCCCCTCTACGGCACGCTGGTGACCAACTGCGACCTGGACCGACGGCGCGCCAAGGGCGTCTCGCGGTGGTGGCCGGGGGCCGGTTCCACGCCGTCCTCCGAAGCGCCCGCCGACGCAGCGTGGCTGCATGTCTCCGCGGGGTTGGGGACCTCGCCGTATGCGCCGGTCCGGTTCGCCTGCCGACCCGAGGCGACCTTGTTGACCCTGATCGGTCGGCCGGCCGAGAGCTGAGGTCCGGACCCGATTCGATGGTTGCTGCCCGGCTCGGCTAGTCTCGTGCATCGCTGCCCGCATCACGTTTGTGGACGGCAAGCCACGGGGTGTGGCGCAGCTTGGTAGCGCGCTTCGTTCGGGACGAAGAGGCCGCAGGTTCAAATCCTGTCACCCCGACCAGCATCACCGCAGGTCACAGGCCGTCTCCATCAATCAGGAGGCGGCCTGAGTTGTTCCTGAGTGACTAACTGAGTGACTAAGCCTCATGGTCAAAGATCCGGTCCATCACCGTCGCGCCTGCCTGCAACACCGGCCGGATCTGCTTGCGGTACACGAGTTCGGTCACCGCAGTGCTGCTGTGACCCACCAGTCTGGAGATCTCCTCGAGCGGCACACCGTTGTCGGACAAGAGTGAGACGAAGCTGTGCCGTAGCTCCCGTGGCGTCCAGTCCTCAGCGTCCACGCCCACTGCGCCCAGGATGGCGGCTCTGAAGTCGCGACGGACATGCGAGGGATCCAGCGGTGTCCCAACTTTGGACGTGAAGACCAGGCCATGCTCTTGCCAGTGCTCCCCCGCGGCCGTTCTGTCGCGTGCCTGATCGACCTGGTGGGACTTGAGCACGTCCACACACCGTTGCGGCAGCGCCAACGTGCGCCGCGACTTTCTTGTCTTCGTATCACCACCAGATCGAACGGAGCGCCAGACCGCCATGTACGGCGGCACAAGAGGGACCGCGTCGGGCGTGCCCACCAGATCAACGTGATCCCACATCAACGCGCGAAGCTCTTCGGTCCGGGCCCCCGTCAGGAGCGATAACAAGACGTAGGCATCCATACGCCCCCCGGCCGACGCGGCCAGCACAGCTTCAGCCTGTACGAAGGTCAGCGCCTTCGACGGACGGCCCGGCCTCCCCCTCGGCACAGAACAGAGTGCAACCACGTTGCGTTTCACCTTGTCACGGGCCATCGCCCGTTTGATCGCCCGATTCAGGCAGGAGTGCAGCCCTTGCAACGTCCGAGTGCTGCACGACGCGGTCTTTCCGGCGAGCCACTTGTCGACGTCGTCGGCACTCAGATCTCGGACACGTCGAGCACCCAGCGAAGGAATGACATGCGTCTTGCACAGCGACTGCACCGCCTTCAGTGTGGCCACGTCTCGACCGGCTAAGCCGAATGCCAGCCACTCGTTCACGGCGTGGGCAACGGTGTAGTCGCTTGGAGCAATCGCGAGCCCGTCCTCGTGGTCACGGAGCACGGCCTTGAGCTTTCTCTTGGCCTCCGTCTTCGTGCGCCCACTCCCGCGCTTGACCACCCGTCGACCCGCGGCGTCAAACCCCAAGCTGGCCGTGGCGATCCAGCGCTGTCGTCCCTCGTGCCAATGAAGGCCTCCATCACCGCGGCTGCGTCGAATGGTCATGCCGTCTCTCGCTCCAACAACGCCACGTAGTCACGCAACGCCGACAGCGGGATCAGTCGCGTCCGCCCTTCCTTTACCGATCGCAGGCGACCCATCCGCATGAGATCAAACACCACGCTCCGGCTCAAGCTGAGCACCCCCGCCGCCTCAGACACGCGGTAGAGCAGTCGCTCGGACTCTGCGCCAGACTTGTTCACGCTCATCGCCGCTTCTCCCCTGGTCCTATGCCGCATTGTCGGTGGGTGGTTGGGTTGCCGAACGGTTGTCCACAGGTGGTCCGGTTCTCCCGGTGACCCGTTTGGCTCGGTCGTACTGGGCCCGCCATTCCTGGCGTTGGAGGATCTGGGCGAACACGGCCTGGTTGTAGCCGCCCTCGCCGGGTGGTAGCTCGGACCAGACGAAGCGCGGCTCCCCATCGGGGGCCAGGACGTCGGCGGCGCACCGGTCCGGCTCGGCCACCTCGATCCCAGCTTCCTGGAGGACTTGGCGGACGACGGCGGCCCGGTCGGCCCGGTGCACATCCAGGGTTTTGCCGGTCCACTTGCGGCTGACCAGCACCCGACGCCCACCCAACCCGAGGTGCTCGGCGTCGTGGGCCTTGGACGGGCAGCACCCTGGGCGCAGTCCCGGGCCGGCGTCCTTGGGTTGGATGCCGTACCGCAGCCAGTTCCCACACCCCGGGGTGCACGGCAACCAGCGGACCTCCGCCGCCAACCGGTCATGATGCTTCGCCGCCGGACTGCCGGACTCCTGGCCGTCGCCCATCGGGGCGGCCATCGACTTGGCCAGGTACTTGGTCAGGTACCCGATCGTGCGGTCGGCGTCC
>DATCNE010000154.1:0-5391 GCA_036565395.1 Dermatophilaceae bacterium
TGCCGGCGTCGCGCTTTCAGCCATCGCCTGGGCGGTCGGTTCGCACTCCGCCAACCCTCACGTGGCCGGCCGCGGCAAGTCCGGGGTCCTGGTCGCCGGTGCCGCCGCGATGCTCATCGGTGCTGCCAACACCCTCGTCACCTTCTTCAGCGCAGCTGGCGGAGCAGTCCGCTGATGCGACCACACCTAATGGTGGCCACAACACGGCCACGGCAGATTGCTGTAGCCGCAACCATTTTCGTGGTCGTCGCCATACTCCTGACCCTTGGCGCTGCGGCAGTTATCCGTATGTCGAGTGGCACAGTTGCGAAACCCACGGGTAGCTCTCAGCCGTCGCAGGTGCGCCGCGATGCGCGCGCCGTCGGGCCGCAGGTGTCTCCAGAGCAGGCCAAGGGGGTCGCTGACGAGGTGGATCAACTGCGGAACAGCGCGCCGGTGGCACCCCGCATCTCCGGAAGTCGCAACCGCATTGCGGGCGAGGCGAGCCTGCAGCCCGACCTCTACGCGTCCGCGTTCGTCAAGGAGCTCCTCACTCAGAACTACGGGACTCCCCGGGACGACCTGCTCAGCTGGGTGCAGGCAGAGTCAGCCAGGACGAATGAGCCAAGGGTCGTGGGGCTGATCCCATCTGAGCTGCGATCCAAGTGGGCGGTCTTCTCGGTGTCGTCAGGACCGACGCCGCCGGTGCCGACGATTCCCGGCTGGACGTCCCTGGGACTGCGCCAAGGGCGCACCACGGTCGAGATCCAGCGGGTGGTCGAACCGGTGCCCTGGTCAACCGCGGTCGCAGCCGGCGACATCAGCGACCCCGGGGTCACAGCACGTGAGGTGACCGCTCTTGTCACGCTCCACAGCACCGAGGCGGGCCTCGAGCAGAAGATTGTCACCAGTGTCGCTCTCACCCTGAACCTGGAAGGCCCACCAGCACTGCCGAGATGGGGGTTCGTCGGGGCGATCACCTATGACGCTGTTCTTGTCCGATCATGAGCTGCGACGGTCTACAAGCCCTGAACCCGATCTGCCAGGTCGGCCAGGCGATCACCGGCGGTGTGGCCGGAGCAGCCGACTCCGCGTTCTCCCACATCGCCGGCTACTTCGGCGCCGCGGCGCTCTCCACGACCACGTGGCTGTGGGACCAGATCGACTCGGCCACCAGTCTCGATCTCAGTTCGCCGGAACTGGTCAAGGAGCTCGCCGCGACGGCAGCGATAGCGGCTGTCTTGTGCCTTGGCCTGTTCCTGATCCAGGTCATCACAGCGACTCTGCGTCGCGAGCCGGGAGGACTTGGACGGGCGGTACGAGGACTGTTCGTCAGCTTCCTCGGCTCGGCTTTTGCCCTGGCCAGCGCCAAGCTCCTGATCGCGGCCACCGATGCGCTCAGTGCCAGCGTCGTCAGCTACACGATGGGAACGAACATCCATGGCGTCGGCGACAAACTGGCCTTCGCGCAGCTTGTGTCCGTCGCGAACCCAGCGCTGGCACTGATCTTCGCCATCGTGATCCTGTGCGCGTCCGTCATGGTCTGGGCGGCGATGATGACGCGAAAGATGATGATCCTGATCGCCGCAGTACTCGCCCCGCTGGCCTTCTCCGGTGCCACTGCAGACATCACCCGCAGCTGGGTGCGCCGATGGATCGAGTTCGTCGTAGCGATGATCGTCTCCAAGCTCCTCCTCGTGATCATCCTCAGCGTTGGGGTAGCAGTCCTCAACGGCGCCGGCCAGGCCAGTAGTGAACCCACTCAGGTCTTCACCCAACTGTCTGCTGGTTCGCTCATCCTGCTCATGGGAGGACTCGCCCCGTGGGTCGCGATCCGGATGTTCCACTTCGCCGGTGACTCCCTGTATGCCGCGCACGCGACAGCTGCTCAGGGATCTGCCGGTGCGCGCTCGATTGTCGCAGCCCCGCGCAAAGTGAGTTCCGTTCAGTCACAGGCTCGTTCGCTGACGTCATCCATGCGCGGACACACGGCTTGGGGTGGCGGACAGATCTCACTCCCTCAACAATCGAGCATCTCCGGCGGTGCGATTCGGTCAACCACGGGAGCGTCGGTGGCCTCCAGTGCCCCGGCCACGGCTGGAAGCGCCGCTGGAGGTGCCACCGCAGTTGGCGCGGGCGCTGGAGGAACAGCGGTTACAGGCACAGCGGTTGCGGGCACCGCCGGCACTGCCATTGCGGCCCCAGCCGTGGCAGCCGTTGCCGCCCCAGTCGTCGCCGCGGTCGGAACAGTCAAGGCAGCCAACGCGGCTCACTCGGCCACGCTCGGTGCCGCCCTGGGGTCTGCTCCCCAGACACCGAGCCCGCCCAAGCCGCCACGTGTGAATCCGTAACAACCGCAACACAACTCGAAGAAGGAGACCTCAGTGACTGACTACGACCATCTTGTGACCCCCCCGGTCCGGTTCGGCCGACTGCAGCATCGCGGCCTTCTACTTGGCTTTTCCGGCGCCAGGGTCGTCTGCATCGCGCTAGCGGTTTCGGTCGCGACCCCCGCAGTGTTCCTGGGTGGCACTCTCGGAATTGCCATCACTGGACCACTCTGGGTGAGCCTGCTGGCCTTGGTCTTCGTGCCATGGGCCGGCAAACCAGCGATCGAGACCCTGCCCACTGCTACCCATTTCGGTGTGAGGCGTCTCCTGGGGCAGCTGAGCTTTCGGACCCGCCCGGCAGCGCCACGGCCCTCTGGCACGCTCGCCCTGCCTGGCGACGCGGCCTCGCTGCGGTTCCTCGTCGATGACCTCTCGGGCGCCGCCATGCTGCACGATCCTCACGCCGGAACCCTGACCGCGGTCGCTCTGGTGAGGCACCCGGCATACGTCCTCCTGTCCCCCGACGAGCAGTCGCGGCGCGTGAATGGCTGGGGCCGAGCTCTCGCGGGGCTTGCGGCACAAGGCACCTGCGCACGAGTCCAGGTTCTGGAGATCGCCCTGCCGGACAGCGGGCGCGGCATCACGGCCTGGTGGGAGGAGCACCGTCGAACCGACGCGCCCGACTGGACGCTCCGCGAGTACCAGGACCTGATGCGCACCTGCGCCCCCGCCGCATCCACCCACCGCACCCTCATTGCCCTCTCGCTCGACACACGCAAAGCCGGACGCGCCATCAGGGATGCCGGACGCGGTATGCGCGGCGCCGCAGCCGTTCTGCGCCAAGACATGCGCGCGCTGGAGGCGGGGTTGCGCGAAGCCGAGCTGCAGCTGACATCGTGGCTGGACGAGGGCTCCTTGGCTGAAACCTTGCGGGGCGCCTTTGACCCGGCCGGGATGCTGAGCCTTGACGGGACATCCGTCGGGCGGTGTCTTGAGACGGCCGGACCTGTTGCGATAGAGGAGCATTGGGACCACCTCCGCCATGACAGCGCCTACTCCGCCGTCCTGTGGATCACCGAGTGGCCGAGGATCGACGTCCCGCCGTCGTTTCTACACGGCCTGGTGTTTCAGCAAGGGGTGCGCAAGACGATCTCGATCACGGCCACGCCCCTGACGACGGCGCAGGCCATGCGCGACATTCGCAAGGCGAAGGTCGAGTACGTGACCGACTCGGCGCAGAAGGCACGGATCGGGACCATTGCCGACCAGTCCGATGCACAGGAGCTCAGCGACGTGTTGGACCGAGAGCGCGCCCTCATCGCCGGGCACGCGGACCTTCGGTTTACCGGTCTGATCGCGGTCACGGCGGCCACGAAGGAGGAGCTCGACTCCGCCCTCTCACAGGTACAGAGAGCGGCCACTCAGTGTGGTTGTGAGACACGGCTGCTCTGCGGACAGCAAGCGCGCGCCTTCACCGCCGCTGCCCTGCCCCTTGCCCGCAAGGTCGGCTGATCATGGATGGCCCGAAGGTCCACACCGGCGATCTCTATTGCCCCACTGACGAGTCTCGGGCAGGGAGGCGCGCTCGTGGTGCCGCCGCTGAGCGACTGTCGCGGGAGACTCGCGGTCGAAGACGGTCCGAGCTTCGGGCGGCCCTCGACGCCGAGAAGGCGGCCCACCCCAAAAGTGGCTACCTGCCGGCGGGTGGGGAGCCCGGGCCAGCGGCCTTGCGGTCGTACCGGCGGTTCCGGGTGCAGCAACACAGAGCGACCTCGGAGGTGCTCGCCGGGGCGTACCCGTTCCTTGCCGAGGCCGGGCTCGGGAGTGAGGGCACCTTCATCGGTCAGGACGCGTGGTCCGGTGGCGGCTTCTGCTTCGACCCGTGGGTCCTGTACCAGCGCGGCATCATCACCAACCCGAACTGTCTGCTCGCCGGCGTCGTTGGCAAGGGCAAGTCGTTTCTCGCCAAGTCCTTGGCCACGCGGTCGATGGCTTTCGGACGTCGGGTCTACGTCCCGGGCGATCCCAAAGGCGAGTGGACGGTCGTGGCCAAGGCCGTTGGGGGTGTGGCAATTGAGCTTGGCGCAGGCTCGGGAAACCGGCTCAACCCGCTCGACGAAGGGCCACGGCCTCGAGATCGCAAGGACGCAGATTGGTCCGCCATTGTTGCGAATCGACGACGCACACTGCTCGGCGCCTTGGCCGAATCCGCTCTGGCTCGCCCGATGACCGCGGTCGAGCACACAGCCTTGGACCTGGCCTTGCGAGATGCCGTCGACCGCGATGCCGTGCCCACGCTGCCCATGGTGGTCGATGCGTTGTTCCAGCCGCGGATTGCTGAGTCGGGCGCCACCCTCGACGAGCTCATCGTTGACGGCCGCAATCTCGGGCACGCACTACGTCGCCTCGTCTCGGGCGACCTGGCAGGACTCTTCGACGGCCCCTCGACCGTGAGCTTCGACCCGAACCTACCCATGGTGTCGCTGGACCTGTCGCGTATCCAGGGCTCCGACCAGCTGATCGCCATGGTGATGACCTGTGCGTCAGCGTGGATGGAAGCCGCACTATCCGACCCCGAGGGCGGTCAACGATGGGTGATCTATGACGAGGCGTGGCGGCTGCTCCGCCAGCCTGCGCTCCTTGCTCGGATGCAGTCGCAGTGGAAGCTCTCGCGCGGGCTCGGTATCGCCAACCTGATGATCGTGCACCGGCTTTCGGATCTAGACGCGGTTGGCAGTGCGGACTCCGAGGCGCGGGCCCTGGCTCTTGGCCTGCTGGCTGACTGCTCGACGAAGATCATCTACCAGCAGGAGTCGTCGGAGGCGCCACACACGGCCGACGTCCTCGGCCTATCGGTCACGGAGCGGGCGCAGTTGCCGGATCTGCAACGCGGAGAAGGGCTTTGGCGCGTCGGCCAACGCGCCTTCGTCGTGAGACACCTCGTCACCGACGGCGAGCTGCAACTGTTCGACACAAACTCCCGAATGCTCGCAAAAGTTCTTGGGTTCCCGGCTTCTGGAGCCGAAATCGCAGGAACCCGAGGGTAGTTGCTCACGGGAAGCCTATTGGGTGTCGTGCTGTC
>DATCNE010000155.1:0-21965 GCA_036565395.1 Dermatophilaceae bacterium
TTCGAATGGCGCTGCCGACGTGGCCAACCCTCGCGATTTGGCCTTGCCCGACGTGGCGACGCTTGACCGGCTTGTTGCCTCCGTGGTCGCTGAGGGCCGTGATGAGTGCTGGGGCAACATGGTGACTCTGCTGGCGACAACAGCAATGCGCATCAGTGAGGTATCCGGACTGACGGTCGGTGATGTTGATCTGGCCGGCGGCATAATCCATGTTCAGCGGCAGACGTATCCGGGACGCGGCGGCTTGGTGACCAAGGCGACGAAAGGTCGCCGCAAGAGAACGATTCCGATCATAGATCCGTTGCGCTCAACTCTTGAGAGCCTCGTATCCGGTCGGGATGGTGACGAGCGGCTCATGTCCGGCCCTCGTGGTGGCGTGATCACGACAGCGACGTTGCGGGATGCCACCAAGTGGGATGAAGTCGTCGGACGTCTCGGGCTGTCGGGTCTGGTGCGTCACGGTCTGAGGCACACAGCCTTGACTTGGATGGCGACAGTGGCGTGCCTTTGCACGTAATCCAACGTGTGGCGGGCCACACGGACCCAGCGGTGACGGCGCGTTACCTGCACCCAGATATGAAGGCCTTGATCGAGGCTGGCACCGCGTTTTCGGTGTGGTGGGGCCAGAATGGGGCCACTGAATCGGCGCTCACTGATGCCCCGAGGGTCGCAGCAACAATGGGAACAGGGCCTGACCTGCATGTTTGCAGTTCAGGCCCTGTTCTCGTCCCAGTCGGGATGACAGGATTTGAACCTGCGGCCCCTTGACCCCCAGTCAAGTGCGCTACCAAGCTGCGCCACATCCCGGGACTCTCGCCTGAGTGTTGCTCAGGTGAGGCGAACGAAACCCTAGCCTACGTACACCCTTTGCTCAGAATCGTCATACCTGCTGCGGTATGTCGACCGGTTCCGACGGCGCGTGTGGAAAGTCCCCCGGCTACTTCTTGCGGCGCTTCTCCCGGACCCGCACCGAGACCTCGATAGGCGTCCCCACGAAGCCGAACTCCTCGCGCAGACGACGCTCGATGAACCGCCGATAACCCGCCTCGAGGAAGCCGCTTGCGAACACGACGAAGCGCGGCGGACAGGTGGCAGCCTGCGTGGCGAACAGAATCCGCGGCTGCTTGCCCGAGCGCACCGGATGCGGGTTGGCTGCGGTCACGGTGCCCAGGAAGGCGTTGAGGCGGCCTGTGGACACGCGCGTGCCCCATGACTCGAGAGCGACCTCGATGGCAGGGACAAGACGGTCCATGTGGCGTCCAGTGAGCGCAGAGATGTTGACCCGAGGGGCCCAGGGGATCTGGACGAGCTCCTTCTCGATCTCGCGTTCGAGGTAGTGACGGCGTTCCTCGTCCAGGGTGTCCCACTTGTTGTAGGCCACGACCAAGGCACGCCCCGCGTCCACAACCTGCTGCACGACCCGGATGTCCTGCTCGGCGATGGCCTCCTCGGCGTCGATCAGCACTACGGCGACCTCGGCCTTCTCAAGAGCCGTCTGGGTTCGCAAAGAGGCGTAGAAGTCGGCCCCGCGGGTCTGGTGGACGCGGCGGCGGATGCCTGCAGTGTCCACGAAGCGCCAGGTCTTGCCGCCCAGCTCGATCAGCTCGTCAACGGGGTCACGCGTCGTGCCGGCAACCTTGTCGACGACGACACGTTCCTCGCCGGCGAGCCGGTTGAGCAGACTCGACTTGCCGACGTTGGGACGGCCGACGAGTGCCACCCGACGGGGTCCGCCGCGGGCATAGGCCTCGCCAACCGCCGAGAACTTGGGCAGGACCGCGAGCAGGGCATCCAGGACATCACCGCTGCCACGGCCGTGCAGAGCCGAGACCGGCCAAGGCTGCCCCAGCCCGAAGGACCACAACATGGCTGCGTCTGCCTCGCTGCGTGGGTCATCGACCTTGTTGGCCACGAGGATGACCGGCTTGCCGGACTTGCGCAGGAGCTTGACCACCGCGTCATCGGTGTCGGTCGCGCCCACGGTCGCGTCGACGATGAACATGACGGCATCGGCGAGCTCGATGGCGATCTCGGCCTGCTCGGCGACGCGCAGGTGGATGCCGGTGGCGTCCACCTCCCACCCGCCCGTGTCGACGATCGTGAACCGGGTGCCGGTCCACTCGGCGTCGTAGGCGACGCGGTCGCGGGTCACGCCGGGGACGTCCTCGACGACGGCCTCTCGCCGGCCCAGGATGCGGTTCACCAGAGTTGACTTGCCGACGTTCGGGCGGCCGATGATCGCGACGACCGGCACCGGGCCCGTTTCCTCGGCCACAAGATCTTCGTCACCCTCACGTTCGAGCAGCGACAGGTCCTCGTCGTCCAGCTCGAACTCTTCCAGACCCACGCGCAGGGCTCGCTCGACCGACAGGTCATCGACCTCGGTGCGGTCGGCGGTATCGGGGTGCTCGCTCACGGCAGGGTCCTTCAGGTTCAGTGGATGTAACAGGGGTGAATGTGACAGGAGTGGGTAGATGAGGGGTGGATGTATCAGGCGTGGATGTACCAGGGATCAGGGACAGGTCACGCTGGGAACTACCCATTGTCCCTTACTTTTGGCCGGTCCCCGTCCGCGAGCGTGATCCCCAGCTCGTCGCGGCCGGTATGAGCGGCGACCAGGTCAAGCACTGCTTCCACGGACTGCTCGAAGCTGAGGTCCGTCGTATCCAGCGAGGTCACGCCCGGGGCGGCCTCCATGAACTGCGAAACCGTCGAGTCGTCCTTGTCGCGGCGGACGATCTGGTCATGCGTCGCGCTCATCGCCGCGTGCCCTGCTTCGCCATGGAGCTCCTTGGCGCGCCGTGCGAGCCGCGCATCCTGGTGGGCCACCATCAGGATGCGCACATCAGCGCCTGGAGCGACCACCGTGGTGATGTCGCGTCCCTCGGCCACGACTCCCCCACTGGTTGCAGCTGACTCTGCTATCAGGGCCTGCTGGCGATGGCACAGCTCATCGCGCACCGCGAGATTGGTCGCAACCTTCGACACCGACGCCGAGATCTCTGTCGTCCGGATAGCCTCGTCGATCACCACGCCGGCCACCTGTATCGATGGAGATCTCGGGTCGGTCTCCATGCGCAGCGGAAGGTCCCTGGCGGCTTGAGCCACTGCGTCAAGGTCCTCGAGGTCGACTCCCTGCTGAGCGCACCACCACGTCAGAGCGCGATACATCGCGCCGGTGTCGAGATAGGCCAGGTCGAGGCGCTGCGCGACCGCCCGGGAGACGCTGGACTTGCCAGATCCGGATGGGCCGTCGATCGCGATGACAAGGGGCTTGGGTCGTGAGATCACCCGCTAAACCCTATCTGCCGGCTATTCGTGGACCGGCCAGCCCAAGGCGCTCAAAGCAGTGATCAAGGGCTGGGCGGCAGCAGGGAGCACCGACAGCTCGACGAGGCCGAACGGTTGGCCCACGCCGTGCTCCAGGTGCAGGTCCTCCATGTTGACTCCGGCCTCACCGACATCACGCAAGAGCCGACCCAGTGCACCCGGCTCGTCGGGGATAACGACGATGACGGTGGCGTAGGTCGTCGGCGCGGCGCCGTGCTTGCCCGGGATACGAGCCTGCCCGGCGTTGCCGTCCGCGACGGCCCTGGCAAGGACGGCCCGTGCGCCCACCGCGCCGCCATCAGGTTGGGACTCCAGGTGACGCAGCGCCTCGAGAACAGTGGCGAGCTCCGCGGTAAGCGACTCAAGGACCGCTCGCACGGCCGGTGCATTGCCGGACAGGATCTGGGTCCACATGCCGGGATCACTGGCTGCAATGCGAGTGACATCGCGTATCCCCTGTCCTGACAGGGCAATTGCTCCGGGCGACAGGTCTCGCAGTCGGCTCGCAACCAGGCTGGCGGCGATCTGAGGAACGTGTGACACCGCTGCGACCGCCGCATCGTGCTCATCGGGCGTCATCACGAGGACGGCCGACCCTGCGGCAACGGCGATCTGTCGCACCATGTCGATCGCGCCTTCCGAGGCCTCAGGGCCGGGCGCCACGACCCACGAACGCCCCTCGAACAGATCCGCTTGCGCAGCCACCGCGCCGGACCTCTCCCGCCCCGCCATGGGGTGCGATCCGACATACCTCGAGAGGTCAGCTCCCATGTCCCCCAACGTCGTCAACACTGAACCCTTGACGCTGGCAGCGTCGGTCACCACCGCATCAGGCCACTGCTTCAGCTCTTGCGCGACCACGGCTGCCACGACATCCGGAGGCGCGGCTACGACCACAAGGTCCGGGACGTCTATGACATCTGCAGCAAGAACACCCGCCCCCAGGTCACGCGCCAAAGCCGCTGAGGTGGGTGAGGTGTCAGCAAGTGACACTCGAAACCCCTTGCGGGACAACGCCATTCCCAGGCTCGTCCCGATCAGTCCGGTGCCGACAATCCGGACCCGCAGCCCGTCGGAAGCTGAAGCAGGAGTCCCTGTCTTAGGAGTCTTCGCCGCAGACGTCACTGTGCGAGGTCTCGTCGTAGTCCGGCGGCGCCACGGAGGTAGACGTGGGTGATCTGCTCCCGGGTGAGCGTCGTGTTCACGTGGGCCATCAGCCGAATTACCATCGGCATCGCTCCTGCTATATCGAGCTCTTGCGCGCACATCAGGGGAACATCGCCGAGACCAAGATCGCGGGCCGCTACCGCGGGGAACTCGCTTCGCACGTCCGGGGTAGCCGTGAACATGATCGAGATGACGTCGTCCTTGGTCAGTGCGTTCGCCTCGAGGATCGACGAGACGAGCTCGCGTGTGGAGGACAGCACGTGCTCGCGCTCGTCGACATCAAGCTGGATGGCGCCCCTGATGGCGCGAACGGTGCTCACCGGCACCGGCATACGCGTGTCACTCACGCCCGCAACGGTAGCGACCGAGGCAGGCGCCTGCTATCAGAGTCCAGCAGCTGAGTAGAGCTGGCCGATCTCGGGCCGGTTGAGCGCCCGCATCCGGCCCGACCGCAGGTCGCCCAGCTTGATCGGACCGACATCAGTGCGCACCAGCGTGATCACGGGGTGGCCCACAGCATCGAGCATCCGCCGAACGACGTGCTTGCGGCCTTCGTGCAGCTGGATCTCGACCAGAGCCTTGCCCGGCGCCGAGTCCACGAGCTTGAACGAGTCCACCTTGACGGGGCCGTCCTCGAGCTCGATGCCCGCACGAAGCAGCTTGCCCAGATCACGCGGGACCGGTCCCGGGATCTGCGCGAGATAGGTCTTCAGGACGCCGAATGACGGGTGCTGGAGCCGGTGGGCGAGGTCGCCGTCGTTGGTCAGCAGCAACAGGCCCTCGGTGTCGGCGTCCAGACGCCCGACGTGGAAGAGGCGTTCCTTGCGGTTGCTGACGAAGTCACCGACGCAGGGGCGGCCGAGGTCGTCACTCATGGTCGACACGACGCCCAGAGGCTTGTTGAAAGCCAGGTAGACCCGTGACTCGTCGAGCTGGACCCTGGACCCGTCGACGTGGACCGTCGCCGTGTCGGGGTTGATCCGCACGCCCAGCTCAGTGACGAGATGACCGTCGACCTCGACCCGCCCGGAGGTGATGAGGTTCTCACAGGTCCGCCGGCTTCCCACGCCGGCCGCTGCCAGGAGCTTCTGGAGGCGCACGCCATCGGGGTCGTGGACATCAACCGCCACCGCCGGCTTCTCGCGCTGTGGGGGAAGTCGGGTGGGTTGACTCGGTTTGGTCGTGCCGCTGCTGCCCCGCTGAACCGCGTTGCCCCGCTGAGGGGCACCAGAGCGCGGGGCCCCCGCTCGCGGGGCGCCAGTCGTGCGTCTGCGCGGCGCAGGGGCATCGCCACGAGATGGCTTGCGCTCACTCATGCCCGGCCATCTCTTTGGAAGGCCGCTAGTTCGTCGAGCACATCAACCTCGGGTAGGTAGGGGGCGAGGGCCGGCAGATCATTGAGTGACCTGAGGCCAAGTCGTTGGAGGAAATACGACGTCGTTCCGTAAAGGGTCGCACCATTTTCGCCTTCGGCCGCCACATCGTTGCCAGGGAGGGAGCGAGCTTCGATCAGGCCACGGGTGAGCAGGGTCCGGAAGACACCGTCGACGTTCACTCCACGAACGGCGCCCACCCGCCCCCGGGAGATCGGTTGTCGATAGGCGATGACCGCCAGCGTCTCCAGCGCGGCCTGGGTGAGCCTCGCGTGCTGACCGTCCAGAAGGAACTTCGCGACAACAGGGGCGTACTCGGGGCGGCTGTAGATCCGCCATCCGCCGGCTATCTCCCTGATGGTGAACCCACGACTGGTCGCGTCGTAGTCAGCGGCGAGGGCGTGCAGGTGACCAGCCACATCCTCGATCGGCAGCTCCAGTGCGGAGGCCATCGCCATCTCGGTGACCGGCTCGTCGACAACCATCAGCACGGCCTCGATAGCACCGCGCGCCCCACCGGGGAAGTCGTTGATGTCGAAGGCGACCTGCTCGTCTGGGGCCTCCACCAGCTCAGCCTCGTCCGGGAGCTCGATCGGCATGTCAGTCAACTGGGTCCACCGTCTCTTCTTCGCTCACGTCTTCTTCATCGAACTCGTCACTGACGCCGACCTCGCCCTCGTCCAGCCCGGTCCATCGGACCGTCAGCGCGCCGAGCGCCTCAGCCTGGTCAAAGGCGATCGCTGACTCGCGGAAGAGCTCGAGCAGGGCCAGGAAGCGCGCGACGATCACGAGAGTGCTGTCGGCATCGGCAACCAGCGAACGGAAGGAGCATGTCCTCAGCTGACGTAGCCGCGCCACGATCAGGCCGGCCTGTTCGCGAACGCTGACTGTCGGCGCGTACAGGTGCTCCAGGCCGATGGTCGGCGCCACCTTCGGCGTCATCGCGCGGGCCGCGATCATGGCCAGCTGTTCGGGCGTGATGCCCATGATCAGCTCGGGCAGCAGGGCGGCGAACTGTGGCTCCAGACCTGCCTGACGGGCCGTCATACGGCCTGCCGTTGCCATGCGTTCAGCGAAGGCTGCGGCCACCTCCTTGAACGCGCGGTACTGCAGGAGCCGGGCAAAGAGCAGGTCCCGCGCCTCGATCAGGGCCAGGTCCTCCTCATCCTCCGGACCCAGCTGCGGCAAGAGACGAGCCGACTTGATGTCGAGCAGTGTTGCCGCCACCAGCAGGAACTCGGAGGCCTGGCTCAGGTCCCACTCGGTGTCAGACGCCTGATGCGCCCTGATATGGGCCATGAACTCGTCGGTCACGTGGGCCAGCGCGATCTCAGTGATGTCCAGCTTGTGCTTGGAGATCAGGCCGAGCAACAGCTCGAACGGGCCCTGGAAGACATCGAGGTGCACCTCGAACGGTCGACTGCCGGCCCTGCGCAGCACACCGCCGGGAGTCATGGCCGAACCGTGCGCCATGACCGAGCTCATGGTGGTCAGGCCGACCCACCCCGCGCTATCAGCTCGCGGGCCAGCTGCCGGTAGGACTCGGCGGACGCGTGGGTTGAGGCGTAGGTCGTGATGGGCTCAGCTGCCAACGACGAGTCCGGGAACTTCACGGTGCGGCTGATGACGGTATGGAAGACCTGGTCGCCGAAGTGGTCGACAACGCTGCGCACGACCTCTTTGCTGTGAAGGGTCCGACTGTCGTACATCGTCGCCAGAATGCCATCGACCTGCAGTCGAGGGTTAAGGCGATCACAGATCTTGTCGATGGTCTCCACCAGCAGCGCGACGCCGCGCATCGCGAAGAACTCACACTCGAGCGGGATGATCACGCCGTGGGCTGCGGTCAGCGCGTTGACAGTGAGCAGACCCAGCGAGGGCTGACAGTCGATCAGGATGACGTCGTAGTCGTCCACGAGCGGACGAAGGACGCGGGACAGCACCATCTCGCGGGCCACTTCGCCGACCAGCTGCACCTCGGCCGCCGAGAGGTCGATGTTGGCCGGGAGGATGTCGAGATTCTCGGTGGTGGTGTGCTGGATCACGTCGTGGACGTTGTGCCCCCGCTCAACCAGGAGGTTGTAGATCGTGATGTCCAGCTCCTGGATCGGCACGCCGAGACCGACCGACAGGGCGCCTTGCGGGTCGAAGTCGACAAGAAGCACCTTGCGTCCGCACTCGGCGAGGGCAGCGCCGAGGTTGATGGTGGACGTCGTCTTGCCCACGCCGCCCTTCTGGTTGCACAGCGCGATGATCCGTGCCGGACCATGGCTGTGCAGCAAGGCGGGCTCGGGGAACTCGGGCATGACTCGGCCAGTGGGCCCGATCTGTCCGACTCCGGCACCCTGGGTGCCGGGTAGTTGGGCCGGAGTCCGCAACGGCATCTCGGCCACGGCACCAATCACCGTGCCGGCAGCCGTCGGGCCAACGGTGGCTGTGGTCACCTCGTAGGTCACAGGTGCTTCACTCCCAGCGCAATCGAAAGTGCATCGGTCAGCCTCTCGCTGATCGCGTTGACAGTAGTCGCGCGAGCGGTCCCTCTTCAAGGCAGGGTGTCGGCCTGTCGGCGGGCAGTTTTTCAGCGAGCACGCGGATGTGCCTCTGCATAGACCTCGCGCAGGCGCTGGATCGTAACCATCGTGTAGATCTGCGTCGTGGTCACAGAGGCGTGCCCGAGGAGCTCCTGCACGACGCGGACGTCGGCACCGCCATCGAGAAGGTGCGTGGCGAAGGAGTGCCTGAGCGTGTGCGGACTGACCGTCGCGCCAAGGCCCGCGCGTTCGGCGGCCGCATGGATCGCCGTCCACGCACTCTGCCGGGTGAGCCGCCCCCCGCGCTGGTTCAGAAACAGGGCCGGTGTCCCCTTGCCCTTGATCGCCATGGACGGACGAGCACGGACTGTGTATGCCGTGACGGCCTGCCTCGCATAGCTGCCGAGGGGCACGATGCGCTCTTTGCTCCCCTTGCCCATGAGCCTCACGGAGCCCTGCTCGAGGTCGATGTCGTCGACGTCAAGACCAACGGCCTCGCTGATCCGCGCGCCTGAACCGTAGAGGACCTCAACGATTGCGCGATCGCGCAACGCAGCGGGGGTGTCCCCCACGCTCGCCGCTGACAGCAGTCGCTCGATGTCGTCGAGCGAGATTGCCTTGGGAAGTCGTTTGGGAGCCTTGGGCGGTGCCACCGCTCCAGCCGGATCGGTGAGCGTCTCACCCTCGAGCGCCAGGAACTTGTGGAACCCGCGCACCGCGACGATGGTGCGGGCGGCCGATGACGCTGACAGTGCTGGCCGTTCGTGCGCTCCATCCCGAAGCTCGGCAAGAAAGTCCATGACGTCGGACTCCCCCACCGCGGCCGGATCGTTGATCCCCCGTTCGTCGAGGAACTGCCGATATCGCTCAAGGTCGCGGCCATAGGAGCTCAGCGTGTTTGCGGCTGCTCCACGTTCGACCCGCAGGTGGTCCAGCCATCCGCGGGTCGAACGCTCGATAAGCGAGCCTTGGGTCAGCGCAGCACCTCATCGAGGGTGAGCCAGGACATGCCATGTGCCTCGGCGACGGGTCCGTAGGTCACGGCACCGTCGTACGTGTTCAGACCGAGCGCCAGCGCGGGATCGGCCTTCATGGCGTCGCGCCATCCGCGGTTGGCCAGCTCCACGGCATACGGCAGGGTCACGTTGGTCAAGGCGTAGGTCGAGGTGTGCGGCACCGCGCCCGGCATGTTCGCGACGCAGTAGAACACCGAGTTGTGGACCTTGTAGGTCGGGTCAGCGTGCGTCGTCGCGTGGGAGTCCTCGAAGCAGCCGCCCTGGTCGATGGAGATGTCCACGAGCACCGAGCCCGGCTTCATCCGCGATACCTGCTCGTTGGTGATCAGGGTCGGAGCCTTGGCGCCGGGGATCAGGACCGCTCCGATGACCATGTCCGCGTCGGCGATGGCGCGCTCGATCTCATAGGCGTTGGAGGTCACCGTCTGGCAGTGACCCTGGTAGATCGCGTCCGCGACCCGCAGCTTGGCCACGTTGCGGTCCAGCAGCAGCACCTCGGCCTGCATCCCCAACGCGATGGCGGCGGCGTTCATGCCGGAGACACCCGCGCCGATGACGACGACCTTGGCGGCATAGACGCCGGACACGCCGCCCATGAGCACACCGCGACCGCCTTGCGCCCGCATCAGCGTGTGAGCACCCACCTGCGGCGCCAACCGGCCGGCCACCTCACTCATCGGAGCGAGCAACGGCAGCGAACGGTCGGCCAGCTCGACTGTCTCGTAAGCGATTCCGGTGACCTTGCGCTTGACCAGCTCTTCGGTCAGCGGCCGGTCGGCGGCTATGTGAAGGTAGGTGAAGAGGGTCTGCCCCTCGCGCATCTTGTCGTACTCGGAGGGCACAGGCTCCTTGACCTTCAGGATCAGGTCACCGGCGGCCCACGTGTCCTCGGCGGTGCTCAGGATCTGTGCCCCAGCCGCGACGTAGTCCTCATTGGTGATCGAGGACCCGACGCCGGCTCCGGTCTCAATAAAGACCTCGTGGCCGTTGCGCGCCAGCTCGTGCACACCCGACGGCGTGATGGCCACGCGAAACTCGTTGTTCTTGACCTCGCGGGGGATTGCGACCTTCACCTGATATCAGCGTCCTTCTATCGATGCACCGCCGTCGGTGCAACTCCGTTGTTGCCTCGATCGGCCGCCCGAAGGCGTGCGTTTGCGAGTCTAAGCCAGCCGATTCAGGCCACGACGCGGGGCCAAAGATCAGCCGCCGGAGGCAGCCACGAGGAGGCATCGGCCACCGTCTGGTCACCGCTTCGAATGTCCTTGACCGAGTCGTTGCTCTGGTCACCGGACGCGGGGAACCACACAAACGGGATGCCGCGTCGCTCGGCGAACTTGATCTGCTTGCCGAACTTTGCGGCCACCGGTGCGACCTCACACGGGATTCCGCGCCGGCGCAGCGCAGCGGCAACAGTCATCCCCTGCGCACGATCGGTGTCGTCGGCGAGTGACACCAGGACGCACGAGGGCGTTGAGCGGCTGGCCGAAAGGGACGGCATGATCTTGGCGAGCAGTCGCGACAGCCCGATCGAGATGCCGACTCCTGGGTAGGTGGTCTTGCCGTCCGAGGCGAGGGCGTCATAACGGCCACCCGAGCAGATCGAGCCGTAGGACTCCTGCCCGATGAGCTGGGTCTCGTAGACGGTGCCGGTGTAGTAGTCCAGCCCGCGTGCGACCTTCAGGTCGGCAACCATCAGCCCTGGCGCGTGCTCGGCGCCGACCCGGATGACCGCGGCCAGCTCAGCCAGACCCTTGGTGAGAGTCTCGTGCTCGACGCCCAGTGCGTTCACCCGCTCGACGAAGCTCTCGTCCGGCGCACTGATCTCGGCCAGGGCCAGGCACCCCTTGGCTTGTTCGGCCGTCGCGCCCGCGGCCTGCAGCAGCTCAGAGACGTTTCCCGGACCGATCTTGTCCAGCTTGTCAACGATCCGCAGCACCGACGTGACGTCGGTGAGGCCGATGCCGAGATAGAACCCCTCGGGGATCTTGCGGTTGTTGACCTGGATCCGGAACGGGCCGATCGGCAGCTTGCTGAACGCATCGGCGATCACCAGCGGCAGCTCGGCCTCGTAGTGAGGTGCAAGCTCGCCCACGTCGACGATGTCGATGTCGCACTGCAGGAACTCGCGGTAACGCCCCTCCTGGGGGCGCTCACCACGCCATACCGGCTGGATCTGGTAGCGGCGGAAGGGGAACGTCAGCTTGCCTGCGTTCTCCAGGACGTATCGAGCGAACGGGACGGTCAGGTCGAAGTGCAACCCCAGCCGTGAGCTTGGAGACTTCTCGTCAATGCCCTCAATGCCGCCCGCAAGGCGGCTGACCGCGTAGATCTCCTTGTCGGTGTCCTCGCCCAGGCTGGTAAGACGTTCGATCGGTTCCACGGCCCGGGTCCGGATCGACGCGTAGCCGTGCAGCTCGAACGTCTCGCGGATCACGTCCAGGAAGTGCTGTTCAACGATGCGTTCACCGGGCAGCCACTCCGGGAAACCACTGATCGGGCGAACTTTGCTCATGGCGCCAATCCTTGCAGGTAGGGGTTGGTGGCCCGCTCACGCTCCATCGTGGTCCCCGGGCCGTGCCCGGGCAGCACCAGCACGTCGTCGGCCAGTGTCAGGACGACGTCACGCAGGCTTGCGTTCATCGCAGCACCATCGCCGCCGGGCAGGTCCGTGCGTCCTATCGAGCCGGCGAACAGAACGTCACCGGTCAGCACCGAGGAGCTGACGCCGACATCGGGGTCCAGGCCTTCGGGCACGTTCGGCAGGACGAACATCACCGATCCCTCGGTGTGACCCGGCGCGTGCAGGACTCTGATGTCGAAGCCGGCAAGCGTCAGGCTCTGCCCATGGACCAGATCGACCACATCCGTCGGTTCCTGCCAGGTCGCCTTCTGGCCGAACTGCTGTTCAAACATGGCGATCAGCGCCGGACCCACCGCCGACATGGGGTCTTTGAGGCGGTAACGGTCCTCGCCATGGATGTAGGCGGCAACGCCTGCGGACCCACACACCGGCGTGACGGAGTACACGTGGTCGAAGTGCCCGTGGGTGAGCAGGACGGCTGCTGGCCTGAGCCGGTGCCCCCGCAGGACCTCGGCAAGCTGTGCGGTGACGCCCACGCCGGGGTCGACGATGAGGCACTCCTCCCCCGCGCCGGGAGCGAGAACGTAGCAGTTTGTGCCAGCGACAGCGGCCGGAAATACGATGGTCAACACCCGCGCGAGCCTAACGTGATGGACCCGTGACCATGCACCCGTGCGTGCGCCGCGGTCCATGCCTTCTAGACTGACCGACGGTCCGGACATGCGCCCGGTGCCATTGTCTTCGTCCACAGTCCGAAGGAGCGCCCCAGTGTCGCCGATCGAGCGCGACCGAGCCCGCGAGAAGCGTCGCTACGAGAAGCATCAGGCCAAGCTGGAGAGGCGTCAGGCGGAGGCTCGCCGCAACAAGCAGGTCCTCGGCATCGTCCTGGCGATGCTGCTCGTGATCGGCGGATTCGTAGGGGTGAGTCTCGCGCTGAACAAGGACGGCAAGACCGTGGCGAGCGCCCAGCCCACCGGCCAGGTGACCGACCAGCCGACGCCGGCTGCCCCAACGCCGACCGCCTCTGTCGCTGGCTGTGTCGCCCCGCCCAAGGTCCCCACCGACAAGCGAACAGGCACCCTGCCCGACAAGAAGACCGCCGCCGGCAAGACGTTCATCGCGACCGTCACCACGAACTGTGGCGTCATCACGATGGAGCTCGACGGGGCCAAGGCCCCCCAGACCGTGGCGTCGTTCCTTGGCCTGGCCAAGAGCGGCTACTGGGCCGACAGCCCATGCCACCGACTGACGACGTCGAGTATCTTCGTCCTGCAGTGTGGCGACCCGACAGGGACCGGTAGCGGCAACCCCGGATACGGCTTTGGCGTCGAGAACGCACCTGCGGACTCCACCTTCGCCCCCGGCACCCTCGCAATGGCGCGCACCACCGACCCCGAGAGCAATGGCGGTCAGTTCTTCATCGTCTACAGGTCGACCGTTCTGAAGGACGCGACCGGTTACTCGATTTTTGGCAAGATCACGTCCGGAATGGATATCGTCGACAAGATCGCCGCAGCCGGAGCCACCCCACCTGACGCCGGCGGCAACACCGCGCCGGTGCAGCCCATCAGCATCCTCACGGTGGATGTCACCGAAAAGAAGGCCTGACAGTGACTGACCAGACCGACCAGACCGACCAGACCCCCAAGCACGACTCGGCAGTCGACACTCCCGCAGAAGTAGTGGTCGCGGCCGATGCAGCGCCAGCCGAGCCTGAGCCGGCGGTCGAGCCGGAGCCGGCAGTCGAGCCTGAGGCGGCACCTGAGCCCGCACTGGACGCACCTTCGGACGTAGTGATCGAGGCGGACGCAGCGCCAGCGGTGCCAGAGGCGACGGCGGTTGAGCCGCAGCCGACACCTGTTCCGGCGCCGACTCCGCGACCTGCGCCTGGGCCAGGTGTGCCCAAACCACCCGCTCCGCCTGTTCCGAGTCCTGCGGCCCTCGCAGGGCGCCTCCACGGGACGGCGGCGCCAAAGCCCTCCGAGCACGGTCGGGTGGACGAGTCAGGAACCGTGTTCGTACGCACCGCCGACGGTGAGCGAGAGGTGGGTTCCTACCCGGGTGCCAGCCACGCCGAGGCTTTGGCCTACTTCACCCGCAAGTATGACGAGCTGCTCGCCTCCGCCGATCTTCTCCTGCAGCGTGTGACGCACACGGATCTGCTGGTACGGGAGGGCTCTGAGGGGCTCGCCAAGCTGCGTGAGCAGACCACTGACGCCCACGTCGTCGGAGACCTCGCCGCACTGGACGCCAGGCTGGCCCAGATCACGGCAGCGGTCGAGGCCAAGAAGGCCATCGAGGGGGCTGAACGCAGCGCGGCCCGTGAGGCGGGCAAGGCCAAGCGCGAAGAGCTCGTGCTTGAGGCGGAGACGATCGCCGGGCAGCCTGAGAGCAAGATCCAGTGGAAGACCAGCAGCACGCGCATGCGTGCTCTCCTCGACGAGTGGAAGGCCCTGCAGCGGACCGGCCCCAAGCTGGATCGAGAGTCCGAGACCGCGCTCTGGCAGCGCTTCAGCGCAGCTCGCAACTCCTTCGACAAGGCTCGGCGGGTTCACTTCGCCACCCTCGAGGACACGCAGTCCGAGGCCAAGTCCGCCAAGGAGAAGCTGGTCAAGGAAGCCGAGGCGCTCGCCACGAGCAAGGACTGGGCACCGACCGCGACGGCGTTCAAGCGGCTGATGGATCGCTGGCGCGAGGCCGGTCGCGCCTCTCGCACCGACGACGACGCACTCTGGGCTCGGTTCAAGACTGCACAGGACAGCTTCTTCAAGGCCAAGGACGAGCTCGTTGCGGCTGAGAACGAAGAGTTCAAGGCCAACCTCGTGATCAAGGAGGCGCTCCTCGCCGAGGCCGAGGCGCTTCTGCCAGTGACCGATGTCGAGGCTGCAAAGACAACCCTCCGCCTCATCCAGGACAAGTGGGAACACGCGGGCAAGGTTCCGCGTGCAGACATGGAGCGCGTCGAGAAAGGCATTCGTCGAGTCGAGCAGGAAGTACGAGACCACGACGAAAAGCGTTGGGCCAGTAGTAATCCCGAGGCAGCCGCTCGCGCACAGAGTCTGGTGGACCAGCTCGAGTCGGCGGTCGAGGGCCTTCGCAAGGACCTCGAGAAAGCAGAGGCGTCCGGCAATGCCAAGAAGGTCGCCGATGCTCGGGCGGCTCTTGAGGCCCGCGAGCAGTGGCTGGCCCAGGCTCGGGCCGGTGTCCAGGAGTTCGGCAGCTAGTTGGTCGAGCGTAGTCAGTCGAGCGCGGTCTGGTCGCTCGTCTTGCTTGCCGTCTTTCCGGTTGTCCTGCCGCCGGTGATCCGATAGACGTCAAAGACCCCGTCGATCTTGCGGATGGCCTTGATCACGTGGTCGAGGTGCCCCGGGTCGCCCATCTCGAACGTGAACCGGGACAGCGCCACCCGGTCACGCGAGGTGTGCACGCTGGCCGAAAGGATGTTGACGTGCTGGTCGGACAGGATCCGCGTGACGTCCGACAGCAGTCGGCTGCGGTCCAGCGCCTCAACCTGCAGCTGCACAAGGAAGACGCTCGCCGCTGAGGGCGCCCACTCGACCGCGATCAGCCGATCGGGCTGAGCGAGCAAGGACTCGGCATTGGTGCAGTCGGAACGGTGCACCGAGACGCCGCTGCCCCGCGTGACGAAACCAATGATGGGGTCGCCCGGGACCGGCGTACAGCACCGCGCCAGCTTGACCCAGACATCAGCCGTCCCGACCACGACGACACCCGGGTCACCGCTGCGCGGGCGCGGCAGTCGCGATGACGGGGTTGTCGCTTCGGCGAGATCCTCGCTAGCGCCCTCCTCCCCGCCGAGGGAGGCCACCAGTCGGCCGACCACGTGCTGGGCCGACACGTGACCCTCCCCGACCGCGGCATACAGGCTGGAGATATCGGGATAGCGCAGCTCGCTGGCCAGACCGGTGAGCGTGCCGTGGGTCATCAGCCGTTGGAGCGGTAGACCCTGCTTGCGCATTGCCTTGGCGATGTCGTCCTTGCCTGCGTCAATGGCCTCCTCGCGGCGCTCCTTGGAGAACCACTGCCGAATCTTGTTGCGGGCGCGGGGACTCCGTACGAACGTCAGCCAGTCACGTGAGGGCCCGGCCCCGTCGGCCTTTGAGGTCAGGATCTCGACGACGTCGCCGTTCTCCAGCGGGCTCTCCAGCGGCACCAGCCGCCCGTTCACCCGCCCGCCGATGCAGTGGTGACCGACCTCTGTGTGCACGGCGTAGGCGAAGTCCACCGTTGTCGAGCCGGCCGGCAGCGCGACGACAGACCCCTTGGGGGTGAAGACGTAGACCTCGTTGGCGCTGATCTCGAAACGCAGCGAGTCCAGGAACTCGCCCGGGTCGGACGTCTCGCGCTGCCAGTCGAGCAGCTGGCGCAGCCACGCCATGTCGTTCACCGGCCCGACATCGCCCTCATGCGCCGCCCGTCCCGTCGCGGTGGCCTCACGCGGGGCGTCTTCCTTGTACTTCCAGTGCGCCGCGACACCGTACTCGGCGCGACGGTGCATCGTGTGGGTGCGGATCTGGATCTCGACCGGCCGGCCCAGCGGACCCATCACGGTCGTGTGCAGTGACTGGTACATGTTGAACTTGGGCATCGCGATGTAGTCCTTGAAACGCCCGGGGACGGGGTTCCAGCGCGCATGCAGGGCACCCAGCACGGCGTAGCAGTCACGCATCGAGTCCACCAGCACCCGCACCGCGACCAGGTCGTAGATCTCGTCGAAGTCACGGCCGCGCACGATCATCTTCTGGTAGACGGAGTAGTAGTGCTTGGGCCTGCCGGTCACCACGGCCTTGATCCGGGCCGCGTCCAGGTCGGCCTTGACCTGTTCGCGTACTCCGGCGAGATACTCCTCCCTGGCGGGGGCTCGCTCGGCCACCAGTCGCACGATCTCGTCGTAGACCTTGGGGTAGAGGGTCGCGAAGGACAGGTCCTCAAGCTCCCACTTGATGGTGTTCATGCCCAGGCGGTGGGCCAGCGGCGCATAGATCTCGAGCGTCTCACGGGCCTTGCGCTGGGCCGACGCCTCTGAGACATAGCGCCACGTGCGGGCGTTGTGCAGGCGGTCGGCCAGCTTGATCACCAGGACGCGGATGTCACGGGCCATCGCCACGACCATCTTGCGGACGGTCTCGGCCTGCGCCGCCTCCCCGTACGTCACCTTCTCGAGCTTGGTCACCCCGTCGACGAGCATCGCGATCTCGTCACCGAAGTCGGCGGTCAGGGCCTCCAGGCTGTATGCCGTGTCCTCCACCGTGTCGTGCAGCAGGGCTGCGGCCAACGTGTCGGGGGTCATCCCGAGCTCGGCCAGGATCGTTGCCACGGCGAGCGGATGGGTGATGAAGGGATCACCGCTCTTGCGCATCTGGCCCTCGTGGGCCTGCTCGGCAACGGCGTAGGCGCGCTCGATGATCGACAGGTCGGCCTTCGGGTGGGTGGTACGAACGCTGCGCAGCAACGGTTCCAGCACCGGGTTGGCGGCCGTGCGACCGCCGAAACGCGCGAACCTGGCACGGACCCGCGAGGACGTCGGGATGGCGATTGTCGGCAGGTCGGACTCCGGTGGCACGACCGTGCCAGGGGTGTCGGCCACGACCTCCTCGCTCATGGGTGCAGTCTATGGGCCTTACACCGAGAGCATCGCGTGGACGGTTCGACCCGGCAGCTTGCTGCGGCCGTTGAGGAAACCCAGCTCCAGCACCACCTCGACCGCCGCAACGTTGGCGCCTGCGCGTTCGATCAGCGCGCAGGTCGCTTCGGCGGTGCCGCCGGTGGCCAGGACGTCATCCATGACCAGAACCCGCGCCCCCGCGATGAATGCATCCATGTGGACCTCGATGACGGCGCTGCCATACTCCAGCTGGTATTCAGCACTGTGCGTCTCGCCCGGCAGCTTGCCCGCTTTGCGGACCGGGACAAAGCCGATGCCGAGCTCATAGGCGACCGCGGCACCGAGGATGAAGCCTCGTGCCTCGATGCCGACGATGACATCCACCTGACCGGCATAGCGGCTGCTGATGTCCTGCACGACGGCCCGAAAGGCCGGCCCGTCGCTCAGGAGCGGGGTGAAGTCCTTGAAGACCACGCCCGGCACAGGGAAGTCCGGGATGTCGCGAAGACGACTGGCGACAACGTCTGCGATCGGAGCAGTCAATGGCACGCCCTTGCGCGGCGCCTCACCCATCAGCGTTTCGACTTCGGCGGCCGTTTGGGCTGGTTGCGCGGTCCGGTCTGCACGGACGGGTGAAGGGGACGTCCGGTGGCCGAAGTACCGGTGCCTGCCGCGACAGCGGCGCGGTCCTGGATGTCCTGCACGTCCTGCACGTCGGAGCCGGAGGCAGCCGGAGCAGCGCCTGCCTGACGGGCTTGGCCAGCCTGGTATCGCTCGGCATGCTTCTTCTGCTGCTGCATGACAGGTTCACGTTCGCGCAGGTCGGCGAGAACGGGGGTGGCGATGAAGATCGAGGAGTAGGTACCGACTGCGATACCGACGAACAACGCCAGGCTGAGGTCGAGCAGCGTGCCCGGACCGAGCAGGAAGAACCCGATGAACAAGATCGACGCAACCGGCAGCAGTGCCACGACGGAGGTGTTGATCGAACGAACCAGCGTCTGGTTGACCGCTTGGTTGGCAGCCTGTGAGAACGAGAGCCGACCACTACCGGCGGCCAGAAGGGTGTTCTCCCGGACCTTGTCGAAGACCACCACCGTGTCATAGAGCGAGTAGCCCAGGATCGTCAGGAATCCGATCACCGATGCGGGCGTGACCTCGAAGCCGGCCAGGGCATAGATGCCCACGGTGATGACGAGGTCGTGCGCCAGGGCGATCAACGCTGCCAGCGACATCTTCCACGTGCGGAAGTACGCCGCCAGGACGAGCGAAACCAGGATCAGGAACCAGATGAGAGCCGTGATGGCTTTCTGGCTGACCGAGGCGCCCCAGGAGGCTCCGATCGTGGAGGCCGAGACCTTGATGACAGGGACCCCGAACTCGCTGGCGAGGGCAGACTCCACCTTGGCAGTCAGCGCGTTGTCGAACCTCTCGGTCTGGATCCGGACGGTGTTGCTGCCTCTCAGGAAGGTGACGACGACATCGGAGCCTGTGGCCAGGGTACCGACGGCTGTCTTGCCCCGGGCCTCGAAGTTGTCCGTGTTGGTCACCGAGGAGACCCGGAACTCAGAGCCTCCCTTGAACTCCAGGCCGACGTTGAGGCCAACGCCGAACAAACCGATGCTGGCCAGGATGAGCAGCACCAGCGACACGGCGTACCAGGTCTTCTGGCGCCCAACGATGTCGAAGGAGCGTTTGCCGGTGTAGAGCTCGTTACCGAACTGAGCGAAGCTGCTCATGACTGGTTCCCCTCGGCTGCGGCGCGCCGCGTGGCAATGGTGACCCGACCGCGACCGGCATACGTGACGGTTCTGGCGCCCAACCGTTCGGGATCCAGACCGGACCACTTGTGCCCCTCACCAAAGAACTTGGTGTTGGCCAGGATCGAGAGCAGCGGGTGGGTGAACAACATCACCACGACGATGTCGATGATCGTGGTCAGCATCAGCGTGAACGCAAAGCCGCGGACGTTGCTGGCTGCCAACACGTAGAGGACGATCGCGGCCAGGAAGTTGACAGCATCCGAGATCAGGATCGTCCGCCGTCCCCGAACCCAACCGGTCTCGACGGCTGCCCGGAGCGCCCGCCCGTCACGCACCTCGTCCCGGACACGTTCGAAGTAGATGATGAACGAGTCCGCGGTGATACCGATCGAGACAATCAGACCTGTCACACCGGCCATCGTCAGTCGGAAGCCGTAGGACCAGCCGAACAGCGTAACCGCTGCGTACGTGATGCTCGCCGCGATGACCAACGAGCTGACGGTCACCAGCCCGAGCACTCGGTACTGGAACAGGGAGTACCCGACGACGAGTATCAGGCCGATGAGGCCGGCGAGCAGACCACGCCTGAGCTGGTCGCCACCGAGGGTGGGGCTGATGTCGTCCTGGGTCAGCACCGTGAAGGACATGGGCAGGGCCCCGAACTTGATCTGGTCGGCCAGCACCTTGGAGCTTGCGGCAGTGAAGCTGCCGGTGATGCTCGCGTTGCCGGCGGTCAGTGCTGCCTGGGTGACCGGAGCTGAGATGACCAGGTTGTCCAGGACGATGGCGAACTGGTTGCGCGGCGGCGGCAGCACCACGAGGCGTGAGGTCACGTCACCGAATGCCTTGGTGCCCGCCGCGTTGAAGTCCAGCCGAACTTCCCAGATCCCGGTGGAGCCACTCTGGGTCTGCTGCTGACCGGAGGTGGCGTTGCTGACCTCGGAGCCCAGCACCTCTGCCGGTCCGAGGATGTACTTGGCGCGCCCGTCAACCGAGCACGTCACCATCGGCTTGGCCGGGTCGTCGACAATCGCCTCGATGTCCTTGGGCTTGGCGCAGTTCAGCGCCGTGTATGCCGCCTGGACGTCGGGGGTGATCCACGCCGGGTCACTGGCGTTCGCCGGCTTGCCGGCCGGTGCCGTGGTCGGGCTGGCCGTGGCTGTAGTCCCGGGGGTAGCGGTAGCTCCGGGCGTGGCCGTCCCGGTGGGTGCTGGCGTCGTGGCCGCGGCAAGTGCCGGCGGGTAGCCCGACTTGGCAGTCGGCGTCGCAGTGCCGGCGGCCTTCGCCGTCGCCGTCGCCTTGCCCGTGGCCGCAGCCGTTGCTGTGGCCGTTGACGTGGGCGTGCCGGTCGGCGTGCCGGTCGAGGTGGGCACCGGAGTCGGAGCGGCGGAACCCTCAACGAGCACGGCGCGGAAGCGCAGCTGTGACGACTTCTTCAGGGACTCTATCGTGGCCTTGTCGGGGGTGCCCGGCAGCGAGACCACGATGTTGCTGCCGCCCTGGGTGGTGACCTCGGCTTCCGAGATACCAGATCCGTTAACCCTCTGGCGGATGATGTCCACCGCCTTGGTGATCTGGCCCTCGTTGATCGTCTGGTTGCCGACGAGCTTGGGCTGGAGGATCAGCTGCGTGCCACCCTCGAGGTCAAGACCGAGCTTGGGGGTTCGCTGCGCGTCGCCCCAGGTGCTGACTGCGCCCAGAAAACCATAAAGGCCGAAGACGATGACGAAGAGCGCTGCCAGTGTGCGCAAGGGCCCACGATTGCGCGGATTGAATGCCACGGGGATGTCCTAGTCAGTGGGACTGGTCGGGTCCGACGGCGTGTCGGTCTCCGGGTTGCTTGATGCTGAGTTGCCTGCGATTGATGCGGCGGGCGCAGGGCCTGCGATCGCTCGGCGATCAAGGCGCACGTTCACTCCAGGGCTGACCTCAACCGTGGCGATCCCGTCGTCGAGCGCGGTGATCCTGCCAAGGAAGCCTGAGGTGGTCGTGACCTCGTCGCCCAGGGCGAGTCCGGCCTGCATGCTCTGAACTGCCTTCTGGCGACGCCGCTGAGTGATGAACATGTATCCGATCAGCAGCACCGGCAAGGCGAAGATCAGCAGCGTGCTGGTCCCGCTGCCCGATGTTGCGGCCGCGACAAACGAAGACATGAGTCAGTCCTTCATGAAGAGTTGGCAGGCGCATCCGCGAAGTGAGCTGGACACGCAGGAGCCCCGACGCAAGATGGAGCATCGCAGAGAGTCTAGGTGAGCCACCCGACCGGCACGAACGCACCTCGCCCTTTAGACCCAAACGTGATCAACCGGGCATGTCGTGTCCCTGCGCTCAGCCGCCGAAGCGTCCGTCGCCGTTGCCGAGCGGCAAGGCTTCGGGCACCGGGATTCGTGCTGACGCTGCGGGTGGAGTCAGACCCAGATGTCTCCAGGCCAACGGGGCTGCCGCCCGCCCGCGCGGGGTGCGGATGATGAAGCCCTCGCGAACCAGGAACGGCTCGGCAACGGTCTCGACGGTGTCCGACTCTTCGCCGACTGCGACGGCGAGGGTGCTCAAGCCAACCGGGCCACCAGCGAAC
>DATCNE010000156.1:0-3134 GCA_036565395.1 Dermatophilaceae bacterium
AGTCGGGGCTGTCACCCGCTAAGTCGTCATAAGCGTTGCAGACCTTGATGATTCGGCTGGACAGCGGCAGATCCTCACCAAACTCGCGCACCTGGCGAAATGGAGTCGTCTGTGCCTCCAGGATGACGGCGACCTTGTCGAGAACACCCGTCTGTCGGACGATCTCTGCGCCGTCGTGAGCGATCCGGCGTTGGTCGGCCGGAGCCGCCAGCACCGTCGCCCCGCCGGGGATCGGCTCGGTCAACGAGACCTGACCGATGTCGTGCAGAAGCGCGGCATACTCCAGGTCGAGCATGTCGCGCTCGGACATCCCCAGCTCGTGTCCCATGGCCATGGACAGCTCGGCCACCCGCGATGCGTGCCCGACCTCGGTGTAGCCGCCCAGCTCGGTGAGCCGCGACAGGGTCCGGATCGTCTGTCGATAGGTTCGGCGGATCGCACTCTGTCGCCTCACGGCGAACTGCGTCAGGAACAACGGGAACAAGAACAACGGGATGGCCACGAGACCCAGCGGCCGTTCGGCAAGGGCGACCAACGCGCCGGTGGCACTGAGGGCGGCGCTCAGAGCCAACGCGGCCCGGAACTCGTCCTGGATGGTCCGCGTGAGCGGTGCATGCGAGCGCGCCGCGCGCAGCGAGGCCATCAGAACGATCTCGACGGTCAGCGCGATCGCCGAGATGAGCAGCATGACCAGAGCAAGGTTGTATGCCGGCCAGGCGGCCTGCAGGTCGAGAACGGTTCGGCCTTGCGAGATCGGGACCTCGCGAAAGAGCAGCGCCGCGACGGCAATGCCGATGAGGCGATTGGCCAGGTCGGGCAGGCGGACCCGCTTCCGGCGTATCACGTTGGGTATCAACCCGACTGCCATGGCGACGGCAGTGACCGCAACCACCAGCGCACCCCGATAGTCCGCTGACGGCCCTTGTGCGGAGTCCACAGTCATCGCGAACGCCAAGGCCGCCGCGGTTGCCATGGGCGCGGTGCGGCGACTGCCGGGCAGCGTGACCCGGAAGATCTCGCCGATGACGATCGCGACGAAGAAGACACCGACGATCGGCAGGGTCGCGAACATCGCAGTGTCACCGAATCGGACTCCTGCGGCAACCAGGGCCACCAAAGTCAGGGCCGCCCCCAGGACCCCGATGGCCACCTCGACCTTGGATCTCCTCGCGCGGGTGGTCACGGTGCCGTCTCTCTGGCCCGCAACGGGCCCAGTCCGTCGGACTCAGAACCCGCAGGTTCTGAGATCGCAAGGCCAGCCATCAGATCGGACGCGGCCGGGTCGTCGTGGTCGAAGGCGCGGCCAGCGGTGGCCATCAGCCCCGGCTCGAGCCGGGTGGGCTCCCACACCTGTCGGGCCAGTCCTCGTTCCAGAGCATCGACGATCGACGGGTCGAGGTGTGCGCCAGCGCGGCGGCGCAGCTCGGCCGTTGCCTCCCCGACCGTGTAGGCGTCGCGATGCGTCCTCGACGTGGTGAGTGAGTCGAAGGCGTCGGCGACCGCGATGATTCGTGCGAACAGCGGAATTTCTTCGCCGCGCAAGCCAGCCGGATAGCCTCGCCCGTCCATACGTTCGTGATGGTGTCGGATCGCCTCGATCGAGCCCCCGAGGAACTCGATATCGCGAATCATCTCCACGCCGCGCGCTGGGTGGGTGGCGATCCTGGCCAGGTCCTCGTCGGAAACCCCGCCGACCCTGCGCAGGACTCGGGTCGGGATGGCGAGCTTGCCGATGTCGTGCAGCATCCCGGCAAAGCGCAAAGCCTCGATCTCCTGACGGCTCATCGACAGGGAGCTAGCCATCAGCTCGCACAGGATAGCCACCCGCTCGCTGTGCCCTCTCGTATACAGGTCCTTGATCTCCACAGCCGCGACCAACGCACTGAGCGTGCGTTCGTGGGCGCGCTGCTCGTCGCCGTACTGCACGAAGGCCCAGCGCGCGACGAACAACGGCGCCAGGATCAGCAGGGCGCTGAAGGGCCCAACCCCTGCGGGGATCCACAACACGACGAACAGGTACCCGATGATGCCGTAGCCGACATAGATCGGGCCGGACGTGCCCAGCATTCCCGGTACGAACTGTCGGATCGGGGTGCCTTGGGTCAGCCGCACGATGCCTGAAAGGATCACCGCGTTGCTCAGACACTGTGCGACGTCCGCCACCATCACGGGAACTCCCACGTGCAGCAGCAGGGGCCCTGCGCCGCTGATGTCGCTCACATGCTCCGCGCCCCACCCAAGGAGGTAGACGAACCCTCCAACGGCTCCGATTGCCGAGGTCATGCCGGAGTTGAACACCCGCACCTGGGCGCGATCCTTGTTGACCGCCAGCAGCGTGGCCGCGCCGACAACTGCGGCGCCAAAGGGTCCGACGAGAGCCACGGAGCTCAGCAAGACGATGCTGGTGAACGAGAGTGCAGTCCTCCGGCCGACTTCGTTCTCTCGGACGGACTCACTGAGGATGCTCATGACGCACAGCACCACCAGCGGCACAACGTCATCGCCGTACAAGGGGTGCATCCACCAGCCCACGACCGCCAGGCCCACTGCGCCGAGCACGACTGCTGCGATATACGTGGGCACGGCATCCAAAAGGACGCTCACGGTTGTTGAGCGTCCTTTCGAGATTGTGTCGTTCACCCGCCCAACCTACCTGTGGGCCAAACGAAGACTCGGGGAACTAGAGGACGGTCGAGGCCTCGTCCGAGAAGCCGGTCCAGCTCCAGACGTTGCACGGCGCGACTGCGGAGGTCTGGCCGGTCCACTGCTGAGTGGCGTCCTTGGTGAGCATGGACTCGATAACCTTGGCGATGGTCTTCATGGTCATTCCTTTTCGTGGAGACGCGGCGGGTAGAACGAAAACGGGGGAAGGCTAGAGGACGGTCGAGGCCTCGTCCGAGAAGCCGGTCCAGCTCCAGACGTTGCACGGCGCGACTACGGAGGTCTGACCGGTCCACTGCTGAGTGGCGTCCTTGGTGAGCATGGACTCGATAACCTTGGCGATGGTCTTCATGGTCATTCCTTTTCGTTGAGGTGCGGCTGGGGCTTTGTCGGGGCGAGGCCCCGTTGCCGCATTGGCTTCCGAAGCTGTTCTGATCGTGACACGCTGCACAAGCTCAACCGCAAATACTGAC
>DATCNE010000157.1:0-11256 GCA_036565395.1 Dermatophilaceae bacterium
ACGAACCTGGGCCCCGGCCGTCGCCAACGCCACCAACACCTCGCGGGAGTCGCGCGCAGCCATCTGCTCAGGGTCGTTCAGGAGCGCTTCGTCGACCAGAGGTGCCATGACCGGACCGCCGAATCAGTCTGCGAGTGAACGGGATTCGTCGACCAACAGCACAGGGATGCCATCATCGACGCGATATGCCAAGCGGCACTCGGCATTGGTGCAGTGCAGCTCCGGGCCACTGGGGCCCGTGCCATCGGACAGCGTCGACCTGCACTGCGGGCATCGCAGAATCTCTCGCAACCACGGCTCGATCATCAGACCCTCTCCCCTCGCACGACCGACAACACATCATCGCGCACTCGTGCCATCGTCGCCTCATCCGAGGCCTCGACGTTGAGCCGCAACAGCGGCTCGGTGTTGCTGGCCCTCAGGTTGAACCACCACATCGGCGTCCCCTGATGGGTCACCGTCATCCCGTCCAGCTCATCGAACGCCACGTCCTGCCCGTGAGCCTGTGCCCACTGCTGCGCCCAGGCCCGCACGTTCTCGGTGGCGAGCGGAGCATCGGCGACGGTCGAGTTGATCTCGCCGGACGCGGAATACCGGCTGAACCGGGCGCCCAGCTCGGAAAGCGGGCCCGCCTGCTCGCCCAACGCGGCCAGAACGTGCATGGCCGCGAGCATGCCGGTGTCGGCGAACCAGAAGTCGCGGAAGTAGTAGTGGCCAGAGTGCTCGCCGCCGAATACCGCCTGATGGCGGGCCATCTCGCCCTTAATGAACGAATGCCCGACCCTGGTCCGGATGGCAGTCGCGCCGGCCTCGGCGACGATCTCCGGCACGGCCGCGGACGAGATCACGTTGTAGACGATCCTTGCGTCCCGACCGGCTGCACGTTCCCTGGCGATCTCGCGGGTCGCGACCAGCGCCGTGATCGTCGACGGGCTGACCGGCTCGCCCCGCTCATCCACCACGAAGCAGCGATCGGCGTCACCGTCGAACGCGAGCCCGAGGTCGGCGCCGTGGGCAAGGACCGCGGCCTGGAGGTCGACCAGGTTCTCTGGCGCCAGCGGGTTGGCCTCGTGGTTGGGGAAGGTCCCGTCCAGCTCGAAGAACAGCGGTATGACGGTCAGCGGCAGCGCGGGCAGCCCGCTGTGGGTGCCATTCCACTGGCCCGACTCTGCGCTCGCTCCGGTCCTCGCTGCGCTGCGATCCTCACTCGCTGTCGTCGAACCAAACACCGCGGGCACCGTGTGACCACCCATGCCGTTGCCGGCATCGACGACCACCGTCAGGGGTCGGTTCGCCCGGAGGTCGACCAGCCCCCGCAGGAAGAGCGCGTAGTCCGCGAGGACGTCGCGCTCGCTGATGGTGCCGGTGGGGGTCGCAGTCGGCGCCGAACCGGAGTCCAGCAATGACTGGGCCAGGTCACGGATCTGCCCCAGACCGGTGTCTTGCCCGACGGGGCGGGCGCCGGAGCGACAGAGCTTGATGCCGTTGTACTGCGCAGGGTTGTGGCTGGCGGTGAACATCGCACCGGGGACGTCGAGGGCGCCGCTCGCGTAGTACAGGCCGTCGGTGGAGCACAGCCCGATGAGGGTGACGTCCACGCCGCTGGCGGCGGCGCCCGCTGCGAAGGCTCGGGAAAGGTCGGGCGAGGACTCGCGCATGTCGTGCCCGATGACGATCGACGTCGCACCGTCGGGCAGGGCCACCACCTGCGTGAACGCCGACCCGATCGCGAACGCGACAGCGTCGTTCAGCTGTTGCGGCACCAGGCCGCGCACGTCATAGGCCTTGATGAACTCGGACAGTCTCGGAGCACTCACGTGCTCAAGCCTATCGATCGTGCAGGATCCGCAGATGGCCGCGCCGACCGGTCTCGATGGTGCCACTCTCGTCGGCCTCGTACGGCGTGCTCCCGGCGATGGTCCCGGCCACCTGTCGTGGCCGGCCGGCTTCACGCACTGCATCGGCAAGCGCCAGCAGGTCGTCCTGGGTGGGACCGGGGTCCACGAACTCCGTTGCGAGGCGGATGGCGTCCCAGCCACGCGGCACGGTCAGACCCTCGGCGTGCACGGCGCACAAGTCGTAGGTGTGCGGCTCTGCATAGGTTGCCAGCGGCCCCAGGACAGCGGTCTGGTCGGAGTAGACATAGGTCAACGTCGCTATGGCACCACCGGAACAGGCGGTGCGGGAACACTGTCGCGACAGACTCACGGATGGACTGTATTCCCCATCAACGACACCCCGCACACACCACGCCGTAGGGTTGAGTCATGACCTCTGCGAGCGCCCCATTACGGCCTCGTGGGGACCGTCACGGCCGAGGTCTGCGGGGCCCGATGGCCTGGCCGCCGGTGCCCGCGATGGCCACACGAGCCGAGCAGTTCGACGAGCTCGTGCTCGACGCTGCCGCACGTATCGAGCAGCGCCTCGGGCGGCCGCTGGGTGACGCCGAGTTCGCGGTTGAGGACGTGCCGCCCAGCGATCCCGCGCCGTGGGAGTCCTCGGATGTGCCCCTGGGCCGGCTGTTTGCCGCGCAGGGCAAGATGCCTGCGCGCATCGTGGTGTATCGGCGGCCCGTCGAGACCCGGGCCACCGACTCCCGCGAGCTTGCGGCCTTGGTCAACGACGTGGTCGTCGAGCAGGCTGCGTCGTTGTTGGGTGTCGACCCGCGCGAACTCGACGCAGGCTACGACCCCGACGGCGACTAGGTCTCGCCAGCGCTCAGTTGCGCAGCTCTCGCAGCCGTACCGAGGTAGTGGTCAGCGTGAGATCCGACATCGGCGTCACACTCAACAGCGTTCCTCCGGCGTCGGTGACCCACGTCAACACGGCAGCCCGGACGACTCCCGTCAGAGGAGCAACCCACACAGACGTGGCGCCGTCCAACGCAAGCGAAGACACCGAGTCTGCCCCAATGGCAACCTCTTTCGTGCTGGCCTGGCCGCTGGCACCCACGGTTGTCACCAGGACGGACGCAGGATCGTACGTCGCCGCAAGATCAAGTCGCCCCATGAATCCGGTGCCGCCGGGCCCGCCCAAAGCCTTGGCACCGAGAGCCATTCCGGCCAATGTCGTGATCGGCCCAGAGGCACCCGACCAGGCCAGATCGGACGGAGCGCCGGGGGCCAGCCGTCGGTCGACCATCGCTGCGGCAACCACCGGTACGTCGGCACGAACCTGGACGGCATAGGCGTCCGGCGGCAATGCGCTGAGATCGATGTCCTTGGTGCTGTGAGCCGCCAAGCGCGTCACACCGTTGGCATCCAAGGGTTTTGGGCCGCTTGCGGTGAGCACGCGCGCCTCGACGACGGCTTCGCCGTCCCCCGGCACGGCAATCCGCAAGGTCGCTCGACCCGCGATCGCCACACCAGCCATGACCTGCTCGAGGGCCGGTGCCGCCACCGGTGCGGTGTCATCGCCACCACGAGGAATGACTCCATCGAGCCAGGCGTCGCTCAGGACGGCAGCGACCTCGCCCCCCTGGACGACGACGTGGACAACCGGCGACGGCTCGGACCCGGCGATGGCATCGAGCAGGATGACCGTTCGCGCGTGCGGGCCGACGACCAGACCATGGCCGTTGGGCGACTGGATCGGGCCGTTGACTCCGAGGACGGTCAGATCGACCATCACGGGGTTTGGCCCGGGGTTGGTCAGGACCAGGCGTTCCCGACGACCCGGACCACCGCCCCCGGCGATGAGCCACGAGGAGGAAGCAGCCGGCATACAGGCGGCGGTGACCAGCCCACGGTTGTCCCCGCTCTTGACCCAGGACCGTTGCGTGGCAACGGTTCCCGGTGCCATCGCGCCATCTCCTGCAACCAACGCGGACTGCGCCGTGGCGATCTTGGCCGACGTGGTCTGGCCGCGCACGGTCACCGGGTCAGCCCACGTTCCACCGGTCGGAAGGCCGCTCATCTTGAGGGTTCCGGCATTCTGGCCGACGGCAAGACCCGTCGGCAAGGCCGATTCCGGGGCGGCTGCGGCCGTCACAGACACCATCTGTGCCAGTGAGTCCCTCAGGCCCGCGATGCCGCGCGCCTCAGGTCCAGGGCAGATGGCCTGGGCCTGCGTGACCGGTTCGACGCGCGGTGTCGTCGCCGGACCATGGCTGGTCCCGCGTGCCAGGCTCAACGGTGCCGGCAGGTAGGCCGCGCCAAGGACCAGTCCGGAGCCTGCGACCGCGACGGCGAGCGAGCGCAATACGCCTCTCATGAGGTCCTCCGTCGACGGGACGAGCCGAACGGCGCTGCGAGGAAGAGCACGGCCAGGAGAAGACCCATCTGCCCCCAACGCCACCACGGCTGGGAAGGCGCCAGAGTGACGGTGAGCCGGCCCGCGCTGGAAGGCAGGTCGTATGTCGGCTGCCCCCCGCCGCCGATAGCGGTCAGCTCGCGTCCCGAGAACATCACCCGCGCGTGGTCTGCCCATCCGGCGGGCTCCGCCACGACCAGTCGACGACCGACGGCGGCCACACGAGCCGTTGCCACCCCGACGCGCACATCGGTCTGACCATGGTCCCCGGTGACCGCAATCGACTGGAGAGACGCGCCCTTGGCATTCTCGAGCCGGAGCCGCGACGCGCTCATCGCATTGGCGAGTGGCAGGACTCGCCACAGAATCAGCTCCTGGCTGTCGCCGAGCCTGGTCAACCCCGCCGTCGTGTCAAGACGACGGACCAGCGGCTCGGTCACCGCGCCACGGAACCCCACGAACCCCACACCCAGATCGGCGAGCGTGTTTCGGGCGGCGTTGACCGATGTCACATCGCGGTCACCAAGCGCGATCTTGACTGTGGCGGCCAGCAGCGGGTCCGGTTCAACAGCAACGCTCGGCAGGTCGCGGACAATCGTGCCGGGCTCACTGCCCACCAGCCGATAGGCGATGGCGCCCGCATCACGGTTCATGACGAGGAGCCGGCTGCCCAGCGGCCCCTGGGCCTGGTCTGCTGCAACGGCGGGCATGCCGGGCGTCGTCGCGGTCACCGTGTGACCGACGCCGAACCAGCCGGCCATCGCGACACTCGCCACGACGCCGAGAAGGGCAGCGACGACGACGGGGGCAACCAGGATCTGGCGCCAACCGAAGCCGGTGTGCGAGAGCCGACCCGAGAGCCCGTCGAACCCGAGCACTGCGGCAGCGATCAACGCCAGTGCTGCGATGTCGAGCCCGGTGCCGGCCCAGACGGTGATCGGGGCCCCCGCACCGGCCATGTCCTGCGGAATCACGGCCGCGATGACGTGAGGCGACGCCAAGCCAAGCGCCATGCCGACCACCGCGAGAAGCGCAAGCGCGGTCATCGCTCGGGAGACCTTGTCGCGCCGCATCAGGGCGACGACACCCGCCAGGACGATCGGGGCCGAAAGCAGCACCGGATAGGAACCCGGACCGCCCGGGTGCAGCAAGGCGAGCTGCCACGGCGCCGAGGTCTCGGTATGCCAGCGCGCCAGGCCCGGCCCGCCCAGCAGGAGCAGCGGGTCGGCGACCAGGCGCAGGATCCACGGCCCCAACAGCCCAGCTGGGACCAGCAGGAGCACCAGGGCGTGGAGACGGGTTGCGCCGTGCCCGACGACGATCAACACCAGACCAGCGAAAGCGGCCAGTACGGCCAGCGCGGGGTTGAACGCGCCGAGCACCGCCATGGCCAGAGCGGTGCCGAAGGTGACCGAAGCGCGCGTGGATCGCCTTGTGGCGCAAACGATTCCGGCCGCCACCAGGGGCAGCAGGATATGGGCGACAACGGCGCCGAGCCGTCCGCTCGCCTGGGCTGTGGTCAGGGTCGCCAGCGAGGCCCAGGCCAACGCCGCCCACGCCCGCGGCCAGGGTGCTCGGGTGACGACTCGAGCCGCGAGGTACGCCGTCCACGCGGACAGGGGGATGGCTCCTATCAGCAGCCAGCCGATCGCGACTCCGACCGAGGCGGTGGGGGCATCGATGAACGGCAGGTGCTCGACGACCCAGGCCCCCGCCGACAGGACCGGCAGATAGGGAGCCGGCTCCAGGGCACTACCCAAGCCCGCCCCATGCCATCCGTCCAGCCATGCATGCCAGAGCCCGGACGCATTGGCAGACACCGGGAGCAGCTCACCGCCGGCCACCCCAAGACCGTTGGGGGAGAGGAGCTTCCCGATCAGCGATCGCCATGTCGCGACCGACAACAGGGCGCCGACAAGGACCGCCAGGAAGCCGGGATGGCGCACGACCCGAGCGATGACTCCGACCGGCAGCCCCTCAAGAGACTCGCTGTCCTCGGAGACCGGCCCGGTCTCCAGAGCCTGCGCGATGCCGACGCGGTCATCGGACGACGACGCCGACCCGATCTCGACCGCCTCGTGGACGGCGTCGAGCGCCTGGCGAAAGCCGTCTCGCGGCGAGACGAACAGCCCGCGCAGGTCGCGACGCCGGATCCGCCGTATGCCGCGTGCGCGCCACCGCGCCGCCAGTGGACGCCAGGGAGTCATCAGTGACCCGAGGTCGCCCAGCTCATCCCAGGCCCGCCGGGGCTGCTTGACCACGAGCAGGACCGCAGCCGAGACGAGGCTGGACGAGGCGATCCAGAGCGCGAGGAAGGGCACGGCATACGGGGAGCATCTGGCAAGCGCAACCTGGCGGCCATGGCTGCGGTCGCGGCGTCTGGCGGCGTCGGCCGAGAAGCCGGTCGAGCGCGCGCCGTTGGCCGAGGCCGCAGCTTCGCGCATGCGTGCCCGGGGGACGACCACGACCCGATGACCGGCGAGGTGCGCCCGCCAACAGAGATCCAGGCCATCGCCGAACTGCCCGAGCGTACGGTCGAAACCTCCGAGAGAGTCGAAGACCTCGCGCCGGATGAGCATCCCCGAGGTGTTGACGCTCAGGACGTCGCCACGGTGGTCGTGCTGACCCTGGTCAGGCTCGCCGGTCGCCGGACTTCCTGCCCGGCCTCCGGTGCGGGTGACCTGCTGCCCGACCTGGAGCAGACGCGACGGGTCGTCCCACGTGGTCAGTTTGGGGCCGGCGACGCCGACCGAGGGTGACCGGCGGGCCGCATCCAGCAGGTGGTCCAGGGCCCCGGGCTCGGCAGCGCTGTCGTCGTGGAGCAGCCAGAGCCACTCACCTTGGTTGGGTTCGCCGAAGGTGGATGTGCTGAGGCTGGGGTCGCCGCCGATAGCCCCCACGGACCACACCGACCTCGCAAGCAGCTGGTCGACCGCGCGACCCACCCCATCACCAAAGGTGCTCGCGCGAGGAGCTGCGATCGTCTGGACGTCGCCGACCACCTGCCGGATCCGGTCGTGGGACGCCGCGATCTGACGGCTGACATCGATGGAGCCGGTGTCGACGATGACCAACCGATCCAGCGGGCGCGTCTGCAGTCCAAGGGCGTCCAGGCACTCGTTCAGCCACGCCGCGCCGTCATGGACGATGAGCACACCCGTGACAATGACCGGTCTCACACCCGGACGCGGGACCCCCTGATCGCTGGGTGGCGACGTCTCGGTGTCCGGCGAGAGCTGGTGGATCGCGCCACGGGGCGGGGCAAGCGTCATCAGATCAGGCACAGTCCCGCGGCGTCGCCGAAGCGACTAGACCGCATGCTTCTTGAGCTTGCGACGCTCGCGCTCGGACAGCCCACCCCAGATGCCGAACCGCTCGTCGTGCGCGAGCGCGTACTCCAGGCACTCGCCGCGCACATCGCAACCCACACAGACCTTCTTGGCCTCGCGAGTGGAGCCGCCCTTCTCGGGGAAGAACGCCTCGGGATCGGTCTGCGCGCACAAGGCGCGCTCCTGCCAGGACAACTCACCCTCGTCCTCGGCGGCTTCGATCAACTCCATGTTCGTGATCAGCTGTAGCTCTCGCACGGCCCCTCCTCGACCCAACAATCGCCAGTAGTAATGTTGTTCTAACCTGTCGGGAAGATCCGAGCGTGATCCTCGACCGATAGCCAATCCCGCCTTCACAATCTGCTGGGATGAGCTCTGCGCCGAAGTGATCCTGTCGGGTGTCCCCGCTGGATGACAACAATGGAATTACACGCGTGTCATACGTGGAAGTCAAGCGGATCTCTGATATTGGGCAGCTGGCCTGGGGTCACAAATCCCGCATAACGGCCACAGGTCACTTCCAGCCTCAGCCGCGGCCGACATCGCCGGTCCGGGGCCCACCCTGACAGACGGTCTCGACTCGCCCTGACAGACTGCCGCCATGCGCATCACCGCCCTGGCCGGTGGAGTGGGCGGAGCACGCTTCCTGCGTGGTCTGCGCGCCCACCTCGACCGCACGCCCGCCCTGTCCGACTCCACCATCACCGTCATCGGCAACACCGGTGACGACATCACCCTGTTCGGGCTGCGGGTCTGCCCCGACCTCGACACCGTCATGTACACGCTCGGCGGCGGCATCAACGAGGAACAGGGCTGGGGCCGCGCCGACGAGACGCATTCCGTCCAGGGCGAGCTCGCGGCATACGGGGCGGTGCCGCAGTGGTTCGGTCTTGGCGACCGCGACTTCGGCACCCACATCGCACGTAGCCAGTGGCTGGGGCAGGGCCTCTCGCTCTCGGAGGTGACCGCCCGGCTGTGCGACCGATGGGGCCTGCCAGATCAGGGCGTGAGACTGCTGCCGATGTCGGACTCCCCCGTCGAGACCCACGTTGTCATCGACAGCGAAGACGGCAGCGAAGACGGCGGGGGCGATGGCGATGGCGATGGCGACAGTCCGCAGCGAGCGGTTCACTTCCAGGAGTGGTGGGTCCGGATGCGCGCCGCCGTCCCCGCCCGCAAGTTCATCGCCGTCGGCATGGACCGTGCCACCGCTGCGCCAGGCGTGCTCGGCGCCATCCGAGAGGCCGACATCATCCTGCTGCCTCCGAGCAACCCGGTCGTCTCCATCGGCATCATCCTGGGAGTGCCGGGGGTGCGGGATGCGTTGCGTGGCAGCGTCGCTCCGGTCGTCGGCGTGTCCCCGCTGATCGGTGACGCGCCCGTCCGGGGGCATGCCGACGCCTGCCTGTCGGCCATCGGGGTCGAGTGCACGGCGCAGGCCGTGGCCGGCCTCTACGCGGACTTCCTGGATGGTTGGCTGGTCGACGACCTGGATGAGCCGGGCAAGGGGTTCCCTCCCCGGCTCGAGGTCCAGGCCCGGCCGCTGTGGATGAACGACCTCGAGGCCACGGCCGACATCGCCGGGGCGGCTGTTGATCTCGCGCTGAAGCTTCGCAGGACTCCGCCGGTATGACGGCACTCACCTCGGGCGTCACGCTGACCCCGCTGCTCGGGTTCCCCGAGGTACGCCGGGGTGACGTCCTTGCCGACCTGGTGGTGAAAGCGCTGCAGCACAATGACATCGGGCTCGTCGACGGTGACGTCCTTGTCGTGTCGAGCAAGATCGCGTCCAAGGCCATGGGGCTCAGCGCACCTCTGGCAGAGCGGGACGACGTGGTGGTGTCCCAGACGGTGAGGGTCGTGGCCGAGCGGATGACGCCCTGGGGCGTCACGCGCGTCGTGGAGACGGTTGCCGGGCCGGTCATGGCCGCTGCAGGCGTCGACGCCTCCAACACGGCCGACGACTCGATCGTGCTGGTCCTGCCGGAGGATCCCGATGCCGTCGCGGCCGAGATCCGGGTCGGCGTGACGACCGGCTGGGAGACCCTGTCTGGCAGCCATCTCCGGCTGGGTGTCGTCCTCAGCGACACCGCTGGCCGGCCTTGGCGGATCGGTCAGGTCGACTTCGCCCTCGGTGCCGCCGGCATCCAGGTCGTCGATGACCTGCGGGGTTCAACAGACGCTGACGGGCGGCTCCTCTGGGTGACCGAGCGGTGTGTAGCTGACGAGATCGCCGCCGCCGCAGACCTGGTCAAGGGCAAGACGGCCGGCGTGCCGGTTGCCCATATCCGTGGCCTGGGTCAGTACGTCCACGATGGCGAGTCAACGTCTGATGCCAAGACCCCCGGCGCAAGGGATCTGGTCCGGACCGGGCCGGGTGACTGGTTCAGCCTGGGTCAGGCTGAAGCAGTGCGCGCCGCCCTGGGCGTCGCGCCGGGAACCGCAGAGGCGGCTGCGGTCGGCATCCCGTCCATGAACGCCGAAACCGTTGCGGTCAAAGCGAGTCGAGCACTGAGGGTTGCCCTGCTGGCCTGCCCCGATGCCTCAGGCCAGGTCGACGGCGACACCATCCGGCTCACGGCGCCCGACGACTTCACGCTTGGAGTCGTCGCCACCCGGGCAGAGGTGGCTCTGCGAGGCGAAGGCCTGGCCACGACACTGACCCGAGGCGACAGGACTCAGCCAAGCGCAGTCATCGGTTTTCACTAACCGGCTCAGACAGCGCGAGCAGCCTTGAGGAGCGCATCCCCAGCACGTTGCGCCTTCTGGAGGTCTTCCTGCGACGCAGGGGTGTGCCCGTAACCGACGCGTGTCTTCATCTTCAGCAGTGTCTCGAGGTGTCGTGCCGCGGCTGCGTCTGCCGTCTTGAGTAAGGCGATGGCGTCGTTGTGGTCCACGCCATGGGCGTACTCGCCGAGTCTTGCGCAGCAGATGACATCAGCGGCGGCGATGCCCGCGTGCACGAGCAACGTCACGTACGCGTCCGCGACGTCCTTCGCCTGGTCGGCAAGGTCGGCCACGTCCCTTGCTACTGCGACGAACTGGTTCGCCTTGGCGAGACGACCCTCGCGCACCTGGGGCGTACAACGTCTAGCTCCGGGCATCGTTTGGCTCCTTCGCGGGCAACGCCCGGCGCAGCCAGTCCGCGGTGCCGGCCACGGTGAGCCCGTGAGCCACCACGTCCCTCAACACAGGTTCCTGCCGTCCGGACCGGAGGACTTCGGACTCACTGAACTCCAGCACGCGCGTGTCGTTTCCCGTCCATGCCGTGACGTCAGCGGTCAGTTGAGCGACGAGATCGTCCCACCGATCCCGGTCGCCCTCATCAGGCCGGATCAACAGCAGGTCGATGTCACTGTCGATACGCATCGACCCTCGTGCGACCGACCCGAAGATCGCGCCATACACCGGCGCAACAGCCCAGCTTCCGAGCCTGTCCTCAAGGCGCGCCAGGAATGTCTGGCGCATCCGGGCAAGCTCGATGATGGGCTCCGCCGCGAGGTGAGAACGGCTCAGCCGGTACAGGTAGGCATTACCTGCACGCGCGTCCGAGACGATGCCCTGACTTGTCAGACGTCGCAGTGCCCGGCGGATGCCATCCTCAGAATGTTGAGACAGCATCCCGTGAAGCTGCCGCGGGGTGAAGGCCGTATCGACGAGCGCAAGCACCGCCAAG
>DATCNE010000158.1:0-16130 GCA_036565395.1 Dermatophilaceae bacterium
TAGGTGAAACGACTGGGCTTCATGCGACCTCCTCGGTGGCGGGAGATGAAGTGCCAACACAGGTGCAGACCGTCCGCCGTGCGGCGACTGCCGCGATGGCGGCGAGGGCAGCCTCGGACTCTCCCTGGAGGTGCTCACGGACAGCGTCGGCGAGGTCCGGCTGCTCGATCAGTGAGAGGTGACGCAGTGCCGACAGGATGACCGCCTTGCCGTTCTGAACATGGTCGGCCAGGTAGTGACCCATCTCCGGTGGCGTGGCGTAGTCCTCCACCCCGGTAAGGACCAGGGTGGGCGCGCTGACTGCAGGCAGCAGCTCGCGAGCGTCCAACCAACCCATGGCGCGGGAGGCCTCTGCGTGTGCCCGGCTGTCGGTGGCGAGGAATGTCCGCACGACCCGCTGCAGCTGCGTCGGTTGCTTCGCGCGAAACGTCTCCGTGAACCAGCGATCCGCCTGGAACGGGACCTGACGGACCCGAGGTGTCAGGACTGCACGCCTGGCACGCTCCTCCCACACCTCCACCGCGTTCGCTCCGTACCAGGCGGTGGTGTCCGCGAGGACCATCCGGCCCACCCGCTCCGGGTGCAGTGCGGCATAGGTCATCGCAATGCCGCCACCCATCGACATCCCCACCAGGTGGGCGGTGTCGATGCCAAGCGCGTCCAACAAGGCGTCGAGGTCGTCGGCCAGGTCGGTAATCGAGAATGGTGCGCCGTCCCAGCTGCTCCGCCCATGACCGCGCGCGTCGGGAGAGATCACGGTGAACTGCGCGCAAAGACGCTCCCCGACCACGTCCCACACGTTGCCCGCAAGCGCGAGGGGGTGCAGGAGCACCACCGTTGGGCCTTCGCCACGACGGCCGAACGAGATGCGCCCCCTGGGGGTGTCCACCTGGCCGGACCCGCCAGTGACCGACACCGCAGCCTGCACGCCGGCGGGCTCAGACATGGACGCTCCCGGGGATCAGTGTGTGGGCGTTACCGGAGAGGATCGCGATGGTGTCCGAGTCGGTGAGCCCCGCATGACGCACGGTGAGCGCGGGGGTCTGGTCCCCGATGGGGAACGGGTAGTCACTGCCAAGGAGCACCTGGCCAGCACCGACCGACTCGACCAGGAACCGAATTGCCGCAGGCGACATCGCGACCGTGTCGTAGTAGAGGTCACCCAGATAGGCCGACGGCTGACCGCGATCCAGGGAGTAGCCCTCGAGCGCATCCGCCCGGTGCCCGCCGTCAAGGCGGGCCGACTGGAACGGGAGGAATCCGCCACCGTGCACGACCACAAGGTTGAGCCGGGGATGACGGTCAAGAACGCCGGACAGGATCAGCTTGGCCACCGCAAACGTCGTGTCCACAAGCCGGCAGTAAGTGTTGCCGAACTGCTCGCTACCCGGCATCGACCGGGACGGCCCATCGCTCGCCGGGTGCAACATCACCGGTATCCCCAGCTCGCCAGCCGCTGTCCACAACGGGTCCAGTGCGGAATCGCCGAGATCAACCACGCCCACCGGGTTGGTGCTCAGCAGCAGCCCGGACATCCCGTCGCCGCGGACCGCGTCGACAAGGTCGGCGGCCGCCGTTTCTGGATCATTGATCGCGACGGTGGCCAGCGCAAGGGCAGCGCCAGATCTGCCTCCTGCTTCTTCCAGCAGCGCAGCGTTCAGCCGGCGGGCCCAGTCCCGGGCGTCCGCGGCCGTCATCGCAGCGGTGGGCTGAACGTCGATCCACGGTGAGAGCACCTGGCAGGAGATGCCTTGGTCCTGCAGCCAGCGGTCCCGGATCTCGCCCGACGCCATCTTCCGGCGAACCGGTCGAGGTGCACCGCCCCCTGGCACGTCGACCAGCCAGCCCTGCTCGGTGGCCCGGGCGTCGAAACCGTTGATGCCTCCTGAGCTCTCGCACAGCGAGGCGAGCAGGCCTGCCGGGACCGCATGCGCGTGACAGTCGACGGCCTGAGCAGATGCAGGATCCATGGGCGGTCCACCAGTGGTTACCTCGACAACGTCCTCTACTCGCACAGTCATCCTGTCCTTGGGGCGGTCGAACCTCTTGTCTACGACCGTAGATGGGAGTTCAGAGGGCCACAAGCAAGGAATTCTTACCGCTGGGATAAGACGATCTAACATCCACTTCAGGCAGGTGCGCTGTGGCCTTGGAGATCCTGCTCGTCGGCGGCAGATGTGGCGAGTCGGATGTCTTGACCCACCTGACGCAGGACCTGGAGGAGCTGAACTGTCGTGGGGTCGCGCTTGGCTTCAGGCAATGTCACTGCGGCGATCCGGCGTACGAAGGTGGGCGTGCTCAACGGGCGCGTCACCACATCAGGGCGTCGCGCCGTGAGCGAGAGCTCTGGAACCAGGCTGACGCCTATCCCTGCGGCGACCAGTCCCTGTGCCGACTGATAGTCATCGGCACGGAACACCACGTGGGGTTCGAAGCCCGCGATCCGGCACATGGTCTCGAAGGCATCGACGTAGGGGGCACGGTGTTCACGAACCACCCACGGCTCTTCAGCGAGCTCAATCAGCGCTATCTCGCGACGATCGGCGAGAGGGTGCGAGGTCGACAGCACGACGCGGAGCGGGTCGTTGAGCAGGTGCACTCGATCCAGCCCTGCGTCCTCCGGTCGTGGAGCGAAGTCGTAGTCCCACACCAGCCCCACGTGGATCGCGCCCTCGCGCAACAACGAGGCCACCTCCCCCGCGTGTGCCGGTGAGATCGTGATCTGAGCGTTGGGGTGGCGTTGGGTGTATGCCTGCACGGTAAGCGGAATCAGGTGCGCGCCGGCGGTGGGGAAGGCGCCAAGCCGCACCTGGGCTGGGCGGTTCGCCAACCTGTGCATCTCCTGCTCGATACCGGACATGGCGCTCAGCAAAGACTTTGCTCGCTCTGCGAGCAGGACCCCGGCTGGTGTCAGGCGGATGCCCCGGGGCACCCGATCCATCAGCGACAGGCCCACCTCGCGCTCGAGGATGGCCATCTGTTGCGACACTGCGGACTGGCTCAGGTAGAGGGTGTCGGCTGCCGCGGTGAAGCTACCCTCCTCGGCTACCGCCGCGAAGATTCGCAGACGATTCGCGTCCAGCACGGCGGCCTCCATCTGATGTGCACGAGCCGAGTCATTCTAGGACGGTCGCCGGTTCTTCACCCGGCTGTCTTTCACCGGGTTCTGGCACTGACCCAGCGCGGGCCACGAACGCGGTGGCCGCGAGCGCGCCGGAGGTAGCCAAGAACACCCCGGTGGTACCGGATCCGGCTGCAAAGAGTCCCACGCCGGCAGGCACCAGGGTCTGGCCCAGACGATTCCCGGTCAGCCGCAGAGATAGTGCCGTCGCCCGCACTTCGGCCGGTGACGCCTCCGCGACCCACGCCATGGTCAGCGGCTGACCGAAGCCAAGCGCCAGACCGACCATGAGTATGACGACGAACAGCACGGCGACAGGCAGGTGGAAGGCGAGGCAGCTGACCGACAATGCAGCTGCCGCGATGCTGGCGGTCAGCAACCTCCCTCGACCACACCGTTCCACGAGCTTGGGCAGAAAGAACCTCGAGCCCATCGAAGCCAGGGCTCGCAGGGTGAGCAGAGCCCCGATGGTCGACGCGGGGAGCCCGCGCTCCGTCCCGAGCACCGGCAGGTAGACCACGAGCAGGTCGACGCTGGCGATCACGGCCAGGCTGACCAGGATCGCAAGCCCCAGCCCGGGGACCCGCAACGCGGTTCCGAGGCTCGCCGACCCCTGGCTGGCTTGCCTGCTCGACCGGTCCGAGCCGTGCAGCAGGACCGTGACGGCCACCAGTAACGCGGCGGCGATCGTCGCGGCGAGCAACAAGGCGTGAGTGTCCGGCAAGGTCGCCGAGCCGGCAAGCACCAGGATGAGCACCGGTCCGGCAGCCTGCCCGATGGACGTGGCGAAAGTGAACCTGCTGAAAGCACGGTCGAATCCGCCAGGGCCGACATTTGCGGCGACGACGCTCTGCTCACCGATCATCGACAGGAGCTGCCCCGAACCGAGCAGCATGCTGCTGACCACCAGCACGCTCACGCTGGTCCCCGCCAGGAGGAGGACGAGCGCGGCCACGGCCGTCAGACCCGCCCCCACCCATAGGACCAGCCGCTCGCCGTGCCGGTCGGTGAGGCGGCCGGCCACCACCGCCAGACCAAGCGGCACCACCGTGAAGCTTGCGGCAATCACCCCCAGCCACTGTGGCGAGACGCCGACCTCCAGAGCGCGGTAGGAAATCGTCGGACGCACGATGAAGGTCACGGTCTGCAGGAGCGCCGTATGCGTGAGGACGGCCCCGATCTGGGTCCGTGTGGAGGACCCGAAACGCGGGGCGCTCGGCCGCCCGGTCCCCGTCCGCGTCATCCGCCCACCCGTGGCATCAGCGGGCGTAACCGGTCCACCCGGAACGCTCGATGGCGGCGAGTCCACGCCTGACGAGCGACTGGGACAGCGCGGCGGCAAGCTCGGCATCCCGGTCCTCGTAAGCCTGAAGGAGCCGACCATGGTCGGCCAGTGAACGGTGCAGCCGACCCGGCAGGGACAGGCTGAGGTGACGCAGCTGCAGGGTTCTCAGACCCAGGCTGTCGAGCACCCGGCTCAGGGTGCCGTTGCCGGCGATCTCAGCCTCGACGTTGCGGAAGTCTACGTTGCGCCAGAAGTACGCATCAACGTCGTCGTCCTCCACCGCCTGCGCGAGATCGGCCTGCAGGCCGCGAAGGCGCTCCAGATCCGCCTCGTCGGCCATGATCACCACAGCTCTGCTGACCATGGCATAGAGCTCGATCCGCAGGCCATACAGCTCACGCACCTCCTCGAGGGTCAACCGGGCCACCCGGGGACGTCGGTAGGCCGAGATCTCGACGAAACCCTCGCGCTCGAGGGTCAGCAACGCCTCTCGGACCGGGGTGCGACTGCTCCCGAACGAGCGCGCCAGCTCCACCGAGTTGAGGTCGTCGCCGGGGCGCAACCTACCCTCGATGATGGCGGCGCCGATCGAGACGATGACCTCGTCGACGATGCTGCTGCCCCCGCCCCGTCGCAGGACCCGAAGCACCTCGAGCCGGCCGATGCTCTCCCCGGAGGCTTCGGGCAGCGCAGCGCTGACCATCAGAATCCCCCGCCGGAGCTCATCATCGGTCACCCAGGACGTCAGGCCACTTGTTGCGCACGTGGTCGATGAGCTCTGGACTCGCCTCGGCTACGACCGGGAACGAGTCCAGACGCTCCCAGGGTCGACAGGCGTCGATGACGGCCCGCGTGTTGAAAGCAACGGCACCCTGCTCGCGCAGAGGGTCGACCCGACTGCCCCACGTGTCGCGCATGATCTCGATGTCGCGGGCCGGCTCTGTCCTCGTGCAGACCGCCCACATCACGTCGTTGAGGCTGCGTGGATCGACGTCGCCGTCGACGACGACGACGAACTTGTTCATGTAGGCCGCAGCTGGGAGCTGGGCCGTGAGGTAACCGGCCTGACGTGCGTGTCCGGCATACCGCTGGTGCACGGCGACGGCCAAGAGCTGGCGACCTCCTCCGACCTCGTGCGCCCAAACGCCTTCGACTCCCGGCAGCCCGGTCCGCACCAGCGCGTCGTGGATCATCGCCGACTTCATGACACTGCGCATGTAGGAGTAGTCGTGCGGCGGCTTGCCCGGAGGTGCACCCAGCAGGATCGGGTCGTGGCGGTGGTAGACGCGCTCGATGTCCATGGTCAGGACGGGTTCGACGCCGCCGCTGTAGTACCCGGTCCACTCACCGAATGGGCCTTCGCTCTCGCGTCGGCCGGGATAGAGCCACCCCTCGACAGTGATCTCGCTCGTAGCGGGGACAGGCAGGCCGGTGACCTCGCCGCGGATGATGTCGACCGGGCGGCCCAGCACGGCGCCGGCGTAGTCCAGCTCGGACACACCCAACGGCACCTCTGTGCCCGCCACAATGAGCAGCAACGGGTCGTGGCCAAGGGTGGCAGTCACCGGCGCGCGACCCTCCTTGGCGAACCACTCACGCACGTGCATCGCACCGTGCTTGCCCGACTCGATGTTGATGCTGGCGGACCGACCGCCGTTCTGCACCTGCATCCGGTAAGCCCCGGCGTTGACCACACCGGTGTCTGGGTCGGTCGTAAACACCGCACAGCCGGTGCCGATGTAACGACCGCCGTCGCGTTCGTGCCAGAGAGGAACGGGGAAGTCCAGTAGCCTGACCTGGTCGGCCTTGAGCACGTTCTCCAGCACCGGACCCGAGTCGACCTCGCGGGCCTGATGCCGCGGCGCACCGTCAACCCACTCCGAAGGCTTGTCCCGCAACGCCTCGACCAGCTGGCGGTCCGTCAACGAGGTCCCCAGTCGCAACGTCATGCCGAGCCGGCGCGCGTTGGCCATGCTGCCGGTGAGGACGCGACGCCCCGGGTCGTAGCCGTCGATGTTGTCGAACAGCAGTGCAGGCGGCGAGGGACGCTTGTAGTTGAGCTCGGAGGCTGCTCCGATCTCAAGGTCCCAGCTGGCCCCTTCGATGTCGCGGACCTCGCCCATGTCGCGGGCCAGCGCCAGCCAGCTCCTCAAGTCATCGACGTCGTCCAATGAGATCGCCATGCATCATCACCAATCTCTCAGTGCTGGTCCAGCTGCGACGCCCTCCAGCACCGACCTGACCAGCAGTCCGGAGCCTACGACGGAGCACCCGTTGAGCTCGCCGGGACGAGGCGGGCTTCCGGGTGAACGGCACGGCCGCCTGCCAAGGTGTCGACAGTATGAGTGAAACACGCTGCACCCTGTGTGTCTAGTGGATGCCCGGGAACACTTGTGGGACCTGGTAAGAGCTGCCGGGTCGGCCGTAAGGCACCGGCAAGGCACCGCCCGCCCACGGGACCTCCGCGCGAAAAAGACCTGGTACCAGACGGGCTCACGGACAGGCAGCCACCAGACCCGGGCTCTCACGACACTCCAGATTCCAGGGCGTCCCTGACGCCTCGGACCCAAAGCGTCACCGCGGGGCGTTGACAGATCTCCGGGCACTGCCTAGTGTTTGCGTACTTCGACAAAGTGTCGACAGTACGTGGAGAGAGGTCATGCCCGGTGAAGCCTTACAAGGTCGCGCTCATCCAGCAAGAAACCAAGGTGATCGTCGATCCCAAGCAACGAGATTCGATCATTGAGCAAAATCTGGATCGGATCTTCGAGCTGCTCAACTGGACGTACAACCGCGTCGGAGAAGTGCGGTTGGCTGCTTTCTCCGAATATGGTGTCATCGGCCAGTATCGACCGCGCAGCGTCGATGAATGGATCGAGCTAGCCGAAACGATCCCCGGACCTGTGACCGACCGTATCGCCGCCGAGGCTCGCAGACTCGGCTGCTACATCATGGGCAACCTCTACGAGAGAGACGAGACCTGGCCCGGCCGACTGTGGAACACGAACTTCATCGTCAACGACGAGGGTGAAATCATCCTCAAGTATCGCAAGAACAACGGCCCCAACAACTTGAACACCGTGTACACGGGACCGGGCGATGTGTATGACGAGTACACCGCGCGGTACGGCGAGATGAGCATGTTTCCGGTGGTCGACACGCCGCTCGGCGTTCTGGGCACCCTCAGCTGCACCGACATCATCTTCCCCGAGATGTCACGGGCCCTGGCCCTGCAAGGCGCCGAGGTCCTCATCCATCCCACGGCTGAGCCTTGGTCGGACGTCGACCAAATGTGGGATGTCTTCCGCAGGGCGCGGGCAAACGAGAACCTCGCCTACTTCCTTTCGGTCTGCGCCGGTGCCTTCTTGGGCTCAGATCGTCCACGCAACGGCTACCGCGGTCACTCGCAGATCATCGACCACACCGGTCGGATCGTCTCCACCGCCGCCGGCTCCGGTGAGGCGGTCTGTGTCGGCCAAGTCGATATCAACGCCCTTCGCGAAGTTCGCAGTCGCAAGCCAGGAACCAGCGGTCACGAATGGAACCAGCTGGTTGAGCTGCGCACCGACCTGTTCGCCGAGGTTTATGCCAGAGCGAACCGGTGGCCGAACAACGGCTGGTCCAAGGAGCTGATCACCTCAACCGAGGAAACACGTGCTCTGGCCAGGGAAATCATCGACGGCTTGGTGGGCAAAGGCCTGCTCAAGCTGCCGGACTACTCGTAGTGGGTAGCGCTGTGAGGATGGCGACGATGACGGATACGCATGCGGCCGGCGCGACTGACGGCGCGACGACTGCTGGGCAAAGCACGGGTTACGTCGAGGTCGACCACTTGAGCCTGGGCTATCGCAGGCGGCAGTCCGATGTGTTCCATTACGCCTGTGCCGACCTGGACTTCAACATCGCGCGGGGCGAGTTCGTCGTCATAGTCGGAACCAGCGGTTGCGGGAAGACGACCTTCCTCGAGGCGCTCGCCGGCCTCGTGCCGGTCGCGGGTGGTGAGATGCGTCTCGGCGGCGAAACACTGAAAGGACCCGGTCGCGACAGGTCGCTCGTGTTCCAGAGCCCTTCGCTCTATCCCTGGATGACCGTACGCCGCAACGTGGAGTTCAGCCTGCGGGCGCAGGAAGCTCTGTCCGCAGAAGACCGCCGAGCAGTTGACGCCATGATTGAGCTGGTGGGTCTGCGCAGCGTCGCTGATCTCCATCCTCATGAGCTGTCTGGAGGGATGAAGCAGCGGGTCAACCTGGCGAGGGCCCTGGTCACGGGGCCCGAGGTGCTGCTCCTGGACGAGCCGTTCGGGGCGTTGGACGCTCAAACGCGCGAGGCCATGCAGTTCGAGCTCGTTCGCGTCTGGCAGGCCGTCGAGATGGGCGAGGCGAAGACCGCAGTCTTCGTGACCCACGATGTCGAGGAGGCTGTCTTCCTCGCCGATCGCGTTCTCGTCTTCTCGAAGGCTCCGGCGAAATTGGCTGCGGATATTCGTATCGATCTGCCACGCCCGCGGATGGCCGGACACAAGCGTTCACCGGAATTCCTTCAATGCGTGGACCAGGTTCTGAGCGTGCTCTACGCGCCGGATTCGGAGTCCGACACACGAGCTGGGTCGGGCGCTGACGAGTCCGACGCCGAGCCGGCTGCCGCGGGAGGAGCCCCGACATGACAGTTCTCACGACCGCTCCTCGAAAGCCGTCGCAGGCGCCTGTTCCACCTCGGCAGTCAGCTTCTTTCCGCCAATGGGTCCGTGAGCACTCACGGTTCTTCTACGGAACCCTCGGCCTTGTGTTGCTGTTCACGGCCTGGCAAGTCGTCACCGCGCTTGGCCTTGTCGATGTCACGATCGCCAGCTCGCCGAGCAGGATTGCCCGGGCCGAGGTCGACCTCTTCAGGTCGGGAGAGGTCTGGACACCGTTGGCCGGCACCGCCTCAGAGGTAGGTCTGGGCCTGCTCATCAGCTTGCTCGTGAGCATCCCCGTGGGGCTCATCATCGGGCGAGTCAGGGCGCTTTACGACATGACCGAGCCGATGGTGAACATCCTCAACTCGGTTCCTTACGTTCTCTTCCTGCCGATCATCATCTTCTGGTTCGGCATCGGTCAGACGTCACGAGTTCTTATCGTCATCTGGGCGGCTTCCATCCCGCTCATCATCAATACCAGTGCAGGTGTACGTAACCTCAACTCTGACTATGCAAGGGTGGCCCGCGTCTTTTGCGCCGGGCGTCTGCTCTTTTATCGCTCGGTCCTGTTGCCGGCCACCTTGCCCTACATCCTTACCGGTATCCGTCTGTCCGTCGGGCGGGCGCTGGTAGCCGCCATCGTTGCGGAATTCTTCTTGGCCGGTGGCGGCTTGGGGTACCTGGTGCAGCTTTCGACGGCGAACTTCGACATGGACAAAGCAATGGCCGGGATTGCCGTTGTGGCGGTTGCAGCCGTCGCTCTGACCAAGCTCATCGGCGCACTGGAGCGCCGCTACACGCACTGGTCCTAACGCTAGAAAGGGAAAGCTCATGGAAGGCATGATCAAACCAAGACGGGCACGTACGCTCGCCCTTGCGTCGGCCGCAGCCGGCATGCTTGTGGCCGTATCGGCCTGTGGCAGTTCCAACACACCATCAGCCACTGGGGCGTCAGGGTCGGACGCTGCAGCCAAAACGATCTCGATCACCATCGGTGACACTGCGATCGGTGCTGGCTACAGCGACCTCTATGTCGGCATCGACGACGGAATCTTCAAGAAGCATGGCCTCGACGTCACCCTCCAGAAGCTGAACACAGGTACGGCCCTCGTTCCTGCGCTGGTGGGCGGGAGCATTCAGATCGGTGTCGGCCCGGCGGACGGTAGTGCGGGGGCGATCATGCACGGCGTCGGCTTGAAGTTCTTTGCACTGTCCGAGGGGCTGTACAACCTTGAGGTGTGGGGAGACCCGAGCATCAAGTCGATCCAGGACCTGGCCGGCAAGAAGATCGCGGTTACCTCAGCCGGCGGAGAGAGTGACGCCGGAGCCATCGCCCTGCTGGCCAAGAACGGCTTGACGGGCAAGGTGGAGATCGTGCACACCGGGAGCATCCCCGGCGAGTTCTCAGCCCTCTACAGCGGATCGGTGAACGCGGTCGTCAACCAGCCGCCGCAGGTCAACGCGGCCGGAGCCAAGGGGTATCACAAGATCACCACCCTGGCGGATCTGCCGTACGCGGTGGGAACTTACACCGTGACGTCGAAGTACGCCGCCGAGCACCCGGAGGTCTTGCAGCGCTTCGCCAACGCGGAGGTCGAGATCCTCAAGTACCTGCGCACCCACCCCGCCGAGACGCTCACGGCGATTCAGAAGAACAGCGGTGTCACCGACCCCAAGCTCGCCAAGTACGCATACGACTTCTTCTTGAACGTCTGGGCGACTGAACCGACCGTTCAACCGGTGTCCCTCATCCAGGACGCCTTCGACCGGGCGGCGAAGCAGGCCAAGAAGACGGCTCCCACCGACGTCGCGAAATACATCGACAACAGTTTCGTTCAAAAGGCTCTGAGCTCGGCCGGCTGAGCCGAAGAAGGAGGCACAGGGATGGAGCAGACGCAGACCGGTTGGCATCGGTTTCTCACCCCTCGCGACAGGGCTGTGCTGGGCGCGACGTCATGGGCGAAGAAAGCGCCCTTCGGCTTGGGTGACCGGCCTGCTCTGCTGGTAGTCGACGACTATTACGCGGGGCTCGGATTCCCGCGGATGAACATTCTCGATGCCGTGCGGGAGTGGCCGTCCGCATGTGGACTAGAGGGCTGGCAGGCCATCGATCGCACGGTGCATCTGGTCGCTGCCGCCAGGGCGGCCAGGGTTCCTGTTGTCTATGCAAAGTCGTGGAGTCACAACCCCAGCCCGTGGAATCGCAAGATTCGGGTAGACGCGTCTCCGCGGGGCGACGGACCGAACCCAGCCGACATCGTTGCCGAGCTGGCGCCACATGCTGATGATGTCGTCATCGAGAAGTCCACGCCGAGCGCGTTCCAAGGCACTTCACTGGAGATGTTGCTTCGCTCCTGGGATCGGGACACGATCCTCGTCTGCGGCGAGGCGACCAGCGGCTGCGTCAGGGCCACAGTGGTCGATGGCTGTTGTGCCGGGTTCGCGATCGGAGTCGTCGCGGAATGTTGTTTCGATCGATTCGAGGCGTCCCATTGGGTCAGTCTCTTCGACATGGACCAGAAGTACTCCGACGTCATCGGAGTCGAGCTTGTTTGTCGGTACCTGGAAAGGATCCCCTATCCGAACCAGGTGCAGCCCATGACGCGGCCGGGCGCGGAGTCCAAGTGACGCCGGGTGACCGGAGCCCGGCCGAGAAACGAGCGCCTGCCGCCCCTTTGAGCGCCTCGAAGCCCTCCCTTGTCACTAAATCGGCAGGGATGATGGAGCACGTCACCCGCAAGCGGACTGACGTCTTTATCGCGGAGGGTGAACTCCCCCGAGGGAGGAAATCATGAGCCATGCCCAGAATGTCACACCTCGTCTGGGGGACAGCATCGGGCGCAGTGAACTGTTGAGGGTGCTGAACCGCGGTCAGGGCGCGAGCCTTGTGGACGAAGTGATCCTTGCCGTCGGCTCCGACATCATTGAAGGTCGTCTCCGGCCGGGTGACGACCTGAACTCGGTGGATCTGGCCCGCACCTTCAGGAGCAGCAGAACCCCGATTCGCGAGGCCCTGCTGACCCTGGAGCGCGAAGGCTTCGTTGAGATCTCGGCGCACCGCAGACCGCGGGTAGCGCCCCTTCAGATGGAGGAGGTTCGCGAGCTCTATCACCTGCGAGCCGAGCTGTGCGCGATGGTCAGCCATTCCGTGGTGCGGGTGCGGAACGACGACGATCTCGCCCGCCTTGGCCAGTTGCAGGATGATCTCGTTCGCGCGGAACATGAGAACGACCTCGACAGGTACTTCTGGATCAACGTCCAGTTTCGAAACACCGAGGCCGAGATCTCAGGCAACAAGACTCTCCGTCGAGTACTCGACGGTCTGGGATTACGAATGTTGCTGCTGCGTCACGTCAGCCTGTCCATGCCCGGTCGGCTGAAGCGATCCGTCGAGGACCACGACCGATTGATGCGTGCCTATGAGGACCGTGATGGCGAACTGGCTGCGGCTCTTACCAAGTCACTGGTCGTTGGCGGGCTGGCCGCGCTCGAACGGTCGGGCTGGGGGGGATCGCCGTCCTCGCATATCGACCTACGCGGCGGGCGGGCGACCCACCCACGGAGCGCCAGTTGAACATTCCCACTTCCCCGGCCGCCGCAGGCCACGCTAGTCGGTCCGGAAGAAGGCGGCGTCGCTCGCGCCTTCCTCTTGCTCCAGGCGACGAGCGGGTGCATTCGTGCGAGGGTTGTCGATGCGTATCTCTTCGGCTTAAGTCATCGACTCGGCGGCGGCCGGGTCATACCTGGAAGGATTGGGCGCGTGCGAATCATCGTCGCAATGACCGGAGCCAGTGGAGCGCCGTACGGGGTGCGTCTGCTGCAGCTGCTGCACGGCATGCCTGAGGTTGAAACGCACCTGATTGTCTCGCACGCCGCGGCGCTGACGGTCAGACAAGAGTGCGATCTCGACATCCGTCAGGTCGAATCCCTGGCCGACGTGGTGCACAAGGCCTCGGCCATCGGCGCGACCATAGCCTCCGGCTCCTACCCCGTCGACGCGATGATTGTGGCGCCCTGCTCCATCAAGACCCTGTCAGCCGTCGCGAACTGCTATGCCAACGACCTGGTGACTCGTGCCGCCGACGTCTGTTTGAAGGAGGGGCGGCCCCTGGTCCTCATGGTGCGAGAGACACCGTTGCACCTTGGTCACCTGCGCGCCATGACCGCCGCTGCGGAGGCGGGCGCCATCATTGCCCCACCTGTCCCGGCGTTCTACTCCCGACCAACTTCGGTAGAGGAGATCGTTGACCAAACAGTCCGCCGCGTTCTCGCCCGGGTCGGTCTGGCAGACATGGCTCCCGTTCCTTGGTCGGGTTTGTCACAGAGCTCAGACCTGTGCGAGGACGACGGACGGGATCCATCCGGATCTGAACTCCCATCCCCGTCGGCATCTACATCTGGATCTCCACGGACAGACAAACCGGCGCCATAGCCGGTGGACCGGTCTAGGGGTCGTCGAGCGAGCGCAGCATCACGGCCGTCTCGTCCCAATGCTCGACGCTGGCGATCAATGAACTGGCAACAAAGGTCATCGGCGAGAGCGGGATGCCCATCGTGTCTGCCTTGTGCTCGAGCAGTTCGAAGGCGACCAGCAGAGTCCCGCGGTTGTCTCGGGCACGCAGGACGCCAAGCTTGCAGTGGTGAACCGTATCGCCAAGGGTCACGAGGATCAGTGCTGAGCCGGTACGCCGCAGGTTCGCACGCGTCCGCAAACTCGTCACTGCTGCGCGCACCTCAGCTGCACTCGCATCAAGCTGTGCCCGAGACAGCAGGCACGCATGCGGTAGGTCGTTGGAGTCGACGCTGAGCAACGGGACTACTTGCTCCGCGCTACCCATTACGGGCCGACCCGCCAAGAAGCGGATCACCTCTTGCGGCAGGATTACGCCCATCGTTGGACCAGTTCGTGGTCGATCCCGAGTTGGTCGAGAACCCTTCCCGCTGTCCTCTGGTGATAGCACGCCGGTAGGTCCTGAACGATGAGAGGCATAGACAACTATCCCTCGACCCGGCCGCTCATCCGTTGTGCGACCGCTCCCTCAGCGCGGGTGACCGCCCAGTTGACGACGAAGCCCAGGGCGCCGGCGATGGCGAGCAGCCCATACACCTGGGACGACAGGAAGTTCGCCTGGGCCGTTCCCATCAGACCGCCAAGCCCGTTGATCTTGGTCACGATCTCAACGAGGAGGGTGATGATCAGGGCAAGTGGTCCGGCGACTCGGATGCCCAGGAGAACTGCCGGGGCCAGTGCCGGGGCGCCACCTGGCCCCGGCTACTCGCGTTGGACCAACGACTCTTGGGACCTCCGCCAGACCGCTCGCAGACAAGTTTCGCGGTCCAAGAACTGGGGCTGAAGCGATCACCTACGGACAGCAGGCCAGAGGTTCCAAGCCGCTGACCTGCGGGTTTGCTCCCCCGACTGGACTCGAACCAGTAACCTGCCGATTAACAGTCGGCTGCTCTGCCAATTGAGCTACAGGGGAATGCTGCGGGTGAGACTGTAGCAAAGGATTTCGCCAGTCCTGAAACCGGCTCCCCGTCCGAAAATCCGGTCAGGCTGGCAGGCCCACCTGGTCCTTCAGATGCGCCAGAGCTGCCTGAACGTGCGCCTGGACCTCGGGGTCATCAGCCCGCGCATAACGTCCCAGGATCGTCTGGGCGATGAGCTCGCGAGTGGCAAAATCCTGCCGTATGGCGACGCGGCCCGACCGCCGGTCGCCGAGATTGAGGCGCGTCGAGAGGACCACGCTGGCCTGGACTCGCTCACGCACCGTCTCGGGAAACAGGGTCTGCTGATCACGGAAAGACCATTGCCCGGCACGCTTCCCGTCGGCCCAGGTCACGGTCAACGTTGCTGTCTCGGGCTCCCAAGCGCCAGCGTCGACGGACAGCCAACGCCGCCGAAGTGTGCGCTCGACGCTCGATGTCCCTGCGTCAGAAGTGCCCGCGTCAGAAGTGCCCGCGTCTGAGGTCCCAGCCGCAGACACGCCGACCGCCGATGCCCGACCCGCGGATGTGACCACGACCAGGGCATAGGTCGTCGCCACGATATGGGCGCCGGTGTTGTCGTCGACCGCGAACGCCAGGACGCGCTCCCCCTTGGCCAGCTCAAGGGCCGCCGCGATCGCGGGAGGCAGCTCTGCCTGAGGCGCTCGGCGCGTGAACAGTCCCATCAACAACTCAGTCCCATCAACAACACAGTCCCATCAACAACACAGCCCCACCAACGTCAGCCCATCAGCCGAGCTTGGCGCGCAGGTCGGCGAGCTCACGCTGCAGATCCTGCAGCTGGACGCCGAGCGCTCGGGAGGCGGCAGTTTCGTCCGGTGGCACCCGGCGCATCGCACTGATGGCATCGCCGATCTGGCGGGTCAGCGCGACCTCCTGGATGCGGATGAGCAGTCCGTCGACGTAACGACGCTCGGGCAGTCCCGTGGTCTTGTCGAACCGGGCCGGCACCGATGCCACGGCCAGCTCACTGACCAGGGGCCGAACCGTCAGGGCCGCGGCCTGACTCACCCGGTCAACCCAGTGGCCGGGTTTGCCGGCCGCCTCGATTCCGCCGGCCGCCCGGATGGCGTCGTGGACCGCACGATGGGCGGGCGCGCTGAAGGACTCGGGCGCGATGGCCTCGAAACCGGCCGGGTCGATCAGGCTCGGGAACTGCAGCGCGGCCTGAAGCAGCTGCCGCTCAGCCGAGACCACCGGGTCGCGCAGGTCCGGGCGTGCCATCTCAAACGCGTGCTCGTGACCCTCCTCATTCCCCAACCCGTTGCCGTGCCCGTCTCCCCGCTCGTGCCCCTGCTCTCTGCCGGGGTCCGAATCGACTTGGCGCGCCGGCGAGTCGGTCACGGGACCGGTCGATGCTGAGGCAGTGGTCGCCGTCGGGGCAGCGGTGGTGGCGCGCGCCGCCATACGAGTAGCTCGCCCGACCTCGTTGGCGACCTGCTCGACCTCGACGCCCAACCATCCGGACACTGTCCGGGTGTATTCCGGGCGCAGGGACCGATCGCGGATGCCGGCGACGATCGGGGCCACTGCTCCCA